>DJYD01000027.1:7933-72676 GCA_002449955.1 Lachnospiraceae bacterium UBA6987
CAACGACGCGCCGGTGCTGGCGCGGGCTGACGTCGGCGCCGCCATGGGCGCGCTCGGCTCGGACGCCGCCATCGAAGCAGCGGACATTGTTCTCATGGATGACAAGCCCTCCAAGACGGCGGAGGCGGTCCTTATCTCCCGCAGGACGCTTGGCATCGCCAGACAGAACATCATTTTTGCGATCGCCGTCAAAGCGGCCATCCTGGTCCTTGCGGCCTTCGGCCTTGCGCCGATGTGGCTTGCCGTATTCGGCGACGTGGGCGTCATGCTGATCTGCGTGATCAACGCCATGCGCGCAGGAAGCTCAGACAGAGAACGGCTTTCTGTCTGATACGCTGCCTGAGCTGGCCCCTTAGAGATCCTTCGTCGGCGCTTTGTTCCGCCTCAGGGTGACAGAGGGGATGCCCTTCGGGCTTGCCCTCGCCGGGCGCTTATGCTATAATGCCGTCGTTCATCGGAGGGTGGATGGTTCAACAGAGATCATTGACCGGATAAGATGACAGGTGGAATCCCTGTTTCTTATCCGGCCATTGTTTTGAGGAGGTATTTCATGCCGCAGACTAACGACTTTAACGCAATGGAGTCCTACATCTACTACTACAACACGGAACGTATCCAGAGGAAGCTTCACTCGATGACCCCTGTCGAATACCATGAGAACTATTATGCGGCCGCATAAGAATACCGCCAGCCGATTGCTCGACTGACGGTATGAAACTTTTAATTATTCACTGTCTTCTTGACGGGTAGCACACCAGGAAAGCAGTGGTCCGTTTTGATGTCCGTACAATTTTTACATCAGGCTGGCAAGAACTTCTTTCTTCTTGGCATCGTAATCCTCCTGCGTAATGAGGCCGGCATCCAGCAGTGATTTCATTTTTGTTAAGACGGCGACAGGATCTGGTGCTGGGGACTGTGCAACCGGGACTTCTGCGGCGGATTGGGACTGAGGGACCGGAGCTGTTGCCGGAGAGGGCTGCACCACAGGCTGCTGCGCGGAAGTTCCCTGCACATCGGTGCGGGCAAAAGCGGAGGTATTGGAACCCTGCACCGTGGTTGCTACCGGCACGGCACCGGCAAGCGGTGAGGCAAGGCCGCCCATCATCTTCCCGAGGATCATCCCTTCGGCAATCCCCATGCCGAGGCCGGCACCGCTGCCGCCCATATTTTTCGAAGTGCCCACCAGCGTTTCCGACTGCAGTTTGGTCCGCCAGGCTTCCTCTCCCAGGGCATCCAGCGCTGCCCTTTCCCCGAGTGCCTCCTGTGCCCGTGCCATCGCACCTAGCCGCATCTCGTCAAGACGGTCATACTTGGTGGTATCGACGTCCAGTCCAGACAAGGAGAAGCGCACACACGTCAATCCGTATTCGCGGAAAGTTCGGTCGAGAAGCGGCGTCACCTGCTGTGAAAGCTCATCCAGATGCTCATCCAGACCAATCAGTTCCCCATTGTAATTATTCAGGAGCAGTGCCACCTGAGAACGGATGACCGACTGCAGTTCGTTGCTGAAGTAGCTGTCAAGATCCTTCTGTGTCTCAAAACGCAGACCGGAGCCGACCAGCTTTTGTAAAAAAGCCGCCGGATCGGTGATGCGTACCTTGTAGGCACCGCGCGCGAGAACTTCGGTGCGGATGTTGTGGACAGTGTCACGGACCTGGATAGGACTGGAAGCTCCCCAAAGGATCTCCTGACTGTCCGCAGCCCGCACGAAATAGACCACGCAGTTGAACATGCTGATGCCGCCGCTCACAGCATTCCGGATGCGGCTGATAAACGGATAGTTCTGTGTCGTAAGTTTGTAGGTCCCGCTTTCGCTGAACACCTCTTCGATCGTACCGCTCTTGACAAAGATAGCGGATTCACCGGGCATCACGACCAACCGTGAGTTTGTGTTGAAGTCCTCTTCCGGCTGTTTCCAAATCAGAAGCCCAGGGGCTCCTGAATTCTTGATGACCTCACAAAAATGCTTTCTTCCCCCGGGATAGTTTATTTCATTCGGATTTTTCAAAAAAGCCATGGCTGGTGCTCCTTCTAATTCCCTTTTGCTTTTTCAAGTGCTGCATTTGCTGCTTCCAGCTCTTTTTTCAGTTTATAGATTTCCGATGACGGATTGTACATGCTATTGGCTTTTTCCCGTTCAGATATGTTAAAAAGTTTCGACAATTGTCCGCCAAGAAACACCAAGATGCCGGTAATGAGACCTGTGACCAGCAGGAAAACAGCAATCAACACGACCAGACCGATGATCTCTCCAATGATCTTCAGTGTGCTGTATCCTGAAAAATCAAGACTGTACCCTTGTTTCTTCCAGAACTTGATCAGCAAAATGATACTGATGATTACGCCCGCTGCTCCAAAAACAAATCGGAAAGGATTTTTCAGCTTTTCAGCTTTCCTTATGGCGTCATCTCTGGCTTTCTCTTGCTCTTTCAGCTGTGCCATCTGTGCTTCCAGCCTGTCGACATTGTTCTGGTTCTGAGCAACGGCGTTATTTCGCAGCGCTTGCCGCATCCGGCAGAAGTCGTTCCATTGCTGCTGATATTTACTTTTGATCCCCATAGCAACGGGAGCAAGGGCCAAGACCTTCTGCGCGTACCCGTCCAGTTCATCCCATAGTTTCTGGCTCAGTCCGCAAGTCGTCAGATCCTCCGTGCGGATGCGAATAAGGCCCCAGTAAGCCTCGTACGAATCAGGCAGGACACGGATGACCGCCCGCGCGATTTCTTCTGCCTTTTTATAATCCTTCAGGACTGAGATGCACGATTCCATCTGTCTCAGCTGGACCGTGCTGGAGCTTTCATCCTGGTTGATGACCGTATCGACATGCTGGATATTGTATTCATTGACGATCTTGTAATTGTTGATCGCATCCTGCACGAGATATTCTGCATGACAAAAAGGACAGGTCGCTGTTTTTTTTGTACTGTCTACCTGAAGATTTCCGCCGCAGTTTGTACACTTAGCCCGCTCAATAGACATAATCCTTAATCCTCCTGTTTTTTACTTCAAAAGATCATATTTTACCTGAAGTTGGCGGTCCAGCTTGTCTGCGCTTCCTCGCAGCCTCAGCATAGTCTGTTCCGATTCATGCTCCAGTTCCGCGAAAGCTCTTATCTTCTTCTTCCAGCTCAGCATGCGAATAAGATTGATGAGAGCGAAGATCAAAGGAATGACCGAGGAAATCATGATCGCCCGGCAGACAGGAAAATCACCGTTGTTGCCGAGCAAAGCCATCGCTAATTGCTCCAGGAGTGCGCCGGCGACGAAAATGCAGACTGCGACCTTGACCAGAAACCAGGCTCTCGCCCCGGGGTCTTTCGCATTATATTTATCTTTCATTGATTTTTTTGCTTTGGCATACAGGGTGTATTCTTCCTGTGCCTTTTTTTCCTTGCTCCGTTCCGCATCTCTCTGCTGAGTCAGCAACTGGATCTTCTGCTGTGTTTCGGAAACGATACGGGGACGTTCCTGCTGCCAAAGTGCCTGATAAGCCGTCCAGTCTTTCAGTTTTTTTTGCTGATCCTCGCCCCAGGCTGTTTTCAGAGCCCGGTCGGCCAGAGACGCCAGCCCTCCATCGAGATCCGTCTTCGAAAAGACAACATTTTTCATGTTTTTCGTCCGGCTTCGCAGGATGCCCCACCAACCGTCGCTTTCTCCGGGCAGAAGATCGGAATACTCCCGGAAGGTCTTCTCAGCAGCTGCATAATCCTGCTCTGCCAGATACGCCTCTCCTTTATGGAGCATTTCCTTGGACTTGTCCAGACTCTCGATATTCATAGTCTGGATATTGTCGACTTGATACTGCTTGGTGATAGTCACATTGCTGATGGCATCCTGCACATCATATTCTGCTCCGCAGTATGGACAAAACGCACTCTTCAGTGAATTATCCACCTGCAGATTTGCACCGCATACGGTGCATCGTGCCGCTACGACAGGCATTGAGATCCTCCTGTATATTCCTTTTTCTGTGCTGGTGCTTCTGTTTCTGTCGGGACGACGTATAAAAGAAGACGCCTGTCTACTTTTTTATAACTCAAAAAACGAGGCTTTTCAATAATAAACCAAGGTATTTTTAGCGGAATCTTATTTTGTGAAGCGTGACTGTCTGCAGGTTTTCATTTTGGTCAGTGCAAAACACCCGTTCGTATCCCTAGGTTTTCCTGCCCCTTTCCGACTGCCTTCCAAGGAGGCTGGAAAGTCTTGCATTTTTCCACCCGGAGGAGTATGATAAAACCAAATTCGCAACAAGGAGGAGAAGCCATGCTGGAATTTCGCTATGATACCCAGATGCTGATCGAAAGAAGAGACCGCGATCTCGACGAAGACGAGATCAATGATTATATTACCGAACATTTCGAAGGCGACAGCCTGCTTGCTGTCGGCGACGAAGACCTGATCAAGATCCATTTCCATACCAATGAACCGTGGAAGATCCTGGAATACGGTGCCTCCGTCGGCGAGATCTACGACATCGTCGTGGAAGACATGGAGCGCCAGGCAAACGGACTGCAAGGCTGACCCTGCAAAAGGGTACAGGAAGGCCTGCCGGAGAAGCGAGATCCGGCAGGCTTTTTTCAGAAGTTGAAGCGCTGCCCCGCCGGAAACGGCGAATCTGCAGGAGAGTCTTATGAATTACGAACCCGCACTCTACTCAACCATATTTTCCCTGCTGCCGGCCCTGCTTGCCATCACCCTCGCCCTGGTGACCAAAGAGGTCTACAGCTCCTTATTTCTCGGCATCCTGGCCGGCGCTCTGCTTTACGCAGGCGGCAACCTGGAGCTGGCCTACAACACCCTGCTCTTCAATGAGGAGGGCGGCCTGATCCCCAATATCGCGAACATTTCGCATGCCTCGATCCTGGTCTTCTGCGCCCTGCTCTTCATGCTGGTGGAGATCCTGAACCGCTCCGGCGCGGTCGCGGCCTTCGGGCGCTTTGCTACGTCAAAGATCAAGTCCCGCGTGGGCACGCAGCTGGCGGCGATCCTGTTGGGCGTTCTGATCTTCGTGGACGACGGCTTCAACTGCATGACCGTCGGCTCCGTGATGCGGCCTATTTCTGACCGACAGAAGATCTCCCGCGCAAAGCTTGCCTATATCATCGACTCCACGGCGGCGCCGGTGTGCATCATCGCGCCTATCTCCAGCTGGGCGGCGGCCGTCACGAGCTCCGTGCCGGAATCCATGGGCATCAACGGCTTTGCCATGTTCGTGAAGCTGATCCCGTATAACCTTTACGCCCTGCTGACCTTAGGTATGATGCTTTTCTTGGTGACCATGAAGGTTGATTTCGGCCCCATGAAGAAATCGGAGGAAAAGGCGCTTGCCGGCGATGTGGGCGCTTCCGAAGCGCTTTCGACCGACGCGCCGTCAAAGGGCATGCAGGGGAAGGCGAAACCGATCGACCTGATCCTGCCTGTCGCATTGCTGATCGTGACCTGCGTATTCTGCATGGCTTATACCGGCGGCATCCTGGATGGCGTATCCCTTCAGATGGCCTTTGCCGACTGTGACTCACCGAGAGCCCTGGTCATGGGGAGCCTTTTCACACTGGTCTTCACCTGCATCTTTTATCTGATCCGCGGGGTGTTGGATTTCAAGACCTTCATGGGCGGCATCCCGGCCGGCCTGCGGACCATGTGCGCTCCCATGATCATCCTGATCCTTTCCTGGAACCTGTCCGGCATGACAGGCCTGCTCGGTGCCGCGCCCTTCATCCACGACGTGGTGGAAGCCTCGGCAGCCTCCCTGCAGATGTTCCTGCCGGTCATCATCTTCCTGATCTCGGTCTTCTTAGCGTTCGCCTCCGGGACCAGCTGGGGCACCTTTATGATCCTGATCCCCATCATCTGCGGCGTTTTCCCGGAAAATGAGGCGATGCTTCTCGTATCCATCGCAGCCTGCCTTTCCGGCGCTGTCTGCGGCGACCACTGCAGCCCCATCTCCGATACGACCATCATGAGCTCGGCAGGCGCCGGCTGTCAGCATGTGGAACACGTCTCCACGCAGCTGCCCTATGCCATCACGGTGGCGGCGGTCTCGGCCTGCGGCTATCTGATCTCCGGCATCCTCGCCTACAACGTGGGCTCCGGTGTGGCCCTGCTTGCCACCCCCGCCGCCTTCGCCATCCTCTTCGGCGTGGTCATGATTGCGAAAAAGCGGAGAGCTTAAAACTGAATATCCCCCAGAACAAGAATCCCCAAGCAGCTTATGTGTTTCAACATCCTGCTTGGGGTTTTTTGGATTTGACAATCTTTTTTCTGTGAATTATATTTAAAATATAGAAAACCCCAAGGCGCCGGGCTCTGTCCGGCGTTAAATTCATGGGTACGTGAGAGCTATTATGAAAGTGGTATTGGATCATCTGACAAAACGGTTTCCGAACCGCGCCAAAGGGGAACCGGACGTGATCGCCGTCAACGATTTCACCTTTGAGATCCCCGACGGCAAGTTGATCGGTTTGCTCGGTCCCTCCGGCTGCGGCAAATCCACCTGCCTGAACCTCATCAGCGGACTGGAAAAGCCCACGTCCGGCAAGGTCTGGTTCGGGGATACCGATGTAACGGGGCTGGAACCCGAAAACCGCGGCGTGGGTCTGGTGTTTCAGAACTATGCCCTCTATCCGCATCTGACGGTGCGGCAGAATATCATGTTCCCGCTGCAGAACCTGAAAGGCGCGGATAAGCTGAGCAAGGAGGAAATGCTTAGCCGGGCCGAAGAAGCTGCGCGCATGGTGCAGATCGAGGGTCTCATGGACCGCAAGCCTTCACAGATGTCCGGCGGTCAGCAGCAGCGCGTGGCGATCGCAAGGGCTCTGGTCAAGATGCCGCGGGTCCTTCTGCTCGACGAACCGCTCTCGAACCTTGACGCGCGCTTAAGGCTTCAGACCCGTGAGGAGATCCGCCGCATCCAGCGCGAGACCGGGATCACCACCATCTTCGTGACGCACGACCAGGAGGAAGCCATGAGCATTTCCGACCAGATCGTGGTCATGAAGCTCGGCGTGCTGCAGCAGATCGGACAGCCGCAGGAGGTTTACAACGACCCCATCAATCTGTTCGTGGCGCAGTTCCTGGGAACGCCGGCCATCAATACCTTCAGCGGTGAGGTGAAAGGCGGTCAGGTCTTTATCGGGGACGAAGCGGTGCTGCCGGCTCCGGGCGTGCCGGATCAGAAGGTCTTTGTCGGCATCAGGCCGGAGGGCTTTATCCCGGATGAAAACGGCGCTTTCTCATTAGATCTGACGCGGATCGAGGTCATGGGCCGGGATATCAGCGTGGTTGCGACGCATCCGCAGGCACAGTCGCCCTCGGTCCGGGCCATTATCAGCTCGGAAAGCGAAGTGGGCGCGGCCTCGAAAAAGGTCCGCTTCTCCCTGAAGCCGAAGAAGGTCTTTCTGTTCGCCGCGGAGAGCGAAGAGCGGATCCGCTTCTGACGCAGGAGGCCATGCCATGAAAAACAACAAACTGAAAGCCTGGCTGTACCTGCTGCCGGCGATCGCCTTTCTGGGGATCTTCATGGTCTACCCGCTCGTGGATGTATTCGTCTACGCCTTCCAGGAGGGCTTCAACTTCGCCTCGCAGACCTATAAAGGCGTCGGCTGGCACAATTTCTCCTATGTGCTGCGCGATCCGTACTTTCTTCAGGCCATTAAGAATACCTTTATCATTGTGATCATTACCGTGCCGGCCTCAACGGGCCTGGCACTGCTCATTTCCCTTGGCTTAAATTCCATCAAACCGCTCAAAAATCTCTTTCAGACGGTGTACTTCCTTCCGTACGTGACCAACACCCTGGCAGTCGGCCTGGTCTTCATGATCCTGTTCAAGAAGACGGCTTACACCGACGGCCTCGTGAACCTGATTATCAGCTGGTTCGGCGGAGAGGGCATTGACTTCATCGACGGCCCCTACTGGGCAAAGATGTTCGTTATGTGCTTCTACACCGTATGGGTGGTCATGCCGTTCAAGATCCTGATCCTTACGAGCGCGCTCGCTTCGGTCAATGAGGACTATTACAAGGCCGCGAAAATCGACGGCACTTCGAAGAGCCGTATCTTTTTCCGCATCACGCTGCCCATGATCTCCCCCATGATCTTCTACCTGGTCATCACCGGCTTTATCGGGGCCTTCAAGGCCTATTCGGACGAGGTGGCTATCTTCGGCACGGATCTGAACGTGGCCGGGATGAATACCATCGTGGGCTACGTATACGACATGCTCTACGGCGATTCCGGAGGATACCCTTCCTATGCCTCGGCAGCCGCGCTGATCCTGTTCGTGATCGTGCTGACGATCACCGTCATCAACCTGATGGTCAGCCGCAAGAACGTGCATTATTAAGGGAGGAGGACGCTATGAATACACAGACTGAGCTGGCTAAAATCGAGCAGCGGGCAAAGATAAAACGCGTAACGGGCAAGACCCTTACGTACTTCTTCCTGTCTGTCTGGGGCATCTTTGTTCTCTTTCCGTTCTATTGGATGATCCTGACCTCCGTCAAGAGCTACAGCGCCTACAACGCCGAGTATACGCCCAAATTCTGGACGATGGCGCCGACGCTCGAAAACTACCGGGCGGCCTTTACGACGGTGCCGCTGGCCAAATATTTCCTGAACACCCTGATCTTCACGGTGGTGACGACGGTGATCATGCTGATCGTGGTGACCCTTGCGGCTTTTGCTTTCTCCAGACTGGAGTTTAAAGGGAAAAACCTGCTGTTCACCCTGTTCCTGGCCCTCATGATGATCCCGAACGAGCTCGTGGTCATCACGAATTTTGTGACCATCACCAACTGGGGCATGCGCAATACCTTCTGGGGCCTGATCCTGCCGTCGGTCACGTCGGTCTTCTATATTTACCTGTTGAAGGAGAATTTTGCACAGATCCCGGATGAGCTCTATAAGGCGGCCAAGGTGGACGGCACCTCGGATTTCAAGTATCTGACGAAGGTCATGATTCCGATCAGCGCACCGACGTTAGTTACCGTGGTCATTCTGAAGGTCATCGAATGCTGGAACTCTTATGTATGGCCCCGCCTGATCACGGATGATCCGAACTACTACCTGGTGTCAAACGGCATCCAGGAGATCCGTGAGCACGGCTTCGGCCGTCAGAACATCCCGGCCATGATGGCGGCGGTCGTGGTCATCAGCGTGCCGCTGATCGTGCTGTTCCTGATCTTCCACAAGAAGATCATGGCCGGCGTTTCACGGGGAGGGACAAAGGGATGAAGAAAATCATTTGCCTGATGATGGCGCTGCTCCTTGCCGCCTTAACGCTTTCGGGCTGCCACGGGACGCTGGTGCCGGATACCACGGCCGCGCAGACCGAGGCCCAGGGAGAGACGAAGGAGAGCGGAGAGTCCGGAGAAGGCGCAGAGACGCAGCCGTCACAGGGGGCGGAGGAAAGCGGCTTCAAGGTCCCGGACAGCTTTGATACCTCCCGAAAGTTTGAGCTGACCTTCTGGCTCAAGAACGACAGCAACAAGACACAGGTGGCGATTTACCAGAAGGCCATGGATGATTTCACAGCGCTCTACCCGAACGTGACCTTCAAGGTGAAAAAATATACCGATTACGGTGAGATCTACAACGATGTCATCACAAATATTGCCACGAAGACCACGCCGAACGTCTGCATCACCTACCCGGACCACATCGCGACCTACCTCACCGGCAAGGATACGATGGTCAGTCTGGACACGCTGATGACGGACGAGAAGTTCGGTCTTGGCGGGAGTGAGCTGCGTTTTGACAGCCCGAAGGCGGACGAGGTCGTTCCGAAATTCCTCGAAGAAGGCGTGCTGCAGGGACATCAGTATGCGCTGCCCTTCATGCGCTCGACGGAAGCCCTCTACATCAACAAGAGCATGGTGGAAAAGCTTGGCTTTACCCTCCCCGAGGTCTGCACCTGGGATTTTGTCTGGGAAGTGTCCGAAGCGGCCATGAAGAAGAAGGACGACGGGACATTTGCCGTGAACGGCCAGAAGGTGCTCATCCCCTTCATTTACAAGTCTACGGACAATATGATGATCCAGATGCTCAGGCAGTTAGATGCGGGCTACTCCACGGATGATGGGAAAATCCTGCTGTTTAACGATGAAACGGCTGCGCTGCTTAAGGAAATCGCGGTGCATGCGAAGAGCAAGAGCTTTTCGACCTTCAAAATTTCAAGCTATCCCGGCAACTACCTGAACGCTGGCCAGTGCATTTTCGCCGTGGACTCCACCGCCGGCGCGACCTGGATGGGACACGACGCCCACAACCAGGACATCCCGAAAGAACAGATGGTGAAATTTGAGATCGCCGTCCAGCTGGTGCCGCAGTTTGATACCGCTGCCCCGAAAATGATCTCCCAGGGGCCGTCGGTCTGCATCTTCAACAAGAGCGACCCGCAGGAGGTGCTTGCGAGCTGGCTCTTTGCGCAGTTCCTGCTGACGAATGACGTCCAGATCGCCTACTCCCAGACGGAGGGCTATGTTCCGGTGACCTTAAAGGCACAGAATTCCGATGCTTATCAGGATTACCTGTCCCGCTCCGGTGAGGACAACGACACCTACTACCATGTGAAGATCGATGCGGCAAAGCTCCTTCTTGACAACGTGGACGATACCTTTGTGACCCCGGTCTTCAACGGCTCGGCTTCGCTGAGAAATGCGGCAGGAACGCTTGTGGAGCAGGCGGTAAAGAATGGTTTCCGGCAGAAGGACACGGACGATGCCTTCATCACCAAGCTCTATGATGACACGATCGCGCTCTATCATCTGGACCGGAGTGCCGTTGTGGATCCGGCCGTCCCGGCGACGGAGCCGGAAACGCAGGAGAGCGGGGAAACGGTGACGGCACCGGAGACGCAGGAGGCGCCTGCAGCCCCGGACACGCAGCCGCTGCCGCAGACAGCCAGAACACTCATCATTTGCCTGATCATTGCCTGGATCGGTATTGCTGCCGTCTGGATCTGGCGCTTTATCAAAAGCAGAGGCGAAAAGAAATGATAAGGGAAAGTCTTGATTTTGCAAGGCCTTTCGCTATAATGAGAATGTTCCTATTTGGACATTAATCAAAGGAGAAACGATATGAAAAAAGCTTTAGCGCTCCTGTTGTCGCTCGCCATGGTCATGGGAATGGCTGCCTGCGGCAATCAGAAGGAATCGACCCCGGCGGCGACAGAGCCGGTGAGCACTGCCGCGCCTACGACTGTGGCTCCTTCCACGGAAGCTCCCACGACTGAGGCGCCCACAACGGAAGCCCCGACAACGGAAGAAGTTGACATTTTCGCCAAGGGCGAAGGCGTCATGACCTACGAGGAGTTCATGAATACCCCTCTGATGGAACCAGTTGTGATCGAAGCTTTCGTTCAGGGCAAGCAGGCCTATTATGCGGCAAAGGGCACGGCCAATGTATATCTGGCGGACCCGGACGGTGGCTATTACTGCTACGGTCTGACCCTGACGCAGGAACAGTTTGACAAGCTGGAGGTCGGCACGAAGGTGAAGGTCTCCGGTGAGAAGGCAGAGTATGCCGGCGAGATCGAAGTCGGCAACGGTGTGCTTGAGGAGATCGAAGAAGGCTCCTACGCGGCGACGGTAATGGATGTGACCAATACGATTGTGGATCTGGAGGAACTCGCCCGTTTCATGAACCTGCCGGTTGCCTTCCAGACGCTTGTCGTTGTGGCTCAGGATAACGGCGAAGCCATCAGCAAGAAAGACAGCGACTCCGACCCTGACATTTATTTCACGGCGGCAAATGCGAACGGCAGCGTGGATTTCTGCGTGGAATCTTACCTGACCGGCCCGGATACGGATGCCTATAAGGCGGCAGAAGGTTTGAAGCCCGGCGATCTTGTGACGGTGGAAGGCTTCCTGTACTGGTACAATGGGGCGAACCCTCATGTGACGTCCATCGAAGTGGTCGCCAATATCAATGAAAAGAGCGAAGGCGTCATGACCTATGCGGAATTCATGGCGGCTGAGATGATGGAACCGGTTGTGATCGAAGCCTACGTACAGAACAAGCAGGCTTACTATGAAGCGAAGCAGACGGCGAGCCTGTATCTGGCTGATGCAGACGGTGCGTATTTCTGCTACGATTGCAGCATGACAAAGGACCAGTATGACGAGCTGGAACCGGGAGCAAAAGTTAAGATCTCCGGTGAAAAGGCGGAGTATTCCGGTGAAATCGAAGTCGGAGCCGGCAAGGTGGAAGCCATCGAGGCGGATGACTATGTGGCGCCGGCCAAGAATGTGACCGCTTTGGTGGGTGATCAGGAAGCATTGGCGGCAAAGATGAATCAGAAGGTCGTCTTCAAGGCTATGGTCGTTACCGAGATCAGCAAGAAGGAAAGCGATTCCGATCCGGATATCTATTTTACCGCCGGCAATGAAAACGGCAGCATTTCCTTCTGCGTGGAATCCTACCTGACCGGCAAGGATACCGAAGCCTACATGGCCGGTGAAGCCCTGAAGGTCGGCGATATTGTGGACGTGGAAGGCTTCCTGTACTGGTATAACGGCGCGAACCCGCATGTGACCGCTATTTCCCTGACAGGGAATGTGAATGACAAGTCCGAAGGCGTCATGAGCTATGAGGAATTCGCCGCGGCGGAGAAGATGGCTGAGGTCACAATCGAAGCCTACGTACAGGGCAAGCAGTCCTACTATGCCGGAAACGAATCAGCGACCCTGTATCTGGCTGATGCAGACGGTGGGTATTTCTGCTATAACTGCAAGATGACGCAGGAACAGTACGACGCGCTGGAGATTGGTACGAAAGTTCGCATCTCCGGTGAGAAGGATATTTATAACGGCGAACAGGAAGTCGGCGACGGCGGCAAGCTGGAAGAGATCCTGGACGGCAATTATGTTGCTGCGCCGGTGGTCATCAGTGAAGAGCTCCTTAAAGAGGAAGAGATTTATGCACTTTTGAACCGTAAGGTCATCTTCAAAAACTTCGAAATTCAGCCGCAGCAGAGCGGAGAAGCCATCGAGCGGAAGACGAGCGATTCCGATCCCGACATCTATTTCAGAGCGTCCGACCGGACCGGTACGGTCGATTTCTGCGTGGAATCCTATCTGACCGGTGCGGATACTGACGTATACAAGGCAGTGGAAGAGCTGAAGGTCGGCGACAAGGTCGATATCACCTGCTTCCTGTACTGGTATAACGCCGCAAACCCGCACGTGATCGGCATCGAAAAAGCCGAATAATCCTTCACGGGTAAGGGCGGACATACCGCACGGAAAGAAGAAAGAAGGCCCCGCAGCATAAGCTGCGGGGCCTTCTTTCTTCCAGGTAAAGCGTTATAACAAGGATATGACCTCAGTCGGGGATCCGGCGAAGAGAATCACAGTTCATAGAGAGCCAGAACATGCTCATACAGCGTATCACAGCGGGATGTCACATATTCTAACAGCCGTTTTCCCTCGGCGTAGGCAGAGATGACGAAGGGATCATCCCGTCCGGATAGGGCTTTGAGGTTGATCAGGATATTGATCCAGGAGCTTCTGGCTGCCGCAGAAAGAGCGGCGGCGCCAACGCCCAGATCACTCGTGCAGCCCGGATTGATCCTTCCCTCCAGAGAGAGCAGCAGATCGGCTGCCTCCTTGCACAGGCGGAGCACATCAAGCGGGACCCGCGAGCAGTCTCTTGCTGCCTGACCAAGGGTATCCTTGCGGATGTCCTCCTGGATCTTGTCTCCGTGCGGGAGCTTCAGGGCTTCCGTATAACGGTTCCAGACTTTCGCGTCCCGGTCCAGCGCATCCAGAAAAGCTGCGGTCAGAGGGAGCCCCTGCTTCAGCGCTTCCTGGGCACCGGATTCGAATTCGGCATATTTTGCTTTGCCGGCTGTTAATGAGGCCGTCATCACACCAAGCGCTGTGCCTGTCGCACCGATGAGTGCAGCGCCGCCTACGCCGCCGGGAGCAGCTGTGCTTCCGGCAAGCAAAGAAATGAAAGAGCGAAGGTCTTTCTCGCTTAAATTATCTTGACTCATATCTATCCTTCAAAAAATATTTGCTGGGATCTGTGCCTATAGTATAGCATGAAAAAACAAATCCGTCAAAGAAATCAAGAAAAGACTGGAAGATTTTATCAATTTAAGATATGCTTTAAAATACTTCGGGCGAAAAGACCGCAATCCGAGTATGCGAGGAGGGAATGATGATGTATGCCGACCTGCAAATGATGCTGCAATCCCTGATAGAGGGTGTCCCGCACAAGACCGCGAATCTGGCGAATGCGGCGGCGCTTTTATACCAAAATCTCCCGGACGTGAGCTGGGCCGGCTTCTATCTGACCGAAGAGGGAGAAGCGACGATTGCGGACCCCCATGCCGCACCGGAGGCTCCCGCGGAGAACGTGCGGGAAGACGCCTTCGGCAAGATGCTGGTGCTCGGTCCCTTCCAGGGAAAAACCGCCTGCATCGAGATCCCCTGGGGGAGAGGCGTGTGCGGAACTGCCGCAAAGACAAGGGAGACGCAGCTCGTCCCGGACGTCTTTGCCTTCCCGGGGCATATCGCCTGCGATTCCGCCTCGCGCTCCGAGATCGTCGTGCCGTTATTTGACCGACGCGGAGAAGTTGCCGGCGTGCTGGACCTTGATTCGGCATTACCCGCCCGCTTTACGCAGGAAGACAGGGAAGGTCTCGAAGCCTTCGCCCGCATTCTGGAAAAGGAAGTATTCTGACCGTGCAGGATCCGGAGCTTACATATTACCCGAAGGACGGCAAACGCTTTACCGAGGAAGAGCGGAAGGCCCTGGTCAAGAAGGCAAGACCGATCTTTCTGGAGCGTGTTTCGTACTATGCGCCGCTCATGAAGGTCGCGCCCGGCCGCATCACCGTGCGCACGCAGAAGACCCGCTGGGGAAGCTGCACGCAGGATGGCAATCTGAATTTCAACGCCCTGCTGCTTCTGGCGCCGCAGGAGGTTCTGGACAGCGTGGTCGTGCACGAGCTTTGCCATCTGAAATATATGAACCATTCCAAGTATTTTTACTTTGAGTTAAAACGTTTTTACCCGGAGTATAAACAGGCGCAGGCCTGGCTCAAGGAAAACGGAGGCAGCCTGATCAAGATGCTGCCGAAGGAGACCTTAAGAAGGAAGCGCCACCGCTTCTGGCTGTTTGGGTAGACGGATCCGGTATTTCCCATAAAGATCCGTCTGGGGAGCATTGTCCATGTCACATAAAAGTCTGTCTGCCGCTTCGCGCGGCGCTATCTATGTTTTTCTTTCCGCCGTCTGCTTCAGCATCGGCGGCCTTTTCATGAAGCTGATCCCGTGGAACGGCTTAGCCATCAACAGCGCGAGGAATATCTTCTCCTGCCTGGTCCTGGCAGCATTTTTCAAGATCAGCCGCCACCGGCTTGTGATCAACCGCACAGTGATCATCGGCGCGCTCGCCATCACCGGGACCAACATCCTCTACTGCCTGGCAAACAAGCTGACCACCGCAGGCAACACGATCATCCTGCAGTTCACGGCGCCGATCTGGGTCATGATCTTTTCGTCCCTGCTGTATAAAAAGAAGCCGGGCAGGCTCGATCTGATCGCGGCCGCCTTCGTTTTCACCGGTGTGATCTGCTTCTTTGTGGACAGCCTGTCCTCCGGACACATGACGGGTGACCTGCTGGCGCTGCTTTCCGGCGTGTGCTATTCGGGCGTCTTCATGCTGAACTCCGGGGCGGATTCCGACAGCCTGTCTTCGGTGCTGATCGGCATGGTGTTGAATTTCCTTACGGGTCTGCCGTTCCTCATCGCAGAGCACCCTTTTTCCGCAGACGCTCAGACGCTCGGCGCCGTCCTCATTCTCGGCATCGTGCAGCTCGGCCTCGCCTACGTGTTCCTGACGAAGGGCCTTGAACAGACGCCGGCGATCACGGCAAGCCTCATCAGCGGCATCGAGCCGGTGTTAAATCCGGTGCTGGTCGCGCTCTTCTACGGCGAAATGCTGACGCCGCTGTCTCTCATCGGCGCCGCGATCGTATTCATCTCGGTGCTTAGCTACAATCTGCTGATGATCAAAAAGCAGGCGGAGACCGCCTGAAGGAGGCTCCCCGCTAAAGCCGGTTTTTTGTCTACGAGCCGAACAGCATCATGATGACGGTCTTGATGAGCCCGCCGACCCCGGCGGGGAGCGTCACGCTGAACGTGCGCAGGGCCTGATAGGAGCCTTCGATATAGACAAGAACAAGGAGCGTAATGCCGATGGTGGGCAGCACCGTGTCGAATACGCGCTTCTTGTAGGTTCGCGTGTAGGAAAAGAGCAGCATGAGCGGGATCATCGGGATCAGAATGATGCTGCCGCCGAAGCCGCTGTCGACCATGGTATTGACAAGGGGCATGTAGCCGTCCGCCGTCATCCCGCGGAAAAAGAGCAGGAAAACCGGCAGCACAAAGACGATGAAGACGTCCAGCAGGGCGGCCAGGAGGAAGAGCTTTGCGGCGAATACGGAAAAGCGCAGCGAGTTGTAATTCGTCTGCATATACTGCTGAAATTCTTCGTGAGTCCTGCCGTGTCTGCGGAAGAGGCGCTCACGTTTTTTAACATAAAAGGCCAGCATGACAAAAACGATGAAGGTCATGGGTGGCTTGGTAGTAAGGAAGGGGTAAGTCCAGACGGGAAGGCGGACGGCCTCGTTGCTCGACATGATCTTGAGCACGATGGAGGCGGCCTCATACAGCACGGGGAAAACGGCCAAAAGCCGCAGGATCAGAATCTTTTTCCCTTGAAACCATTTTATCGGTCTGTAGTTCAGAAGGAACATGAACAGGGCACAGAGAAACAGGTCGATAAAGAGATTGAAGCTGATGAAGCCCTGCGGAAAAGCCTTGCTCAGGATGAGATCGACGTACTTTGCGGCTTCGGCGGGGTCCTGGATGAGGACGGCCATGGAGCCGAGAAAATAGCGCTCGTAGACCGCGAAGAAGGAAAGGATCACGCCGGCGGCCATGGTCCCGTAGCGCAGGATCTGCCGGCTGTAGCCTTCCTGGCCCTCCAGGATGGTTGCGAAGTTGGCAATCAGGAAAAAGGGCAGCGCAAGCGCAGAGATGGGCTGCAGAACGGCGATCGGCGTTTGATAGGCAGCTACATAGGACGGGTCAAGCTTCTGCTCAAGGCGCATTAAAACGACGGCCTGCCCCGCAATAAGGCAGAGCCAGGCTAATACGCGGAAGTGCCTGTAGGAGAGCGGGCCGCGGTAGCGGATATCGTTTTCCGCGGTGCGTTCGAGAATCCTGCGCTTCCTGCGCTTTATTTTTTTGACTTTTTCCGGCCGGATCTTCTTCTTGCTTTTCTGCGCGGAATCCGCAGCCGGAGTATCGCCTTTGTCCGATATGATTTCGTCTGTCATCTTGAGAGTGTCCTTTTTTCGAAAAAGTGTGAAAAGATTGCTTTCAGGATACCACATCGGGGCGGAGATTGGTAGAGTTTTGCCGGGAAATATGATATGATAAAAAAATCATAGAGCGATCATTTCAGAACGCAACATAGGCAGAAAGAGGAGCTGGAGCATGCTGACAGTAAAAGAATATACCGAGAGAATCGTTCAGAACGTGAACAAGGTCATCATCGGCAAGGATGAAGTGATCAGACAGATCGTCGTCTGCTTCTTGGCCGGAGGGCATGTGCTCCTTGAGGATCTGCCGGGGACGGGCAAGACCATGCTGCTGCGCGCTTTTGCAGAAAGCATCGGCGGAGATTTCAAGCGGATCCAGTTTACCCCGGACCTGCTGCCTTCCGATCTGACCGGCATCAATTTTTACAGCCAGAAGGAAAATGATTTTGTCTTCCGGAAGGGGCCGGTATTTTCCAATGTGGTTCTGGCAGATGAGATCAACCGGGCGACGCCGCGGACGCAGGCGGCCCTTTTAGAGGCGATGGAGGAAAGGCAGATCACGGTCGACGGAGAGACATACAGGCTCCGGGAACCTTTCATTGTCATGGGCACGCAGAACCCGGTAGAATCCTACGGCACCTTTCCGCTGCCCGAAGCGCAGCTGGACCGCTTTTTCATGAAGCTTGGCATGGGCTACATGGAGCGGGAGCAGGAGCTTTCCTTAATGGGCAGAAAGGATGCAAAAGAACTCGTTAATGAATTGCAGCAGGTCGTGGATAAGGCCGATACAGAGGCAGCGCTTGCTGAAATTGCACGGGTGGAAGCCTCGGCGGATGTGAAAAATTATCTGATGGATCTGATAGAGGCGAGCCGGAATATGGCGACGATCGCAGGCGGCGTTTCGGCGCGGGGAACACTTGCCCTGTATAAGGCCGCGTGCATCACGGCTGCCATGGCCGGCCGGGATTATGTGATCCCGGAGGATGTCAAGCGGGAAGCCGTGCCTGTTCTTGCCCACAGACTGATGATCGCGCAGGGAAGCCATAAGGAACCGGCAAGGGTCGTGGAAAGAATTCTGGCGGAGGTCAGTGTTCCGCTTGAAAATATATGATCGCCGTCGTCTGTATCGGGCTGGCAGCGGCTGTGATCCTCATGCAGTTTTTTGCTGCGCCGCGTGTGCTTAGGCAGCTGCATTATGAGTACAGCTTTGATACGGCGCTTGCCGAGCCGGAGGAGAAGATCGCTTATACCGGGAAACTGTCGAATAACGGATTCTTGCCGGTTTCGTATATCACGCTGGCATCGCTGCTTCCGGAAGGGGCGGTCATCACCGGCCGGAAGACGAACCGGGATGCGCACCGCCTGTTTTTGCTGCCGCACCGAAGCAGCAGACACAGCCTGACCTTTTCCCTGCCGGGCCGGGGCGTATACCGGGGCGGCAGATATTATTTGGAGACGGGTGACTTTCTTGGCTTCAAATCCCGCGTCATTTCGGAGCGGATCGCGGCGGAGATCATCGTGATGCCCCGCAAATGTGAAGATGAGTCCGTCGTGAAAACGCTCGGCGGGTATATCGGAGATATTTCCGTCAGGCGGTTTATCATTGAGGACCCGATGCTGACCGTCGGATACCGCGAATATACCGGAAGGGAGCCGATGAAAAAAATCTCCTGGCCGCAGAGTGCAAGGACCGGAAAGCTGATGGTGAAAAACAGCGACTATACGGTGGACATCAATGTGGCCGTGGTGCTGAACATGGCTTCCGGAAGCACGAGGGAGAAGGAAAAAAGTCTGGAGATCGTCAGAACCGTCTGTGAGCAGCTGGAAGAAAAACGGATCCCGTACCAGTTCTTCTCGAACGGCGATGTCGGTGAACTGGAGGAGGGCTTCGGCAGAAAACATCTGAATGCGTTAATGCGGGAGCTTGGACGCTCGGGCTTGTTTTCTTACTATAGCTTTGACAGTCTGATTGAGCGCTGCATCAGGGAAAGAAAGGCTGGCAGAAGTTATATTCTGATCACGCCTCCGCTTTCGGATGAAAACCGCGCCGAACTTGCGCGGCTGTCTGCCGGCAGCGATCATGAACCATGCATACTGGAAGCAGAGGTGAAGTGAAAATGATGCTGATTACTGCATTAGAAGCCGTCTGCGACCTTCTGCCTTACTTTGCTGTCGCGGCTTTGTTCAAGGCATACGATGCCTCCGGGCTTTTGATCGGCGCCTCGCTATTGCTCGTGTTTTTGGCTTCGCTGCTTTTACAAAAGACGAAGGCTGCAGCGCTCCGCATCCTTTGCGGCCTGCTTCCGGCGCTTTCGCTGCTCCTTGCGGGTCAGACGGCGCAGCTGTTATTTACTTTGCCGGCGCTGCTCCTGTGGTTTGTCATCGCGGTCTCGGGGAAATGCGGGATCCATTATGACGATTATAAATACTGGTTCGGCATCCCGGCTGTTCCGACTCTGCTGATTTTATTAATCAGCGTGCCCAGACTGCCTGAAACCGGCTTGTCTGTCCTGTGCGGAGCCGCTTACCTTGCCCTTGGCATCCTTGTGCTCAGACGAAAGCGGATGGGGGCCGGAGCAAGCGCAGGTGCAAAACTGCTCAATCTGGCGGAGCTTTTCTGCGCGGCGCTGTGCGGCATCCTCGCCTGCGCTGTGCTTTATTTCCTGCTTAAGTCTGCCGGGAGAGTCATCGAAATCCTGTTTGCGCCGGCCGGATGGCTGATCGGCGGTCTGGTCAGCGTCTTTGAATGGATCACAGCGATCCTTGTCAGGCATCAGCCGCCGGAAGAGTCTTCCGTCTACGAGTCATCAAGCCTTTCCGGAGATGAGATGCTTCCGCCGGAAACGGTGATTCCCGGGACCGAGGAACCGGCATATGCCTGGGCGAAATCCTTAGGGCAGGCACTGCTCTATGTTCTGGGGCTGGCAGTCCTGGTGCTTCTTGTCTATCTGGTGTACAAGGCGATCCGAAACTTAAGGATCTCCGGAAAGGGAGAAGGCCTTGCCTATGAAGACATGAACAGCGAACGGATGATCGCCGGAAAAAAGCGGAAAAAACGCAAAAAACAGGAACGCACGAATAATCACAGAATCCGGGAGATTTACCGTGAATATCTTGCCTTTGTCAGATTGAACGGGGTGGAGATCGCAAAGCAGTTGACGTCGGCGGAGGTCCTCGCTGCCGCCTCGGCGCTGCCGGGCAGCCCCGAAGCGGATCAGCTGCGGGCGCTTTACATCCGTGCCCGTTACCATGACAGGCAGCAGCTAAGTGATGAGGAAGTCCGTCTGGCAGAGGCGCTTTTGCAGAAGATCAAGACGGAAGTCGAAGACGAAAACAGACGGAAGAGAGAGGCGCAGTATCATGCCTGAGACGAAAGATTTGATCCTGGAAAAGGCTGTACCTGCGGACTGGGAGGATATGTACCGGAACGTATGGTCACGCCCTGCGTGCTGCAGATATATGTTCTGGGACCTGACGGTAAATGAGGCGGATGCCCGGGACCGCATGGCGCGGACGATCCGCTGGCAGGAAACGCATGACGCCTGGATCATCAGGGAGAAGGCGGGCGGAAGGGTGATCGGATTTACCGGCGTTGCGCTGGAGGATCCGGAGACCGCCGAAGAACAGGGCGTGTGCCTTTGCCCCGAATACTGGAGAAAAGGCTACGGGACGCAGGTCCTGCAGGCGCTCATGGCGTATGCGCAGACGACACTCCATGCGAAGCGTTTTGTCTGCCGCGCACGGAAGGAGAATACCGCGTCAAGAAAACTGATTGAGAAGGAAGGCTTTTCCTTTTTGGGAGGAGAGACGGTGAGCGATCACCGTGACGGGAGGCCGGCCGTGCTGGTCTGCTACGAGAAAGCTTTATCATACGGTGAAGGCCTGCGCGAAGAGGAGGCCGGGAAAGGAGCTGCTTGTGAAATACGATTTTGAAACGCTGTTGGACAGACACGGGCATGATGCCATCGCTGTGGATGCGGTCGGGGACCCCCGCTGGGAGGGGTTTGCACCGACAGCGCCGAAGGAAGGCTTTGACTGCATCCCCATGTGGGTCGCGGACATGAACTTTCCCGTGCCGCGCTCCATTCAGGAGGCGATGATCCGGCGGATCGAACACCCTGCCTTCGGCTATTTTTCACCTTCGGATGAATATTACGCGTCGATCATTTCCTGGCATGGCCGCAGAAAAGGCGTGACGGATCTGACCAGGCATGAGATCGGCTATGAAAACGGCGTGCTGGGCGGCCTGATTTCGGCGTTGAACGCCTTTATTTCCCCGGGGGACAAGGTGCTGCTGCACAGCCCGACCTACATGGGGTTTACGAACAGCATTGAAAACGCGGGCTTCCGTATTGTGCACAGTCCGCTCGTGCAGGACGAAGCCGGTGTGTGGCGTATGGACTATGAGGACATGGAGCGGAAGATCCGGAAGGAACAGATCCGGGCCGCTGTTTTCTGCAGCCCGCACAATCCCTGCGGACGGGTTTGGACGAGGGATGAAGTCGCGGAGGCTATGGCCGTCTATGAACGCGGCGGCGTCATGGTCATTTCCGATGAGATCTGGTCCGACCTGCTGTTAGATGGGCGTAGCTATACGCCTTCGCAGTCGGTGAGCGACTGGGCAAAGACACACGTCATCGCCCTGTATGCGCCTTCGAAGACCTTCAACCTGGCTGGGCTGATCGGCAGCTATCATGTGATCTATGACAAGGCAGTCCGGGACCGCGTGGAGAATGTGTCGTCAAAGTGCCATTACAATTCCATGAACGTGCTTTCACAGTACGCACTGATCGGTGCGTACAGCCGGGAAGGCGAGGACTGGCTTGAACAGCTCCTGCCTGTTCTGAGCGAGAACGCCCGCCTCGGCGCGGCGTGCGTGAAAGACCGCCTGGACGGTGTAACGGCCTTCCATCCGGAAGGCACCTACATGATGTTTCTCGACTGCGGTGCGTGGCTTAAAGCGCACGGTATAACGCAGCCGGAGCTGCTGAAGTTGGGCTGGGATTACGGCATCGGCTGGCAGGACGGCGCACTTTTCAAGGCGCCGGAGTGCATACGGCTGAATCTTGCCTCTCCCACGCACCGCATCCGCGAGGCCTTCGGGCGGATGGATCAGTATGTCTTTGGCAGATAAAAAGCGGAGGATGTGGCGCATGAAAAAAGAAAAATCCTGCGGTGCAGTTGTATACAAATGGGAGGGCGAAACCCTGTACTTCCTGCTGGAACACATGGTGCAGGGGCACGTTTCCCTTCCCAAAGGACACGTAGAGAATGATGAGACGGAAGAAGAGACGGCCAGACGGGAGATCCGCGAAGAGACCGGCCTGGAAGTCAGGCTTTTTACGGATTTCCGCCGCGTGATCACCTATTCTCCCGCGCAGGGGGTAAGCAAGGACGTCGTCTTTTTCCTGGCAGAGGCACTGCCCGGTGCAATGCGCAGACAGGAAAGCGAGGTCTCTGACCTGTTGTGGCTGCCTTATGAAGAGGCCGTGCAGGCCCTGACCTTCCCTTCTGACCGCGAAACCCTTGCTTTGGCTTTGGAAAAGCTGCAAAAAATGAGCAGCCCGGACGTCCGGTGAAGGGGCTGAAACCTAAAGAAAACATAAAAAACTTGACGTATACAGGGGAAAAAGGTAAACTAACATATTGCTATAGGTGTATTTTTTGTGCCCATGTGCGGGAAAAGCAAAAATACAGGCCTGTTTGCTTTACTAAAGAAATGAGAAAGAGTTGAAATGGCCGGAAAAGTTTCCGTAAAAGTTGAAAATGTGAGTATGAAGTTCTCTTTGAGTTCGGAAAAAGTGGACTCATTAAAAGAGTATGTGATCGGAATACTCACAGGGAAACAGATGGCGAAAGATGAGTTCTGGGCGCTGAAAAATGTCAGTTTTACCCTGGAAAAGGGTGACCGTCTTGGCATTTTAGGCCTTAACGGCGCAGGCAAGTCGACACTCCTTAAGGCAATTGCCGGAGTATACCGCCCCACGGAAGGAAAAATCACAAAGAAAGGTGTCATCGCTCCTCTGCTTGAGCTTGGCGCCGGTTTTGACATGCAATATACGGCAAGAGAAAACATCTACCTGTACGGTGCCGTGCTCGGATACAACAGAAAGTTTATCGATACCAAATTTGACGATATCATCAGATTTGCCGAGCTGGAAAAGTTTGTGGATGTTCCGCTGAAGAACTATTCGTCCGGAATGAAGTCCCGTCTGGGATTTGCCATATGTACAGCTGTCGAACCGGACATTCTGATCCTGGATGAAGTCCTGTCCGTGGGAGACGCCAAGTTCCGCAAGAAGAGTGAAAAGCGCATCATAGATATGTTTGCGCATAATGTGACCGTGCTGTTTGTTTCGCACTCCCTGGAACAGGTTTGCTCGATCTGCAACAAAGGCCTCATCCTGGACCACGGTGAAGTCAAGGCCTTTGGCAGTATTGATAAAATCGCACCGATCTATGAGGAGATGACATCATGATGGTCTATATTAAAGGCTTTTGGAAGCGTCGTTTTCTCCTGTACGAGCTGGTGATCAAGGGCATCCGCCTGAAATACAGACGTTCCTACCTCGGCATCATCTGGTCGTTAATCGAACCGATCCTGACGACAATCGTACTGACGATCGTATTCGGGACGCTGTTCGGCAACAAAAACAGAGATTTTCCTCTGTATATCATTACCGGCCGCCTGATGTTCTCGTTTTTCCAGGAGGGGACAAAGAATGCCTGCAAGTCGATTAGAGCAAACGCAGGGATGATCAAGAAGGTTTACGTTCCAAAGTACTTTTATCCCCTTTCCGGCATTCTCTTCAACTTTATTATATTTGCCATTTCATTGATTGTATTGTTTCCGACTTCTATCTATACGAAGACAGTACCGACGCACCGGATCTGGCATCTGATTCCGGCGATCTGTTATCTGCTGGTGTTTACGATCGGCATGGGCATGATCCTGGCAACGCTCAATGTGTTTTTCAGGGATATCGAATACCTGTGGAACGTGGCTCTGCTCATGATCATGTATATGAGCGCGATCTTCTACTATCCGGAGAAGCTTCTGAAGAGCGGATGGTTCTGGATCCTGAAATATAACCCGATGTTCTGCATCATCGATCTGGCGCGAAGCGGGATCCTGAATTACTCCGTGACCTGGTGGAACCTGCTGTATCCCATGATCTTCGGATTGGTGACACTGCTGATCGGGATCGTATTTTTCAGAAAAAAACAGGATGAGTTCATACTGCACATCTAAGGTGTGAAAGCAAACATAGAAATCCGGGAGAAAAGTTAAGGGAGATTTATGGAACAAGACAATACTGTCATTATGATGAACAACCGCATAGGGGAAGACCTGCTCACGGCAGAAATCCAGGAGATAAACTGGGAACGGATCCTGCTGCACATGGATGTGCAGATCACGCGGAAAGATTATGCTGCGGACCGGGATCTGCAGTTCTATATGGTGACGGGCTTTTTCAAAGCGAATGCGATATTTGACGCGGTACGCGGGGAGAATGATCTTTGGCATCTGACGCTGAATGTCACCAATCCCGGTTATTGCTTCTGCCTGCCGACCGGGCACTATTCCGTGGTGGTTTGCGATGGAGAAGATATTCTGAGCAAAGCGACGGTCAGCCTGGATCTGGCACCGCGGATTTCAGATAAATCACAGTTCTTCAGACATAACGGCCCGACGTTTGCCTATTGTGTCAAGATCGGTCTGGCACAGACTGAGGAGGCACTGTATCCCGAGATCTTTGTTTTCGAGACCAAAAAGGCCGGCCTTAAGGTTTTCAATAAGTATGTCAAAGAAAAAAAACAGGAAAGCTGGCTGCGTAAAAAATACAAAAAGCTGTACAAGAAGATGAAGCCGAAAGCACGCAAATGGGCACGCAAGCTATATCGGCATTATAGAAATAAATATCAGAACAAGAGCAAAAAGACTGTGCTGTTCATGAGTGAGCAGAATGAAGTGATGAAGTTCAATCTGACGGCAGTCTATGAGCGGATGCTTGAACGCGGACTGGATAAGGACTTCGAGATCCTGCAGTCGTTCCGCGCTTACGTCTCCCGGAAACCGAAGCAGTATTTTATCGGCAGCTGGATCGATCTCCTGAAAAAAATGGCGAAGGCAGACGTGATCTTTATTGATGATCACTGCCCGGTCCTTGACTGGCTGACCTTAAGCAAAGAGACTGCACTGGTTCAGCTTTGGCATGCCGGAGCCGGATACAAAGCGGTTGGCTACAGCCGCTGGGGACATACCGGTGCGGCGCCGACCATCAGCTGCCACAGACAGTACCGCTATGGCATTACGCCGGGGAGCAATATCGCTCATTTCTTCTCGGAACAGTTCGGCATCAATGAGTCGCAGATCCTGCCGACGGGCATGCCCCGCATGGATTCCTATCTGGATCCTGACTATCGGAAGAAAACGACGGAAGCCCTGTATGAGCAGTTCCCTCTCTGCAAAGGCAAAAAGGTCATTCTGTTTGCCCCGACTTACCGCGGCACGAACCGTGCCAACGCGCATTACCCGTATGAGCGGATCGACTTTGAGCAGCTGTACGATTTCTGTGGAGAAGACTATGTTGTGCTGTTCAAGATGCATCCCTGGGTGCCGGACGGCGTACCGATCGAAGAACGCTTTAAAGACCGTTTCCTGGATGTGGGAACGTATCCGAATATCAATGATTTGTTCTATATTACGGATGTTTTCATCTCGGACTATTCCTCGGGAATCTTCGAGTATGCCCTGATGGGAAGACCGGCCCTTTTCTATGCCTTTGACGAGTATCAGGTTTCCTATACCAGAGGCTTCCACAGAGATTATAAAGAAAGCACCCCCGGCAAGGTCTGCCACACTTTTGATGAGCTGCTCACCGCCCTGAAGACCGGGGACTATGAGTTCGAAAAGATGGAAGCCTATGTCAAATATCATTTTGACAATCCGGATACACATTCTTCAGACCGCGTGATCGACTGGATCCTTCTGGACCAGATGCCTGAGGAGATCAAAGCCCGTCTGCAGGCGGATCAGGATAAGGTGGACCGCTTAAAAGCACTCGATTTTATTTCGATGAAGCCTGTGCAGGAAGAAGAGCCTGAGGCGGAAAATGAAGGGGAATCCGAGCCAGTAAGTACTGAAGAGGCGTCGGAGGAAACAGCGGAGGAAACATGAACACTTTACTGATGATGATGGGAGGAAGCGGCACCCGGATGGGGGCTGCCATTCCGAAACAGTATATTGAAATCGAGGGAAAGCCTGTTTTCTGGTATATTGTCAGGGGCTATGCAAAAATGCCCGAGATCGATAATATCTGCATCGTTTCCCACCACGACTGGATCCCTTATGTTCAGGAAATGATCCGGGATATTGCTTTTGACGGAAAGATGCTGGTTACGGCTGGAGGGGAGAACCGCTCCCAGTCGATCCGGAACGGACTTCGGGCGATCGAGGATTTTTCGTCTCCGGATGACGTTGTCATGATGCATGATGCGACACATCCTTATGTGGACCGGAAGGGAACGCTTGAGGTCATTGAAGCCGTCAAAACGTTCGGCGGGGCGACGCTTGGCGCCTGTCAGTACGATACCTGCTATCAGATGGATGAAAACGGGATGCTCTGCAAGGTCATCCCGCGCCAGGAGATCGTATCCGGCGCTTCGCCGGAGGCGTTCCGTTACGGCGATCTTAAGGAGATATATTTCAGTGCCGATGATGAAGAACTGGCCAGCATGACGTCTGCGGGAGCGATTGCGCTTGCCCACCGGATCCCGATGAAGGTGGTCCCGACCAGAACGCTGAATCTGAAGCTGACGTATCCGGAGGACCTGGAACTGCTGAAAGTGCTTCTGGACGGCTATTTTCTTGGCGGAGAGAGATTATAATCTCAGACAGGGCTGCTTGCCTGATGAGAAGAAAAGGAGATGCGAGTCTATGTATGCAGGCGTGGTACATGCACCATTCGACATCAGATATGAACAGACTGAGACGCCTAAGCCCGGCAAAGGCGAGGTAAGAATCAAGGTCAAATATACAGGGATCTGCGGCTCGGACGTGCCGCGGGTCAATGGGAATGCCTGTCACTTTTTCCCGATCATTCTTGGTCATGAATTCTCCGGTACGGTGGATGCTGTGGGAGAAGGCGTGACAAGTGTTGCGGCGGGCGACCGCGTTGCCGGTGTGCCGTTAGTCCCCTGTATGAAATGCGATGACTGTCTGCATGGGAATTTCTCGCTCTGCAAGCATTACAGCTTTATCGGTTCGCGGCAGAACGGCAGCTTTGCCGAATATGTGGTGGTACCGGAGAGCAATGCCTTCCGTTTTGATGAAGATGTCTGTTTTGAAAAGGGTGCCCTTTTCGAACCGTCAACGGTTGCGGCCCACGCCCTGCGCTGCGCGGATTTCAGAGGCGGAAAGAAGGTCCTTGTCCTTGGCTGCGGTACGATCGGCCTGATGGTGATTCAGTGGGCAAGAATCTTCGGCGCAGCGGGGATCACCGCTGTGAACAGGAGCCGTGAGCGCCTGCCTTTGGCGGCGAAGCTGGGCGCAAATCAAACCGTCAGCACACTTGATGAAGACTGGACCGATCAGCTGATGGGGCTTACTGACGGGAAAGGGTATGACTATATCTTTGACTGCACCGGCAATGCAGATTCCATGAAAACCACATTCCGTCTGGCGGCCAATAAGGCGGAAATCTGCATGGTCGGGACCCCGAAGAAGGAACTGAGTTTCACCGTTTCGGAATGGGAACAGATGAACCGCAAAGAATTCCACCTGACGGGTTCCTGGATGTCTTACAGTGCCCCGTGGCCCGGAGAAGAATGGGCGCTGACAGCGCACTATTTTAAGACAGGGGAGCTGATCTATGATGAAGCGATCGTTGACCGCATCATGGGACTTTCCGAGATCGCTGCCGCTTTTGACCTATATAAAACCCCGGGAACAGTGAAAGGAAAAATTCTGATCGACAGTGAAAAGTAATCGGATCAGAAAGATAGATAAAGGAGCTTCACTATGCAAAGAGACGCATTACATGACATGATCTTCAAAAGAAATATCGGAATCCACTGCGGCATCCCTTCTTATTGTACCGCCAGCGGCATCGTCATTGAGGCTGCCCTGCAGCAGGGCAAACGCTTCGGGGATGATGTTTTGATAGAGGGAACCTCCAACCAGGTGAACCAGTTCGGCGGCTATACCGGCATGCGTCCTGCGGATTACAAGGAATTCGTGCTTGGCCTTGCCGATAAGGTGAACTTCCCCAGAGAACGTGTGATCCTCGGCGGTGACCACCTTGGACCGCTTGTCTGGTGCAAGGAGCCGGAAGAGAGTGCGATGGCCAAAGCCAGAGATCTGGTGCGTGAATACGTGCTTGCCGGCTATAAGAAGATCCATCTGGATACCAGCATGCGTCTGGGTGATGATTCTACAACGGAGCCTCTTGCAACAAGAACGATTGCCAGGCGCGGTGCGGAGCTGTTCAAGGTCTGTGAAGAAGCCTATCAGGAGCTTTTGAAGCAGAATCCCGATGAGCAGAGACCGGCTTATGTCATCGGCAGCGAAGTCCCGATTCCCGGAGGCGAGCAGGAGATCACAGACCAGATCGCCATCACCAAACCCGAAGATCTGCATGAAACGATCCGGATCTATCAGGAAGAGTTCGACAAGCTGGGGCTGGGGGATCTCTTCTCCTCGATCGTCGGCATCGTGGTACAGCCCGGCGTGGAATTCGGCGACGAAAATATTGCCCGCTATGACCGTACGGCGACAGTTGCCTTAAGTAAAGCCATTGCACAGTATCCGGGCATTGTTCTGGAAGGCCATTCCACGGATTATCAGTCCCCGAAGCAGCTTAAGGAAATGGTGGAAGACGGTGTGGCGATTCTTAAGGTCGGTCCCGCTCTGACATTTGCCGCACGCGAAGGCCTTTACGCGCTCAGCATGATCGAAAGAGAGCTGATTCCGGAGGAACAAAGAGCGAACTTTATTGAGGTCGTGGAAGAGAAGATGCTGGCCAATCCCAAAAACTGGGAAGTGTACTACAAAGGAACGGAGCAGGAGAAGGCATTAAAGCGCAAATACAGTTTGTCCGACCGCAGCCGATACTACTTTGCCGATCCGGACATCCAGGCAGCGATCAAAAAGCTCTGCGCAAACATTGACGCGGTGCACATCCCGCTGGGACTCCTGCATCAGTATTTCCCGGTCCAGTATATCCAGGTTCGTGACGGCAAGCTGAGTACAAAGGCCATGGAACTGGTGAAGGCCAAGGTCATCGACCGGATCGAAGACTACAACTACGCAACGAAGTATAACTATATCATCGGGGATATTTTCCTGGGATAAAAGAAATATCGGAAAAAGACCCCTAAAAAAAGAACAGAGGAGAAACAGACATGATCAATGTCTACCCTTGCTACATCGATCCAGGAACAGGAAGTATGCTGTTGACCGTCATTTTGAGCTTGGTGACGTCAGCTATTTTTCTGTGCAGAGGGTTATTGATCAAACTGAAAGTGAAGTTTTCCGGAGGCGAGATCGAAGATACCGGAAAAGTGCCTTATACCATTTTTAGTGATCATAAACGTTACTGGAACGTTTTTGAGTCGATATGCGATGAGTTTGAGAAAAGAGAGATTCCTTGTGTTTATCTGACGGGTTCTGAAGATGACCCCGCTTTGTCGAAAGATTATCATTATGTGAAGGCAAAGTTTATCGGAGAAGGCAATAGGTGTTTTGCGGTACTCAATACGATGCGGAGTTATATCTGCTTGTCGACCACCCCGGGCCTTGACGTGTTGCAGTGGAAGAGGTCAAAAAATGTAGATTGGTATGCTCACATCTATCACGCCCTGGAAGATGGCTTGCTGTATCGTATGTTCGCGTTGGATTACTATGACGCGATTCTAGCTAGCGGAGATATTCATTATCCGGTTATTCGCGAATTGGAAAAACAAAGAAATATGCCGGAAAAAGAGATCTTTACAGTGGGCAGCACATATATGGATAGACTGCAGGAGAAAGCACAGCATTACGAACACAAAAAGAATGAAGTCACGACGGTGCTACTGGCGCCATCGTGGGGTGAAAGCAGCATCCTGAACCAAAAAGGAGAAGCATTCATTGAAAAGCTGATCAGGACGGGCTATAAGATTATCATCCGTCCTCACCCGCAATCGAAAGTATCGGAAAAAGAAATGCTGGACCGGTTACAGGCAAGGTTCCCCGAAAATGATATGCTGGAGTGGAATTACGACAACGATAACTTCAAGGTCCTTTCCGAAGCGGATATCCTGATCTCCGATTTTTCCGGGGTCATGTTTGACTATGCGTTTATATTTGACCGTCCGTTTATTTACACGAACGAACAGTTTGATTCTGCTCCTTATGAAGCAGCGTGGCTTGAGAGAAAGCCTTGGCTACTTAAGGTTCTGCCGGAAATGGGACGCGAGCTCAAGGACGAAGACATCGATCATATTAAAGAGGTCATTGATGAAACGATTGGCTCGCAGGCTTATAAGGAAAACCGGGAAAAATGCAAGGACGAAGCGTGGCAGTACAGGGGACATGCCGCGGAAAGAACGGTGGACTACATGGTTGCAAAATATGAAGACTTGAGAAAAGCGGAAACAAAAGAGGCAAAGAAATGATAAAAACACTGTTGTTTAATCTGATCATCGGACCGCTCAAAGTTCTTCTCGAAATGGTTTTCAGTGTTGCGTACCGGATATTCGGGAATCCCCTTCTTGTTCTGGTATCCATGAGCGTCGTTGTTAATCTGTTTGCGCTGCCACTTTATAAAAGGGCCGATGCAATCCAGGAAGAAGAAAATAAAAAACAGGCTGAAATGAAGCCGTGGCTCGATCATATCAAGAAGACGTTCAAGGGAGATGAGCGTTATATGATGACGACCGCGTATTACCGGATGCAGAACTATAACTCATTTGGTGCGCTCCGCGGATCGATTTCGCTGCTATTACAGATACCGTTTTTTATTGCGGCGTACAATTTTCTTTCCAATCTTTCGGCGATGAAGACGATGTCTTTCTGGGTGTTCAAAAACCTCGGAGAACCTGATGCACTGCTTAGAATCGGTGGTTTCACGGTCAATGTCTTGCCAATCGTTATGACGCTTCTGAATATCTGCTCTGCGGTGATTTATCTGAAGGATTCAACTGTCAGTCAGAAAATCCAGACCTATGCGCTGGCACTTTTCTTTCTGGTACTTCTGTATGATAGCCCTGCCGGGTTGGTTATCTACTGGACCTGCAACCAGGTTTTCTCCCTGTTGAAGAATGTTTTTATGAAGCTGGTGAAAAACCGGACCGTGCTGGGGATCTGCATTTCGGCCCTCGGAGCGGCCCTTTTCCTGTGGTTGTTCCTTACCGGAAAGCTTAACAGCGTTTATAAGACCTTCCTGGTTATCGTTGTCCTGATTGCCAGTCAGATTCCGCTGATTGCGGCCTTGATTGAGAAGAAAATCGATTCAGCGTCAGAAAAAACACGGAATGTGCCTCAAATAAAGACCACGACCTTTTTCCTGTCGGGCCTTTTCCTGACGATATTCATCGGTGCGGTGATTCCTTTGTCCGTCATCAGTTCATCGCCTACGGAATTTGTCAGTCTGGGAAATACACCTGCTTCGATCATTGCTAGTACGGTGAGTCTCTCGGCGGGCGTCTTTATCGTTTGGGCAGGCGTTTTCTATTTCCTCTCCAAGCCTGCCTTGAAGAACGCATTTGCCTACGGTTTCTTTGCCATCATCGGAATGGCGCTTTTGAATTTTTTCTTTTTCGGGAAGAACCTTGGCTTTATCTCAGAATATCTGATTTATGATGACAAGCCAAAATATACCATGAGCGCTAAGGTTCTGAATCTGGCCTTGGTCATTCTGGTTATCATTGTATTGTGCCTTGTGATGCGTTACTGCAGTAAGATAGTCCCTTACATATATATGGTACTGATTATGGGCGCCGTGGGTATGGTGATAACGAATGCAACGACTTCAAATGAAAACATAAAGGAAACAAAAATTTCCACAGCAACACCGGTAACGGAAGCGGTACCTGAATTTCAGCTTTCTAGAAACGGCAGGAACGTCGTTTTTCTCTTCGTTGATCGAGCAGCTTCGGTGTATATGCCTTATGTGTTAAATGAAAGGCCTCAGCTGATGGAGGCGTTTTCCGGATTCACGTATTATCAAAACACACTCTCGTTCGGAACGGTCACCTATCAGGCCGGTCCAGCTATGCTGGGGGGATATGATTATCTGCCGTCAAGGATCAACGCAGAAAACGATGAGCTGATCATCAAAAAAACAGAACATGCATGGGATGTGATTCCGTATAACATGAGCGAGAATGGATTTACCTGTACGCTTACCGGGGCTTTTTATCTTGGGAAATATAACCCGCCTTATGATCTGACCTATTTTGATAAAAAGTTCAAGAATACGCATGCATTTCAATTACTGGGAAAATACGTAACAAATGATCTGGAAAGTCTGTCAGTAGAAACAGCTGGTATCCAGAACAGAAACTTTTTCATGTATAGTTTGATGAAATGCTTGCCGATCTGGGGACAGAACATGCTGTATGATGACGGCGTGTATTATTCCACGGATGCTTACCAGTATACTTCGGATTCATTCATCAAGCAGTACTCTGAAATCGATGCATTGCCTTATATTACGGGAGTCACAGATTCTGATAAGGACACATATTTGTTCATTGAAAGCGAGATGGCGCATGAACCGACAGTCTTGAATGCGGATTACCAGCCGGCGGCTGTAACGGCGCTCGAAAAATACGGTGACAGATCCCGCTTTACTCTGAATGGCAGGACGATGCGGATGGTAACCGATACTCAAATCGGTCACTACAATGCTTTCATGTCATTCATGATTCAGACTGCTGAATGGATGGAATACCTGAAGGAGCAGGGAGTGTACGATAATACACGCATCATTATCGTATCGGACCATGGTAACGGATGTACTCATTTTGATGATCTGCTGGTCAGCAAGACGACTAATCTTATCAGAACCAATCCGCTTCTCATGGTGAAGGACTTCAACAGTACGGAATGGACGATTTCTGATGAGTTTATGACGAATGCTGACGTTCCGAGCCTGGTTTTTGAAGGTCTGGTTGAGAACCCGATCAACCCGGCGACTGGAGAAAAGCTGGCTGAACCTGAAAAAGAGGGGATGCTCTATATCCCTTACTCAAACAAATACAACAAAGATGAACTGATAAATCACACGCAGATTTATGCTGATCAGATGCCTTGGGGGGTTTTTGAAGCTGGAAACGGTGCGAATGTTCTCGACGTCACGAAGTGGCATGAGATGAACTATGCGGATATTGATTTTGACTCTTTGTACTGATGGGTGGACAGGTGTTAGGACGATTTTCAAGGACCCTGATTTTTAATTGGAGGATCGTAATATGAACCGCCTGAGCAAGTATAGAACAGAATTATACGGTTTCAGCATTCTGTGGATCATGATCTTTCACGGAAATGCCATCTGTGATGTTGTGTATTTTCACAGATTTCCAGTGCTGAAAGTTGTGGACCGTCTGATTGGCTGGGGAAATATGGGAGTTGAGGTGTTCATCCTTCTAGCGGGGATAGGCGCTTATTATTCCTTCACAGCGAACTCTGACATCCTGTCATTTTATAAGAAAAGAGCGAAGCGCATTTATCTTCCGATAATGCTGATCTGCTGGCCTTACTGGATCTGGCAGCTGGCAACTGGTGCGATCAACGTTAAGAAATTTCTGATGGATATTTCGCTCATGAAATTCTGGATCACTGGTGACCAACAGATCTGGTTCGTCTCCGCGATCGTGGTTTTCTATCTGCTTTATCCGCTGATCCACAAATTGTTCTCGTGGAGAGGCTTTTGGGTTGAGGAGAACAGTGACGGCGCCGCAGCTGGGATCAGAAAGTTCAGCCGTTTGATTGAACTGCTGGTGATCATTTTCATGTTTATCTTCTGCGTTTACAAGTTTCTGCCGAACTATTACAAGCTCGTTGAAATAGGTTTGAATCGTCTTCCGATCTTCGTGCTCGGCGTATGGCTTGGGCCGATCGTCAGGAACAACTCAGATCAGAAGCTCGAATCGATACCTTTTCTGTTTCTGATCACTTTGTTTGGCTTCTATCTTCTTTGGATAAAAGAAACAAAAGGGATCTATAAGCGCCAGCTATATGAGCTCATGGGGACACCGCTTACGATTATTTTGGCGCTGATCGCGGATAAGGCGGGGAAGATAATCAAGGCTATTTTCCGTTTCTTCGGTCAGATGTCACTGGAGTGTTATCTCGCACATATTATCATTATCAGGCTGAATAAGGCGGGCTTCTTTTTCCCTTATTCTGCCGGCGGAGCGAAGAAGTATCTGATTTTGATGTGCATTTCGATCGCTGTTGCCTATGCCGCTTTCCTGATACAGAAACTGCTGAAACATAGTAATCCTGCAGCGGGAAGTGCAGTGAAAGCCTGATACCGGCGACGCTAAAGAAAAGGGGCTTGACTATCTGTCAAGCCCCCGGTCTTTTGGAGACATTGTATAACTGCGGTTCAACAGGTAGGTGTATTCTGTCTCAAGTCCCGTTTTCTTTCTGTTCCTTTTGGACCAATAATAGTTTTTTACTGCAGGACTTTACAGAAGGCCATGATTTGTGTATCAGGAAAGAGATTAGGCGTATGAAAAGCGCGGTGGCAAATACCAAGACCAAATACTGCAGCATCAATTTCTGATAACTGATATCTTTTCCTTCCAGGTACTTATAAAACAAATTTCGCCAGAATAGATTGCTCAGGAACAGATCCAGACTGAGTTTTCCAAGTGCAGCGGATAATTTGTTGTCCATAAAATTGGCTAATAAGCCCTGGTGCGAAAAACTTGTCATGATACCGATTCCCAGACACAGGAGAAGAAGAAAATCTGCGGTGCCCTTCCCGGGCATTTTCATCATGATAATAAGAACGACCAGATAGCACCCGACTTCGACGGCTGTACAGGTGATCCGCCCTAGCTTGGTGAGCTGCAGCTCCTTGAGTTTCTGAGAAGGAAGGACAAGCCAAGCACCGAAACACATTTCTCCAAGGGCGCGGAACATCCCGGGATACAGGAAGTAATGCCAGTCGGATTTGCCAACATCGACTTTTATGGCATTGATTGCATTAAAAGTAAAAAACACGGCTCCGGTCAGAAAAATGGCGAGCGCAGGAGCAAACAGATATAAAAAGTACTTCGGTTTTCTTCTGGCTAAGGGATAGATCAGCAGTAATCCAAGAAACATAGCAGACAAATACCAGTCGACTCCATTGACTGCTGTCGTCGGGAAGCCAGCCATAGTCAGGAAGGTAAATTCGGGTATGGTTTTCACGAACATTTCCGCCCAGTCGATAAATGTTGACGGAGTCCAGTAAAAACTCATAGCTAAAAAAGCAATGATGAAGGCAACAGCATAATCAGGGAAGACTCCCTTGATTTTTCGACCCAGAAAACGATAAGTATCTTCGCATAATTCCAGACCGGCTTTTTCTTCCGGATGGGAGATCAAAGACAGGCCCAGCAAAAAACCTGACACGATAAAGAAAAATTCGACCCCCAGAGTTCCGCGCGGAACCCAGGTGTGTTGTATATCAACGGCAAATCTATTGCTGTGGAATATTACGACCGTCATGCTGAAGACGAATCTGAAGAAGTCTATTGTGCCGTTTCTTTTTTTGCTTGACATGATACTTGTCCTCCTTAGCGGATTACACCGACATTTTTGGGAAACTGTTCTAGTTTATTATAATGTTGAATGGGTTATTGTTCAATCATAAATAACTGTATAAATAATCGGTTTTTAGATCAGCCGCTTTTTCTGTTATAATGAGCTGTGCAAACGGAAATCTGATATAATAAAAACCGGATTGCTTTATAAAGAATTCTGCAAGCAAGAGAGGGAGAAAGCATCATGATCATCGTCCGAAAGATCCAGATCCCCGGGCTTGAAACGGCAAAGCCCCGGCGGCTCTATGTTTACCTTCCGAAGGACTATGAGGCTTCGGAGCGCCGTTATCCCGTGCTTTACATGTTCGACGGCCACAACGTTTTCTACAACAGCCATGCGACCTACGGCAAAAGCTGGGGCATGAAGGAATATCTGCAGAAGACGAAGCTTCCGCTGATCGTCGTCGGGATCGAGTGCAACCCGGAGGACGGCAAACGGATGAGCGAGTATTCGCCGTGGGATCTTACCCGCCGGGGCTTTGGGGCTGTCGAAGGCAGGGGGAAGGCGACCATGGACTGGATCGTAAAGGGCTTAAAGCCTGCCATTGACGCGGAATTCCGCACGCTCTCGGACCGTGAGCATACCATGATCGCGGGCAGCTCGATGGGCGGGCTCATGACCGTGTACGCCGCGGTCGTGTATAACGACGTCTTCTCCCGGGCAGCGGCGCTTTCGCCCTGCCTGTTCCTGCATCCCCGCAAAATGGCGGCCCTCATCAAGGAAAAAGCGCCGCTTGCGCAGCCCACCCGCATCTACATGGACTACGGCAGCGCGGAGTGGGACGGAAAGTGCAGCGGGCACTGGGCGGAGATGTTTCGCACGGCGGCAAGGCTCTCCGGAGCCGGCGCGCACACGGCTGCGTGGGTCGTCCCGGACGCCCTGCACAGCGAAGCTTACTGGGAACAGCGCATCCCGCTCTTTATGGATTATCTTTACCCGAAGGAGGACTGACTGCCGGCCATGAATACCCATATCCTGATCAGTTGTGTGACCATCTTTTTCTGCCGCATCCTGGACGTTTCGCTCGGGACCATCCGGACCGTGCTGACCGTCAAGGAAAAAACAGTGCTTGCGGCCGTTATCGGCTTTATGGAAGTTTTCATCTGGTACCTGGTCGTCAAGGATGCGCTGACCGGGGACACACCGGCGCTGCTGACGGCCATTTCTTATGCCGGCGGTTACGCAACAGGCACATATGTAGGCGGGAGGCTCGCCAATGCCCTGGTTGGCGGTCAGGTCACCATGGAGGTCGTGACGTCATCCAGAAATCCGGACGCACTTGCTTATCTGCGTTCCTTTGGCTACGGCCTTACGGTGCTGAATGTGGAGGCAGGAAGAGACGGGGTCCCGAAATATCTGATACTCTCAACCATCGATAAGAAACAAGTTCATATCTTCCGGGAGAACATCAACCGGGTTGACCCGAAGGCAATGATCATGATCCAGAGCACGCTCAGCCGGGTCGGCGGTTATGACCGCGCCAAAATACTGAGTGCCGAAGATTACCATAAGGCATACCAAATGTATCTTGCCAGGCGGAAAAAGAGTGTTTTCGGCCTGCAGAAATATCTGGTGGCGGAATTTGAGAAGCAGTTTAAGATCACGAAAACGGATACTTTCAAACTTATGGCGGCGATGCGGGATGACCGTCTTGCGGAGGAAAAAAGCAAGAGGGCTGCCCAGCTTACCGCAAAAGCAGTGCAGAATAAGGAAAAGTAAAGAGCTATATTTACGCGGAAGGATGGCTGACGGGAAAGGAGGGGATCCGCAACATGAGAAAACATATGTTAAGCTTTCTTATGGGCTGTATTCTTGTCTTTTCTCTTGTCCTTGTACATGATAAGGCCGCTGCAGCAAAAGAAAATGTCAGGCTTTTTCAGGATGTAACCGATCCGCAGTCGAAATATTTTGATGCGGTCTGCTGGATGAAAACAGCAGGGATTGCCAAAGGTTATGATTCCCGGGAAGAAAAATTATCCTTCCGGCCGGCTGTTTCGTGCAGCAGAGCCGACTTCTCAGTTTTTCTGTGGAGACTCAGCGGCAGTCCCGAAAGCAAGTTGGCCAATCTTTATGCAGATGTAGATGATTCTCTGGGAACGAGCAGATTTAAAGCGATCCTGTGGATAACAGAGCAGGGCATATCCAGCGGATACCCGGATCACACCTTCAGGCCGGATGAAAAGCTGAGCAGAGAAGAAGCGGTGATCATGCTGTGGCGGCTTGAGGGGACTCCGTCTGCCCCGAAAGTTGTCTTCCGTGACGTTGCGGCAAGGCCTGGTGCTGTTGCCTACAAGGCGATTTCCTGGGCAAGGCATTATTCTTTGGTCAAAGGGTATGCGGACGGGACATTCAGACCGAAAGAGGCGATCCGCAGGGGAGATGCGGCCCTTATTCTTTACAGATACGTGCGGATGAAGGGCCTTGTTGATCAGGAAACAGAAGAAAAACTTGACTGGTACAGAGCGAACGGGGATGTGACCCCGGCCGCTTCTACGGGGCTGAGCAAATATATTCACCTGACGCCGGGGATTGAAATCGATCAGGAAAACCGGCTGTATGAATGGCAAAGCGGCAGTTCTCCGGAGCTGCTGCAGCAAAACTACTATTTTCAGAATTATGCCTTTGGGTATACATTTGGCGGAGACCTGCCTGTGGCGCTGATGGCATTTAATCATACGAAAAAGAATACCGCTGATCTTCTGGTGGCATGGGATATGCAGCATAATTGTGAGTATGCACGACGGGAAGACATAGATTTTGATCATGGAAATGCGGTGGTTTACAACCCTGACACAGGGATCTTCAGTCTGAGCACCGGCACCGGAGATCAGAAAGCGATGATCCATTTCGTTGTGGATCAGGGAGAGATCAGAGAGATAGCAAAAGACGATCTGGACGTGCATATGCAAATGTATCATTCGGATTATGTGACATCCGGCGTGGTTTATCTGCCGGAGGAAGCCTCGTATCTGGCACAATATGCCGTACCGTATTCAGATGACAGAATGTTTGCCGCCTATGATATGTTTTCCAAACCTCCGCACACAGTGAATGAGGAAGGGTACCGGCACCATGCCTATGATTATACCGGTCAGTCAATGTATACGGTGCGCGTGAATGATAAGCAGTATGTCGGCTTTATCTATATGACAAGGTCATATTATGAGGAGGATGGGATCGTAAAAAGCTTCAGACAGGGGAAAGCAGATCTCTATGAGGCTGACAGCCTTCGTTATGTGGGGACACAGTGGTTCGATCCGATTCCTTATGAAATAGAATCTGCCTCTATTTTTAAAGGAAAACTTTACATTGCCTACGCGGCATCCTATAATAAAGTCAGCTTTTATCAGGCGGAGTATTAAGGTGAGTGTTATGGAGAAAAATCACGGAAAGAAAATGATCGCGCCGATCATCATCACGGTTTTATTTGTGGGATATCTTGCCGCATACATTTACCTGCTGTTTTTTGCGGCGGCGATGACAAAACCGATCCTGTTCCTGCTTGCGGTTCCGCTTGCCGGACTGGGGAGCGGGATGATTTATATACTGGTAAAAAGAATTCTGGAAATTAAGAAGGGAGAAGACGATGATCTTAGCAACTACTGAAACCATTAGCGGAAAAGAACTGGAAACGCTCGGCCTTGTGAAGGGCAGCACGATCCAGACGGTCAATGCATTCAAGGATATCGGGGCAGGGCTGAAGACTCTGGTCGGCGGAGAACTGACCAAGTATAATGAGATGATGAACAATGCCAGGGCGCTTGCTACCAAACGCATGGTGGGAGAAGCGGAAAGCATGGGGGCAGACGCCATCGTTTGCATACGCTACGCCTCCGCCTCGGTAACACAGGGCGCGGCCGAAGTCATGGCCTACGGCACGGCGGTCAAATTCAAATAAGAAGTAAGAACTGTTGGGGAATAAATCGTCAAATAAGCTTATGAGCCTGCTGCTTGTTCTCGCCGCAATGATCTGGGGCGCTGCTTTTGTTGCCCAGAGCGAGGGAACGAAGTACGTGGGCGCCTGCACCTTTGTCTGCACTCGCTATGTGCTTTCGGCGGCGATCCTGATCCCGCTCGGGCTCGCCTCGGGAAGGAAAGGCGGAAAGACGCCGCTCTCCCGGGGAGAGCTTAAACATGCCGCCATCGGCGGACTCGTCTGCGGCATTTTTTTGGCTTCGGCGAGCCTCTCGCAGCAGGTGGGGATCGAGACCACCACGGCCGGCAAGGCGGGCTTCATCACGGCGCTGTACGTGGTGGGCGTGCCGATTCTCGGCATCTTTTTCGGCAGGCGTCCGGGGCTTAAGATCTGGTTCTGCGCGGCGTTAGGGGTCATCGGCCTGTACCTGATCAGCGTGAAAGAGGGCTTTGTGATCGAAAAGGGCGACGCCCTGATGATGCTCTGCGCCTTCCTTTTTTCCTTCCAGATCATGAGCGTGGATCATTTTTCGAAGGGGACGGACAATTTGCTCCTGCTTGCGGGCTTTCAGTTCCTGGCGACGGCGGTGATCAGCGGCATCGGGATGCTGCTCTTCGAGACCCCGCGCTGGGCGGACATCGCGGCGGCTGCCGTGCCGATCCTCTATGCGGGCGTCATGAGCGGCGCGGTGGGCTATACGCTGCAGATCCTCGGCCAGAAATATACGGATCCGGCCGTGGCGTCGTTAATCATGAGCCTGGAGGCCGTCTTCTGCGCCTTATCCGGCTGGCTGATCCTGCATCAGACCCTGTCGCGGAGAGAGATCCTTGGCTGTGCGCTGTTATTTGCGGCGGTCATTCTGGCCCAGCTGCCGGCAGTGAAGAAACGGGCGGCGGCATAAGACCGAGAAGGAAACGCAGCGCTTTGTTTTATGATATTATGCGATCATTTAAGGAGGACATTAGATATGAAGGTATCCGAACTGCCCTACGAACGGGTAACAATTGAGGAACTGAAGGAAAAGATCCCGCAGATCGTGGAGAAGATCCGCGGCGCGAAGGCAGCGGAAGAGATCCTGAGCGCGCGTGAAGAGTATCACCAGCTTCTGCTGCGCTTTTATACCAATGCCTCGCTCGCATCCATGCGCTACACCATTAATACGGTGGATGAGTTCTATGTGGCCGAGAACGAGTACTATGACGAGATCGGTCCGCAGGCACAGGCACTGAACCAGGAATACATCAAGGCCATGATGGAGTCTCCCCTGCGCCCCGAACTGGAAGAAAAGCTCGGAAGCCTTGTTTTTAAACAGTGGGACGTGGAGCTGAAGAGCATGTCCCCCGCGATCATCGAAGACATGGTTGAGGAGAACAAGGTCGTCATGGAATACAGCAAGCTGATGGCCGGCATGGACTTCGAATTCCGTGGGGAGACGATGCCCCGCTCCGTCCTCATGGGCTTTGCCAAGTCCGAGGACCGCGCGACGAGAAAGGAATGCTACGAAGCCCTGGGCAAGGGCCTTGCCGCCCACGCTGCGGAGCTCGACGATATCTTTGACCGCCTGGTGCACATCCGCGACCGCATGGCGAAGAAGATGGGCTACAAGAACTTTGTGGAGCTCGGCTATTACCGTATGGGACGCCTTGCCTACGATGAGAAAGCCGTTTCGGTATTTCGCGGCAACATCTTAAAGGATATCGTTCCCGTGGTCGCGAAGCTCCGTCTGGAGAACGCAAAGCGCCTCGGCATCGAAGGCGATTACATGCTTTATGATAACGACGTCGTGATCCCCGGAGGCGATCCGAAGCCGCTCGGCAAGGAAGCCATTTTCGAAGCCGCAAAGAAAATGTACCACGCCATGGGCGAGGAGACCGGCCGCTTCATCGATATGATGATGGACGCGGAGGCTTTCGACGTGGACTCCCGCAAGAACAAATGGGGCGGCGGCTACTGCACTTCGTTCGATCTGTACAAGCAGCCCTTCATCCTGGCGAACTTCAACGGCACCGCGGGCGACGTGGACGTGATGACCCACGAGGCCGGCCACGCTTTGAATGCCTGGTTCACCTTTGACAATGAACCGTTTGAGCTTTCCATGGGTATGGAAACTGCGGAGACGCATTCCATGAGCATGGAATTCTTCGCCTGGCCGCACATGGACAAATTCTTCGGAGACAAGGCAAAGGACTATCGCTTCATGCACGCCCTGGATGCCCTGACCTTCATTCCCTACGGCACCATCGTGGACTATTTCCAGCACCTGGTGTATGAGAACCCGGATATGACGCCGGCGGAGCGCAAGGCCTGCTGGAACAAGCTGGAAGAGCAGTTCCGCCCCTGGATCAGCACGAAGGGCATGCCTTACCTGGAGGAGGGCACCCGCTGGCAGTACCAGATGCATATCTATGAAAGTCCGTTCTACTATATCGACTACGTGCTGGCGCAGACTGCGGCCTTTGAATTCCTGCTGGCCTCGCAGGAGGACTATGATGATGCCTTTAAGCGCTACATCGCGCTTTCGAAGAAGGGCGGCACAAAGCTCTGGCCTAAGCTTCTTGAGGAAGCAGGTCTTGCCTCGCCCTTTGCCCCCGGCGCCCTTGCGGACATGGCCGGAAAGGTCGAAAAGCTGCTGGAAAGCATCCGGCCCGAATAAGAAAACATACGAAAAGGCGGCCGGCATTTGCCTGCCGCCTTCAAAAAAACCGCTTTGCAACTGCCGGTTGCGCAGGTTTACAGTCGGTTTGATAGCGTGCAACGCCTGAAAACGCTATGATGAGGCCGTAAACAAAAGCGCTGCAGGCCCGCCGGAAGGGAGGCATGGCCGGCAGAAAAGCAAAGGAGATACATCATGATACTTGCAGACAAAATCATTGAACTCAGAAAAAGAAACGGCTGGTCACAGGAAGAGCTTGCGGAAAAACTGGACGTGAGCCGCCAGTCCATCTCCAAATGGGAAGGCGCGCAGTCGATCCCGGATATGAACCGCATCCTTGCGCTCTCGCAGATCTTCGGCGTGAGTACGGACGTTCTGTTAAAAGATGAGCTGGACCTTGGCGGGATGAGCAGCGCGGATATCTTCCCGGAGGATGATGCAGCGCGCAGTGTTACCATGGAAGAAGCAGCAGCTTTTCTGGAATACAGAAACTTGTCTTCAGCACGCATTGCCCTCGGCGTGATGCTGTGCATTCTCTCTCCGGTGCTGCTTGTGATCCTCTCCGGCGGGCAGGAGGCAGGCCGCATCGCGCTTACGGAGAACCAGGCGGACGGCCTCGGACTCATCGTCCTTTTCACGCTGATCGGCACGGCGGTAGCGCTGTTCGTGACCACAGGGATCCGCGGCAAACGCTTTGAGTACCTGGAAAACGAGCAGCTCGATACGGTCTACGGCGTATCCGGCATGGTAAAAGAGCGCCGCGAACGCTACGGCGCGCGGCACACACGCCAGCTCACGGCCGGCATCGTTCTTTGTGTGGTGGCGGTCATTCCCCTGTTTATCGCGCTGCTCTTTTTTGAAGAGGATGAGTTTGCCGAGATCCTGGCGACGGGCATGCTGCTTATTCTGATCGCTGTAGGTGTGATGATGATCGTGCGCACCTCGATCATCTGGGGCGGCTTCAAGGTCCTGCTTGAGGAAGACGATTACAGCCGCAGCGAAAAAAAGGCAAACAAAAAGATCGCGCCGGTGGCGTCGATCTATTGGGCGGCGGTGACCGCAGGATATCTTGGCTGGAGCTTCCTTTCCATGGAATGGCACAGGACCTGGATCGTCTGGCCAATCGCCGGCGTCGCCTTCGGCATCATCTCCGGCATCATGAAGATGATGCGGAGCAAGGGGTAAGCTTATTTCTCCTGCGTATCCAGGCTGTTCCCGAACACGACAAAGCGCTGGTAGAGGAATTCGGTAATGAGGTTCAGAATCATATTGGCGGCGGTGGCGAGGTATTCATTCCAGCCCCAGCTCATCGTGTAGATGTGTTCCAGCCAGGAGGAAAGCGGTGTGAAGACCAGGTAATAAGCGGCCACCTTCAGCATGGCAATCGGTACGTTTGCCGCCGACTTGAACGTGAATTTCCGGTTCAGGGTGAAATTCCAGAGCACGGAAAGCACAAGGGCAATCATGTAGCTGAGCCAGTAGTCTAAGTGCAGAGTTTCGTTTAAGAGGGCGAAGGCGCCCATCTCAATGATCCCCGCACTGGCCGAGAATAAGACGAATTTAAGAACGCGGAGCCACTCTGCGTTCTTTGTTTTTGCCGCGGAGACGGACTCCGTGTTTTCAGCAGGAACTTCCTGAACGGTGTTATTTTCTTTCATACATCACCCTATGGCTAAGATGGCGAGCAGCGCCATGGTTTCGGAATAGTCCAGATAACCGTCAATGGTATACAGTGTCTGGCCGGTAAAGCTGCAGATCTGATTGCCGCGAAGGCGCAGAATGATCTCATGGCTGAACGTGCGGAAACACTCCCCGTCGAATCGATAGAGGATGGTGTTGTAGAAATCTCTGACAAGGTCTCCGTCGATCTTGTAGAGAACGGTACCGCCGAAGCGCTTCACATTGCGCCCATCAAACTCACAGACCGTCATTCCGCTGAAGCTGCGGAAACACCCGTTATCGTATTTTAGTATGACTTCTCCGCCGAAGCGTTTGATCGTAGCTGACATTTGCAGACTTTCCTCCTGAAAAAATCATAGCACGGATTTCAGGGGATGGCAAGGCGATAAATATGGTTCAGGCTTTTCCTTTTTACGAAGCCGCCTCGGCTTGCTCGAACTGTGCGTTGTAGAGCTTCGCGTAGAAGCCGCCCTGCGCGAGCAGCTCGGCGTGCGTGCCCTTTTCGATCACGTCGCCCTCGTTCATGACTAAAATGAGGTCGGCGTTTTTAATAGTGCTCAGGCGGTGCGCGATGATGAAGCAGGTGCGGCCGACGGTGAGGCGCTCCATGGTATCCTGGATGATCTGCTCGGTGCGGGTATCGACGGAGCTCGTGGCTTCATCGAGGATGATCATGGGATTGCCCTGCAGCATGGCGCGGGCGATGGTGAAGAGCTGCTTCTGACCGGCGGAAATTGTGGTGCTTTCGGAAAGGACGGTGTCAAAGCCCTGCGGCAGCTGATGGATGAAGTGGCTGATGCCGCAGGCCTTCGCGACCTGCTCGAGGCGCTCGTCGGTCACGCCCTCAAGGTTGAAGCAGAGGTTCTCGCGCACGGTGCCCTCGAACAGCCAGGTGTCCTGCAGCACCATGCCGAACATGTTGTGGATGTCCTCGCGGCGCATGTCCTTCGTGGACACGCCGTCGATCAGGATGCGGCCTTCATTTATCTCATAGAAGCGCATGAGCAGGTTCACCATGGTGGTCTTGCCGGCGCCGGTGGGGCCGACGATGGCGACCTTCTGGCCGGGCTTTATCTCGGCGCAGAAATCCTTGATGATGATCCGCTCGGGGTGGTCCGGGTAGGCAAAGCGCACGTGGTCGAAGGTGACGGCGCCGGTAGGCTTTCCTTCACGGACTGGCTTTTCGCTTTCATCCGAAAGCTCTTCGCTCTCCAGGAAGTCGAAGATGCGGGTCGCGGCGGCGGCCACGCTCTGCAGAGCGGTCATGCTCTGTGCGATCTGCGAAAGCGGCTGCGTGAACATGCGGGTATAGAGGATGAACGATACGATCACGCCGAACCGGATCTCGCCTGCCAGCACGAGCACCGCGCCCAGCACGCAGACGGTCACATAGGAAAGGTTCCCGATGACCATCATCACGGGCTGCATGACGCCCGAGATGAACTGGCTCTTCCAGTTGGCGGTGTAGACGTCGTCGTTTAAGGTCCCGAAACGCTCGCGCACCTTCTTTTCCGCGCGGGAGGTCCGCATGATCTCGTGGCAGGTGTACATTTCCTCGATGTAGCCGTTCAGGGCGCCGAGGTTCTTCTGGCGCGCCACGAAATATTTCTGGCTGCGCTTTAAGAGGATCAGGGTCGCTATGAAGCCGAGGAGCGTGAGCAGGATCAGGGCGCCGGCCATGCGGATCTCGATGACGAGCATCATCACAAGGCAGCCCACGAACTGGATGAGCGAGCTCAGCATGCCGGGCAGGCTGTTTGCGAGGCCCTGCTGCACGGTGGAGACGTCGTTCGTGATGCGGCTTAAGATATCGCCCTGCGTGTTGCGGGAAAAGTAGACCTGCGGGACACGGTTGATCTTCCGGTCAAGGTCGCTGCGCAGCTGCTTGGAGATGCGGAGCGTGGTCGCGGCCATGATGTACTGCTGCAGCATGGAAAACACGGCGCTCGTAAGGTAGACGGCAAGCAGGAAGAAGCCCATGCGGGCGATCGCCTTCATGTCGATGCCCGTGGTCAGACCGTCCTTCATGATATCGGTCATCTTGCCCACGAAGTTCGGGCCGATGACGGAGAGCACGGTCGCGCCGGCGGCGCAGACCATGGCAAAAACGAGAAGCGGGATATATTTTTTCAGATAGCGGAAGGTCTTGCCGAGGGCGGGACCTATTTTTATGTTCTTGTCGAGCGGTCTCATGTCTCTCATAGGGGGCATTTCTTCTCACCTCCTTACATCAGCTCCGCAGCGGAAAGCTGGGAGTGCGCGATCTCCTGATAGACCCGGCAGGTCTTCATGAGCTCGTCGTGGGTGCCGAGCCCCACACATTTGCCGTCGTCAAGGACCAGGATCTGCTCGGCGTGGCGGATGGTGCCGATGCGCTGGGCGACGACCACGCGGATCGCATCTGCGAAGTTCTTCGAAAGGGCTGCCCGCAGGTCCGCGTCGGTACGGTAATCGAGCGCCGAGAAGGAGTCGTCAAAGATGAGGACTTCCGGCGTGCGCGCAAGGGCCCTTGCGATGGAAAGGCGCTGCTTCTGACCGCCGGAAAGGTTCTTTCCGGCCTGCGCCAGCGTATAGTCGAGGCCGCCTTCGCTCTTATCCACGAATTCCGCCGCCTGAGCCGTATCCACGGCGGTGCGGATATCCTCCTCCGTGAATTCGCCGTCTTTGACGCCGAAGGAGAGGTTCTCGCGGATGGTGCCCGAGAAGAGCACAGCCTTCTGGGAGATGTAGCCGATCTTGTTGTAGAGCGCTTCGAAGGAATAATCTTCCACGTTCACGCCGTCAAGCAGCACCTCGCCTTCCGTCACGTCGTAGAAGCGGGTGATGAGGTTCACGAGGCTCGTCTTGCCGCAGCCGGTGGAGCCGATGATGGCGAGGGTCTCGCCCTTCTTCGCCCGGAAGGAGATATGCTGCAGCGCGTCCGCTCCGGCGTCCGGATAGCGGAAGGAAACGTCTTTAAATTCCAGCGTGCCGCTGCCGTCGCCCTGCTGCACACTTCCCTCATGGATCTTTGTCTGCGCACCAAAGACCGCATTAATACGCTCTGCGGAGACCTGCGCCATCGGGTACATCATGAAGATCATGACGAGCAGTGAGAAGGAAATGACCACGTGCGTGGCATAGGATGAAAAGACCACGAGGTTGCTGAAGAAGGTGATGCGCTCGCCTGCGTCAGGCATGCCGGCAAGGATGGCGGCGCCGATCCAGTAGATGCAGAGAGAAAGCCCGCTCATCGCGAGGCCCATCGAAGGTCCCATGACCGCAAAGAGCCGCTGGTTCTTTAGCTGCAGGTCCATCATGTCGCTGTTGACCTTGTCGAACTTCTTTTCCTCATAATCCTCGGCGTTGAAGGCATGGACCACGCCAATGCCGGAGATGTTCTCTCTGGCGACACGGTTAATGGCGTCGACTAACTTCTGGATGATGCGGATGCGCGGAATGACACGGCTGATGATCAGGAACTGCATGGTGCAGAGCAGGACTACGAAGACAAGCGTGACAAGGGAAAGCTCCGTGCTGCGGCCGAGGATCTTGATCACAGCCCAGACTGCCATGGTCGGCGCCTTGATGCACATGCTGAGCCCCATGGAGGTGAAGTTCTGCACCTGCATGATGTCGGTGGTCGTGCGCGTGATCAGGGACGGGACCGAAAATCCGAGCATATTTTCCTGATCAAAGCCCGTGATGTGCAGGAACAGGTCCTCGCGGAGCGTTTTGGTATAGCCGGCCGCGGTCCTTGCGGAAAGGTATCCGGACAGAACGGTCAGGAGTGCGCTGATCACGACGATCAGCAGCATCTCGAGACCAATGTTCAGGATGGCGGAAACGTCCTCCGCACCGGCCTGGATCAGGACGGTCAGAGAACTCATATAGTCGGGCAGCTTCAGCTCAAAATACGAGTTGGCTGTGACGACGATCATGCAGAGCACCGCGGTAATGACCTGCGGCCTGCGCATGCGTTTGATGAGTGCGATCATAAGCAGCTCCTTTCATAACATTTCTACTATAAAGAAAAAGAAAAAAAGCGTCAAGTAAAGAAAACATAAAACAGAAAGACGGATCCTCATCTTCGGCAGCGAGAATGATCTCTGCTACCCGCCGGAGCCGCCGGTCACGGTGCTTTCGGTAAAGCCTGCCGCGGAGAAGTTCGCGGAGTCCCTGAATCACCGCGACTATCTCGGTGCGGTGCTCGCGCTCGGGATAGAGCGGGAGCTCGTGGGCGACATCATCGTACGGGAAAAGAGCGCGTATATCCTCTGCCTTTCGCAGATCGCAGAATACATCTGCACGAATCTGACGGAAGTGCGCCGCACGAAGGTGCGGGTAACGGCAGAGACCGGCGAGGTCCCGGAGCTTGCCCCGGTCTTTAAGGAAGAGCAGCTGAACGTCGCCTCCGAGCGGCTCGATGCGGTCGTCGCCGCCTTCTGCGGCCTTGCCCGCGGGAAGACGGACGCGCTTTTTGCCGCAGAACGGGTCTTTGTGAACAGCCTGCCGGAAAAACGCGGCGACAGGCGCCTGAGGGACGGCGACGTTTTCTCCGTACGCGGCTTCGGCAAGGGCATCTACGACGGGATCGCAAAGGAAACAAAAAAAGGACGGTACTACGTGACCGTCCGAAGGTATGTGTGAATAGATGAGCTGCCGGGAAACGGCAGGCCTTACAGCTTGTTTTTGATGATGCGATTCTGCGCGTCCTCATATACCGCATTGTCTTCCCGAATGCCGATGACAATGATCAGCATTGCCGTATCAGTGCGTATCGTTTTGTAAACGATTTGGATCCCTTCTTTTCGAAGCTTGATCTTCAGAAATCCGGTTAGATTTGTGCTGCTCTTGTGCCCAAGCGGTTTTCCGTAACCTCCTTCTTCCTGAGGCAGAGGATTTTGCCGGACCTTTTCCAATGCTTTTCGAACGCTTATCACCTGATTGTGTGACAATGCCTTTAAGTCTTTTTCGACCTCGGGCAGGTATTGTATATCCCACTTCATTCGAGCTCGACCTCTTCACAGTTTTCGAGATCGTCGGCACTAATCCCTAAGTGCTTTTCCATCTCTTCTTCAGAGATGATGGTCTTTTGGTCATAGTGACTCATGCGGTCAGCCGCCTTTGACAACAAAAGATAGTCGTTTATGATATTCATCATTTCGATATACTCTGCGGGAGAGATCAGAACGACTTCGGCAGCGTTGTTCTTCATAACGACCTTCGGCCCGTTTGTTTTCACGTCTGAAAAGATCTTGCCGGCTAAACCACGGTTAAACATGGAAATCGGTATGGTTTTCGTTATAGCATTCACAATAGACTCCATTCTTTTTACTCCCTCCCCGTTTCTGTATACAGTATAGCATGATCTGCGAATATGTCAATAAATTAACTGCTGAATAAATTGATAATCCCGACTGTTTTAGACAAAACTTGTTGTTGCGTCACGCAATAACAAGTTTTTCTTTCCAGCCGCTTTATTTTGTCGATGATACCGAAAGATGAGTTGTTTTTTCTCGCCGGAACATGTAAACTGACAGGGTACTTTTATTATTTTTTGAAACATGAGGCAGACTATGCAGGATTTTAAAGGCAGCAAGGATTATGTGGCGTCAGAAGAGCTGATGCGGAGTGTGAATATCGCGGTGGCGTTAGAGAAGCCCCTTCTGATCAAGGGCGAACCCGGCACCGGCAAGACAGTGCTCGCACAGGCGGTCGCGGACAGCCTTGGCAAGGAACTGGTCATCTGGAATATTAAATCGACGACCAAGGCGCAGGACGGGCTCTACGTGTATGATACGGTACAGAGGCTCTATGACAGCCAGTTCGGAACCGCGGGGGTTGACGACATCAGCCGCTACATCAAGCTCGGCAAGCTCGGCGAGGCCTTCAGCAGAGATGAGCAGGTGGTGCTGTTAATCGACGAGATCGACAAGGCGGATCTGGAGTTTCCGAACGACCTTCTCTGGGAGCTTGATCGCATGGAATTCTACATCCCCGAGACCGGCGAGACGGTGAGGGCAAAGCAGCGCCCCATCGTGATCATCACCTCCAATGCGGAAAAGGAACTGCCGGACGCGTTCCTGCGCCGCTGCATTTTCCACTATATCGCTTTTCCGGATGCGCAGACCATGGAGCGCATCGTACGGGTGCATTTTGACCGGCTGGACGACAAGCTCCTGCACGAGGTCCTGGTGACCTTCTATGCAATCAGAGAGCTGCGCGGACTGCAGAAAAAACCCTCTACAAGCGAAGTGCTTGACTGGCTGCAGGCCCTGCAGATCGGCGGCGTCGATCCGGCGAAGATTGCGAAAACAGTGCCCTTTGCCGGCGTGCTCTTAAAGAAAAATGAGGATCTTGCAATCCTGAACCAGACCCTGAAAAACCGCGGGAGGGTGTGATGTTTACGGCCTTTTTTTATCTCTTAAAAGATAAAGGCCTCCCGGTAAGCCTGAACGAATGGATGACGCTGATGGAGGGCCTGGACAAGGGGCTTGAACATGCTTCGCTGACGGGCTTTTACTACCTTGCGCGCGCGGTTCTGGTGAAGACCGAGGCCGACTATGACCGCTTCGACCAGGCTTTCCTGCAGTATTTCAAGGGCGTGGAGCATATTGAGGAACTCCCGAAGGAGCTTCTGGAGTGGCTTTCAAAGCCCATGCCGCAGGCGGGCTACGATAAGGATGAAGTCGACCGCCGCGCAGCGGAGCTGGAGCTTGAGGATCTAAGACGCATGCTTGAGGAACGCCTTGCCGAGCAGCACGAGCGGCACGACGGCGGCAACAGATGGATCGGGACCGGCGGCACTTCGCCGTTTGGGCATTCCGGCTACAATCCGAAGGGGATCCGCATCGGCGGCTCTGCGAAAAACCGCAGTGCCATCCAGATCGCCGGTGAGCGGAAATTCCAGGATTTCCGGGAGGACCACACACTGGACCTCAGACAGTTTCAGGTGGCGCTCAGAAGACTCAGGCAGTTTTCTGCACTTGACGACGGTCCGAAGGACGTGCTGGATGTGGACGAAACGATCCGGGAGACCTCAGACAATGCCGGACAGCTTTCTCTTGTCTTTACCAGAGAGCGGAAGAATATGGTGAAACTCCTGCTGCTGTTTGATTCGGGCGGCTCTATGTGGCCTTACTCGACGCTCTGCACGACGCTCTTCCAGGCGGTGAGCAAAGCGAACCATTTCAAGGACCTGAAAGTCTACTATTTTCACAATTGTTTTTATGATAAACTGTATACGACGCCGGCCTGCTGGGAACCGAATTCGATCGAAACCGAATGGGTTTTGAAAAACTTAAGCAGTGATTATAAGGTGATCATCGTGGGCGATGCGTCGATGGCTCCCTCTGAGCTGCTTTCACGCGGGGGAAATATCTATTACTGGTACGGCAGCGACAATGAACCGGGGATCACCTGGATCAGGCGTTTTACCGCCCGCTTCAAAAAGATCGCATGGCTCAACCCCTTAAGCCCCTGGAGCTGGGAGCACGGCTACGGCAGCGAGACGATAGACTATATCCGCAGAGAGGTTCCGATGTACCAGCTGACGGTGGAAGGGCTCGAGCAGGCGACAAAGGCGTTAGTAAAGGCAAGATAATTATTGAAGGAGGAACAGTATGGACTGCATTTTTTGCAAAATTGCAAACGGAGAAATTCCGTCGGCGACAGTATTTGAGGATGAAGCCGTCCGGGTGATCCTGGACCTTGGCCCGGCGGCAAGAGGCCATGCCCTTGTGCTGCCGAAAGTACATATGAAAGATTCCACCGAGGCGACGGAAGCGATGCTTGGGCACATGATGGCGATCGGAGCAAGTATCGGCAAGGCACAGATGAAGGCCTTCGGTGCAGACGGCTTCAATATGATCCAGAACAACGGGGAGGCGGCTGGCCAGTCGGTATTTCACCTGCATCTGCATGTGATCCCCCGGAAGATGGGCGATGATGCCGTCAGACTCTGGACACCCGGAGAGACGACACCGGAAGAAATGCAGGAGACGGCCCGCGCAATCCGCGCGCAGTTAGACGTGGAATAATCAGGTGCGGGTGCTTATCCCGAAATAAAAGAGACGAGCTCTCATCATGACGGAGAGAGGTTTTTATGGAATTATTGGATTATGAGAAAGAACATCTGCAGAGGCTCCGCAGACAGCTCTCCGAGTGCACGGTGCTGCTGCAGAAAAACGGAGCCTTTCCGCTCGAGCGTCCCGGCAGGATCGCAGCCTTCGGAAGCGGTGTGCGTCATACCGTAAAAGGCGGGACAGGCTCGGGCGAGGTCAACTCGCACTTTTTCGTCACGATCGAACAGGGCCTTGCAGAGGCCGGCTTTACGCTGACAAGCGGCGCCTGGCTGGATGCTTATGACGAGCTCCTTGTGAAAGCGAAAAAGGCCTGGATCAAAGACCTTAAAGCGAAAGCGAAGGCAGCGAAAAAACCGGCATTTTTGTCGGCTATGGGTGCGGTCATGCCGGAACCTGAATATGATCTTCCACTTGACGGGGAGGCTGGCGCCGCCATTTATGTCGTCTCCCGGATCAGCGGCGAAGGCAGCGACCGCATGCCGGTCAAGGGCGATCTGCTTCTGACAGATTCCGAGGTCCGGGATATTCTCGCTTTAAATAAGCGCTTTGCGCGTTTCATGCTGGTGTTAAATGTCGGCGGCCCCGTCGATCTTTCTCCCGTGCAGTCGGTGGGCAATATCCTGCTGCTGTCGCAGCTTGGCGCGGAAACAGGCAGCGTGCTTGCCGATATCCTTCTGGGGAAGGCCGTTCCCTCGGGAAGGCTCGCGAGCAGCTGGGCCGCGGCCGCGGACCTTCCGAAGATCGGAAGCTTCGGAGAGAAGTTCGAGACAGACTATAAAGAGGGGATCTACGTCGGTTACCGTTACTATGAAGCCGCGGACGTAAAGCCGTTATATTCCTTTGGCTTTGGGCTTTCCTATACGGAATTTGCCCTGAGCGCGAAGGCTGTTGAGGCAAATGGCAGCAGGATCAGTGTGACTATGCGGGCGGAAAATACAGGCGCCTTCCCCGGCAAGGAAACCGCGCAGGTCTATGTGGCAGTCCCCGAAGGCCTTCTGGACCAGCCGCGAAAGGTGCTGGCAGGTTTTGCCAAGACGCGTGAGCTTGCACCGGGAGAGAGCGAAGAGCTGACGGTGTGCTTTGATCTGCAGGAACTGGCCTCGTTTGATACGGCACGCGCAGCCTGGATCCTTGAAAAGGGTGACTACGTGGTGCTTGCCGGCCGCTCCTGCGCGCAGGCAAAACCGCTCGCCCTGCTGCGTCTGGATGCGCAGGTGACTGTTTTGCAGGTAAAAAATATACTGGGAAGGCCGGGCTTTGACGACTGGAAGCCGGGGAAAAAAGAGGCGGACGTGCCTGCCGGCCTACCGGTTATTGCCATAAGCAGCGGAGTCTTCCGGACGGAAACCGTGGATTATGCCTCCGAGGATCCGGTGGATGAGGCGATAAATCGTCTTACGGATAAGGAACTTGCCTATGCCTGCACCGGCGCTTTTGATCCAAAGGGCGGGGCACTAAGCATCATCGGCAATGCGGGACGGAAGGTTCCCGGCTCTGCCGGTGAGACAACATCTGCCGTAAAAAAGGGCCTGTTCCCGCCGGCGTCCATGGCGGACGGTCCCGCCGGCCTGCGGCTTGCATCGCGGTATTATTACGATACCAAAGGCCGTCTCCATACGATCGGCCACGGCGCTATCCCGGAGGGGATCATCGACCTTCTGCCCGGTCCGGCAAAGCTTGCCCTGGACTTCTTCGCCGGGGAGAAAAAGGCTCCGAAAGGCGTGAAAGAGTATTTTCAGTATGCGACGGCGCTTCCGATCGCGGCTGCTTTAGCGCAGAGCTGGAACACCGCATTTGCGGAGGACTGCGGCAACATCGTGGGCGATGAAATGGAACGCTTCGGCGTGAACATCTGGCTGGCGCCGGCACTCAATATCCACCGGAGCGTCCTGTGCGGACGGAATTTCGAGTATTTTTCCGAGGACCCGCTCGTCAGCGGACGCATGGCAGCTGCTATTACACGCGGCGTGCAGCGTCATCCGGGAAGAGCGGTGACGATCAAGCATTACGCAGCCAATAACCAGGAAACAAACCGTTACGGCAATTCGAGCAATGTGTCCGAACGGGCTTTGCGCGAGATTTATCTGAAAGGCTTCGGCATCTGCATCAGGGAGGCCGCGCCGCATTGCGTGATGACCTCGTACAACCTGATCAACGGTTTCCATGTCACGGAACGCTGCGATCTCTGTACCGATGTCCTGCGGCATGAATTCGGCTTTGAAGGCGTCGCCATGACCGACTGGTGGATCAGTGCCATGATGAGCGGTCAGGGAGCAAATGCCGGAAGAGCGATGGCCGCCGGTACCGACCTGATGATGCCCGGGAGCAAGAAGGATCATGCGGATATTCTGGAGGCACTTGCGGAAGGAAAACTAAGCCGCAGGCAGCTGGAAATCAATGCTTCCCGTGTCAGCAGACTCGTTCGTCATTTGACAAAAACTTAACTTTTGAAACCGCCCTCTGCTTTGTTGACATTGCATTTTTTCGCGCGTATAGTTAGGACAGACCGGATCTTGCGAAAGCACGGTCTGTCCGTTTTCTGCACAAATAACGTTATCTCCCGTGCGGAAATCGAAGGAATTACTGTCACAATCCGGAGGAAAAAAACATGGCAATTCAAGTAGGCATCAACGGTTTCGGACGAATCGGACGTATCGCACTGCGCAGCATGATCGAACGCGGCAGCCACAGCTACCGCATCAGCGGCATCAACCTGCGCAACGCTGACCTTGACTTCATGGTTTATCAGGTCAAATACGATTCGGTTTTCCGCACCTTCATGGGCAATGTCGAACATGATGGCAAGAATCTGATCGTGAACGGACAGAAGATCCGCGTGTACAGCTACGACAAGGCAGAAGATATTCCGTGGGATGACTGCTATGCTGAATACATCATCGAATCGACCGGCGCATTTCTGACTACCGAAGCCGCTTCCGCACATTTGAAGAACGGCGCGAAGAAGGTCATTTTGTCGGCACCGGCAAAGGACAAAGTGACGCCCACCTTTGTCATGGGTGTGAACAACGAGACATATAAGCCTGATATGGATGTCGTGTCGAACGCATCCTGCACCACGAACTGCCTGGCTCCGATGGTGAAGGTCATCAATGACAAGTTCGGCATCAAAGAAGGACTGATGAGCACCATCCACGCGGCAACGGCCAAGCAGAAACCGGTCGACTCCCGCGGCGGCAGAGACTGGCGTACCGGCCGCAGCGTGCTCGGCAACATCATCCCGTCCTCCACGGGCGCAGCCAAGGCCGTGGGCCTCGTCATTCCCGAACTGAACGGCAAACTGACCGGCATGAGCTTCCGCGTTCCGACCGCTGACGTTTCCGTGGTCGACCTCACGGCCAAGCTGAAGACCAAGACCACCTACGACGAGATCTGCAAGGTCATGGAAGAGGCGGCAAAGGGCAATATGAAGGGCATCATCGCCTGCACGAAGGACCCGGTCGTTTCCACCGACCTTACGGGTTTCCCGCAGACCTGCATCTTCGACGAACAGGCCGGCATCATGCTGGGCGAAGACTTCGTGAAGCTGATCGCCTGGTACGACAATGAATGGGGTTACACCTGCAAGCTGATCGATCTGATGACCTATATGTACGGTGTGGATCATCCCGCTGAAATCTTCTCTGATGAACGCGGCAGCATCCTGCCGAGATAATTATAAGCAGCTTTGCTTCATGAAGAAGGAAGGGCGCGCCGCGGCGTACCCTTCCTTCTTGCTTGTTTTTAACGTTCAGTTTTTATTCCTCTGCGGGGTCTTTTTTTCTTCCGGGACGCCTGTGATTCTTTTCGCGGATCACTTCTTCCAGGGTATCGCAGATCACGGGAATCGCTCTTGCCTGAGGGCTCCCGGACATTGCGTTAATGTACGGAGCAGGATCCGCATACAGCTCCTGCACCGCCCTGATCAGGCTTTCCGGCGTCAGGTCATCCTGCAGGAGGACCTTGCTGTAGCCGTGCTTTTCGAAGGATTCGGCATTCAGGATCTGGTCGCCCCTGGAGGCGGAGGTCCCGAGCGGGATCAGAAGAGCCGGTTTTTTGAGGGCGACCAATTCAAAAATCGCGTTGGCGCCGGCGCGGGAAACCACAAGGTCTGCCGCGGCAAAAAGATCCGGCAGCTCTTCGTTAATGTATTCAAACTGTCTGTAGCCTTCGGCTTTAACGCTGTCATTACCCTTGCCCTTCCCGACGAGGTGGACAATATGGAACTGCTGCAGAAGCTCGGGCAGCGCTTTCCAGACGGCTTCGTTGACCGAGGCAGCGCCGAGACTTCCGCCGACCACCATGAGAAGCGGTTTTTTGTCATCGAAGCCGAGAAATTGCAGGCCTCTTTCCTTGTCGCCGGCAAAAAGCTCGGCGCGGACAGGACAGCCGCTGACGGCGGATTTCCCTTCGGGCAGATATTTCAGCGTCTCCGGAAAATCACAGAGCACGCGGTCTGCGGAGGAAAAGCACAGTTTGTTGGCAAGGCCGGGCGTCAGATCCGCTTCATGGATCACGCAGGGGATGCCCAGACGGTGTGCGGCCCAGACAACGGGAGCCCCGACAAAGCCGCCCTTGGAGAAAATGGCTGCCGGGTCAAGTTTTTTCAGCACGCGTTTTGCCTCGCCGACCCCCTTCAGAACCCGGCCCGGGTCCGTCAGGTTTTTCAGGCTGAAGTAGCGGCGGAGTTTTCCGGTCGAGATTCCGGTATACGGAAGGCCTGCCTTTTCCGCAAGCGTTTTCTCGATCCCGTCATAGGAACCGATATAGTGAACCTCGTAGCCGCGCTTAATCAGCTCGGGAACGAGAGCGAGATTCGGGGTAACATGTCCGGCGCTTCCGCCGCCGGTAAGAATAATTGTCGGCATGATGTGACCTTTCTGTCTGCGCCTTTTTCTGACGCCGCGGCCATCATAGCACACTTTTTGCTTTTCGTACAGACACAATCGGTGCGGGATGGGCGGGAAGACTGCCAGGTGCGGGACCTTATGAAAGAGGGCGGCTTTGCGGGATGGCGATGAGCCGCCTGCATAAAAGCATTGCCAGATGGACCGGGAAAGAGTACAATAAAACAGGCTCCGCTTCCGCGTGATTTCCGGCGGAGATGAGGAAATGCATGACTGTCGATGAATTGGAGAAAAAAGTTCGGATAGAGCAGCGGAAAAAGACGAAAAAGCAGCGTAAAAACAGACGCCTGCTGTGGACCTTTCTGGGGCTCCTTCTGCTTGCCTGCGGCCTTGCTGTTGCCCTCGTAAAGCTTGCCGGTGAGGAGCGGGGAGACCGCCCTGAGGCGCAGACCTTTGCACCCTCATCGGAACCGGCTGACGGGGTAAATGCCCGGATCGATGTAATCGACGTGGGGCAGGGCAGCGCGATGCTCATCGTGAGCGGCAGCGAAGCCATGCTGGTGGACGGCGGCGGAAGGGAGCATTCTTCGAAAACGGTTGCCTATCTGAAGGCGCGCGGCGTCAGCCGGCTGAAATATATCGTTGCCACGCACTACGATGCCGATCACCTCTACGGCGCGGTCGGTGCCCTGGAGGCCTTCCCGGTGGAAAAGGTCCTGGTGCCCGATTATGAGACGGATACGTATGTATACCAAAGTTTCAGAAACCATCTTGCGGGGAAAAATGCAGAGGTGATTCATCCGTCTCCCGGGGATAGCTATACGCTCGGAACATGCCGTTTTACGGTGCTCGCACCATGCGGCACCGCGTACGAAGCCGAAAATGATTACTCGCTCGCATTTCGCCTGACTGACGGGGAGCACTCGCTCCTTGTGACCGGCGATGCGGAGCTCGAAAGCGAAACGGAGATGCTGGCAAACAACAGAGGAGATAGGCGCCTTAAGTCCGACGTGTATCTCGTCAGCCACCATGGGAGCGCCTCGTCGAGCTCCGCGGCATTTCTCGCGGCGGTGAAGCCTTCCTTTGCCGTGATCAGCTGCGGCGCGGGCAACGATTACGGACATCCGAAAGAAGCGGTATTAAGCCGGCTGAAGCTGCTCGGGACTGCGCTTTACCGCACGGACAAGCAGGGCGACATCGTCTTTCTGTTTACGGAGGAAGGCATTCTGTGGGAACAGGCGCCGGCAAACGATTTCACAGCGGGTTAAGCTGAGGGGCAGACGCTTATTGCTATAGGTTCAGACCCAGTAAGTATTAGGGAGGGAAATAGATCAATGATCAGACTGGAAGAGAAGAACGCGAAGACTTTCGTGAGTGACGAAGCCTGGGCGCAGGCAGTGAAGGACGCCGAGGCGGCGGAAAAAGTCCTGAAGAGCAGAGAAGGCGCGGGGAATGACTTCCTCGGCTGGATCGATCTGCCGGAGGACTACGACAAGGAAGAATTTGCCCGCATTGAAAAGGCGGCGGAAAAGATCCGTAAGGACAGCGACGTGCTTGTGGTCGTCGGCATCGGCGGCTCGTATCTGGGGGCGCGTGCGGCGATCGAACTGCTGCAGCATCCGTTTGCGGCAGCCCTTTCTTCCGAAAAACGCGGCGGTCCGCAGATCGTCTTTGCCGGCAACCAGTTAAGCAGCGCATACCTGAGCGGTCTTAAGGACCTGTTGGAGGGAAAGCGCTTTTCCATCAACGTCATCTCCAAATCCGGAACAACGACCGAACCCGCGGTGGCCTTCCGTCTGCTGAGGAGCCTTTTGGAGGGACGAGTCGGAAAGGAAGAAGCGGCGGGGCGCATTTACGCGACGACCGATAAGGCGAGAGGCGCGCTGAAGACGCTCGCAGACAGCGAAGGCTACGAGACCTTCGTGGTGCCGGATGATGTCGGCGGCCGCTATTCCGTGCTGACGGCAGTAGGCCTGCTCCCGATCGCGGCGGCGGGAATCGACATCCGCGCGCTCATGGAAGGCGCTGCGGAGGAGAGAACGCGTCTCCTGAACGCACCCTTTGAGGAAAATGACGCGCTTCGCTACGCAGCCCTGCGCAATGCCTTATACCGCGGGGGCAAGAAGGTCGAGATCCTGGCCAACTACGAGCCCGGCCTGCACTACGTCGGCGAATGGTGGAAGCAGCTCTACGGCGAGAGCGAGGGCAAGGACGGGAAAGGCATCTTCCCGGCAGCCGTCGATCTGACGACCGATCTGCATTCGATGGGCCAGTTTATTCAGGAAGGCGAGCGCATCCTCATGGAAACGGTGGTCGCTGTGGACGATCCCGGCGCGCAGGTGCTGATGAGCGAAGAAAAAAGCGACCTGGACGGCCTGAATTACCTGGCCGGCAGGACGCTGGATTTCGTGAATAAGAGTGCGATGAAGGGGACGATGCTCGCGCATACCGACGGCGGCGTGCCCGTCAGCCTCGTGCACATGGACGGCATGCATGCGAAGGCGCTCGGCGAGCTATTCTACTTCTTCGAATACGCCTGCGGCGTTTCCGGCTACATGCTGGGGGTCAATCCCTTCAACCAGCCCGGCGTCGAAAGCTACAAGAAGAACATGTTCGCCCTGCTCGGCAAGCCCGGCTACGAGGAAAGACGTGAGGAGCTGCTGAAGAGGCTGTAACCTCATCCGGCCCTTCGGGCCACCTTCCCCTAAAGGGGAAGGCATAACCTCATCCGGCCTTTCGGGCCACCTTCCCCTAAAGGGGAAGGCATAACCTCATCCGGCCTTTCGGGCCACCTTACGGCAGGTCGTCTTCGATGATCTGGAGCTCCAGGTAGTCGAAGGGGATCTGCTCGATGAAGGAGTCCTGGCGGAAGCGCGTCTTGGCGATCTTCTGGAATTCCTTGACGTTTGTATCTAACCAGACCGGGACGGCAAGATCGAATTCCAGACAGATCAGGCGAAGGCCTTCAAAGATTTTAAGCGTGCGTCGCTGCGACCCTTCCAGGAGAACGACCGTGTCCTTTACGAGATGATTGTCTTTGATGATCTTGCCCCAGATGCGCATGCCTGCAGCTCCTTTTTCGGTAATGATGTTCTCAGTATAGAAAAAAACGACAGGAATGACAAGTCAAAATTGACTGCTGATTCACTTGCGCTTTTTAGCGAGTGTGATACAATAATAACGAAGTTTAATAGTTCAGGAGGGTTACCCTATGCCTTTAGTCACTTCGGCAGAAATGTTCGCCAAAGCCTATAACGGCGGCTATGCCATCGGTGCATTCAACGTCAACAACATGGAGATCATCCAGGGTATCGTGGAAGCGGGCCGCGAGAACAACGCCCCGCTGATCCTGCAGGTCTCCAAGGGCGCGCGCGCCTATGCGAACCCGATTTATTTAAAGAAGCTGGTCGAAGCAGCCGTGGAAGATACCGGCCTTCCGATCTGCCTGCACCTCGATCACGGTGATTCCTTCGAAACCTGCAAGAGCTGCGTGGACGGCGGCTTCACCTCCGTCATGATCGACGCTTCCGGCAAGCCTTTCGAGGAAAATATCGCGATCACCAAGGAAGTCGTGGAATACGCGCACGATCACGGCGTGGTCGTGGAAGCCGAGCTCGGAACGCTCGCCGGCATCGAAGATGAAGTCAGCCACGCGGAAGGTTCCTACACCCGTCCCGAGGACGTGCAGGAATTCGTGGAACGCACCGGCTGCGATTCCCTGGCCATCGCCATCGGCACCAGCCACGGCGCCTACAAGTTCAAACCCGAACAGTGCACCCGCGACGAGAACGGCATCCTGCAGCCGCCGCCCCTGCGCTTTGACATTCTGGAAGACGTTGCGAAGCGTCTGCCCGGCTTCCCGATCGTCCTGCACGGCTCAAGCTCCGTTCCGCAGGAATTCGTGAAGATCATCAATACCTACGGCGGAGCCATGCCCGATGCGGTCGGCGTTCCGGAAGAACAGCTGAGAAAAGCCGCTTCCATGGCGGTCTGCAAGATCAACATCGACTCCGACATCCGTCTGGCGATGACCGCGACGATCCGCAAATATTTCGCGGAGCATCCGGCTGATTTCGACCCGAGACAGTACCTGAAGCCTGCCCGCGCCGCGGTGAAGGCGATGGTCGCTCACAAGCTGGTCAACGTTCTGGGCTGCAACGGAAAAGCTTAAGAAATGAAAAAACAGAGGCCGCCTGCTGCGAAAGCAGTTTACAAGCGGCCTCTGCTTATGCTATACTATTTGCACCCTATTTTTAAGGAGAAGCATTATGCAGTATGTCATGAAAGGCGGGATCCCTCTGGTGGGGGAGGTGACCGTCAGCGGAGCCAAGAATGCCGCGCTGGGTGTTCTGACGGCTGCCATCATGGCTGATGAAACCGTCACGGTCGATAATCTTCCGGACATCATGGACATCAAGGTCCTGCTGTCCGCTTTTGAAGAGATCGGCGTCGTTGTCGAACGTACATCGAGACATAAGGTGAGCCTGAACGGCGCCAATATCTTCTCGGCTTGTGCAGACAGCGACAATATCAAGAAAATTCGCGCCAGCTACTATCTGCTCGGCGCTTTACTTGGGAAATATCATCATGCCGAAGTGGCGATGCCCGGCGGCTGCAACATCGGAACCCGTCCGATCGACCAGCATTTAAAGGGCTTTCGTCTGCTTGGTGCGGAAACCTCCATCAAGGACAGCAAGGTCATTCTGGATGCGAGAGAACTGCACGGCGCACACATTTACCTGGATATGGCCTCCGTGGGTGCAACCATTAACCTGATGATGGCTGCCTCCATGGCGAAGGGCAATACCATCATTGAAAATGCTGCCAAGGAACCGCACGTGGTCGATGTGGCCAATATGTTGAACAGCATGGGCGCTTCCATCAAGGGCGCCGGCATGGATGTCATCCGCATCAAGGGCGTGGACCGTCTGCATGGCAGCGAATATACGATCATTCCCGATCAGATCGAGGCCGGGACCTTTATGATGGCGGCCGCGATCACCCGCGGCGATATCCTGGTCCGCAACATTATTCCCCAGCATATGGATGCTGTATCTGCAAAGCTCATTGAGATGGGCTGCGAAGTGACGGAACTGGGCAGCGCGATCCGCGTGACCGGCAAGCCGAATTTCTATGCCTGCAATGTGAAGACTTTGCCCTACCCCGGCTTCCCGACGGATATGCAGCCGCTTATGGGCGTGTGCCTGTCGCTTGCGGAAGGCACCGGGATCATTACCGAGAGTATTTACGAGAACCGTTTCAAATATGTTGACGAGCTTGCCAAGATGGGCATCGATGCGGAGGTCCGCGGTACGGTGGCTGTCTTCAAGGGAAGCGGATCCCTGCGCGGCGCCGAGGTGAATGCTCCTGACCTTCGGGCGGGTGCGGCGCTGGTCCTGGCAGGATTAGCTGCGGACGGCTATACGGTGGTCAATCACATCGAATATATTCTGCGCGGCTATGAAGATTTTGATGAAAAGCTCAGAGAACTTGGCGCAGAGATCATGGTAGCCGAGAATGAGAGAGATATTCATAAATTCAAAATGAGAGTAGGTTGAGATGGAAAGACGCCTCTTTACTTCCGAATCTGTGACCGAAGGGCATCCGGATAAAATGTGCGATCAGATTGCTGACGCCATTCTGGATGCCCTTCTGGAGCAGGATCCGATGAGCCGGGTTGCTTGTGAAACCTTTACCAGCACCGGCTTTGTTGTTGTCATGGGAGAGATCACGACCAAGGCATATGTAGACATTCCCCACATCGTTCGCGAGACGGTACTGGATATCGGCTATGACCGTTCCGAATACGGCTTTGACGGCAATACCTGCGGCGTATTCACCGCCATCAAGGAGCAGTCGCCGGATATCGCCATGGGCGTGGACAAAGCGCTGGAGCAGCGAGGCGGCGCAGAGGATGCCTCCGGCAATCAGAGTGAAAAGAATATGTCCGAGGATGAGCTGGATGCCATCGGCGCAGGCGACCAGGGCATGATGTTCGGCTACGCGACCAACGAGACGCCGGAATACATGCCTTACCCGATCGCGCTGTCCCACCGCCTGGCAAGGAAGCTTGCCGAGGTCAGGAAGAACGGCACGCTGCCCTACCTTCGCCCCGACGGCAAGACCCAGGTCACCGTGGAATATGACGAAGAGGGAAAGCCCGCCCGCATCACGAACATCGTCGTGAGCGCGCAGCATGACCCCGATGTGACCCAGGAGCAGATCCATAAAGATATCCGGAAATACGTGATCGACGCGGTGGTCCCGCGCGAGATGGTCGATGACGAGACGACCTGTCTCATCAATCCGACCGGACGCTTCGTGATCGGCGGCCCGCACGGCGACACCGGCCTTACCGGCCGCAAGATCATCGTCGACACCTACGGCGGCTATGCCCACCATGGCGGCGGCGCGTTCTCGGGCAAGGATCCGACCAAGGTCGACCGCAGCGCTTCCTATGCGGTGCGCTATGTGGCAAAGAACCTGGTTGCCGCCGGTCTTGCAGACCGTCTCGAGATCCAGGTTGCCTACGCGATCGGCGTAGCGCATCCGACTTCGGTAAGAGTCGACACCTTCGGCACCGGCAAGCTGCCGGAAAGCCGCCTTGAGGAGATCGTGCGGAAGGAATTCGACCTGCGACCTGCCGGCATCATCAAGATGCTCGACCTGCGCAGACCCATTTACCGCCAGACGACGAACTACGGGCACTTCGGCCGCGAGGAAGCGGGCTTTACCTGGGAGAAACTGGACAAAGTCGACGCATTAAAGAAATATCTGACGGAATAAGAAGAAAATAAACCCTACGCGTTTTTACGAAACGGAGAGACAGTTATGATGCAGATGAGAACGCATACCTGCGGAGAGCTCCGCATGGAGCATGTGGGACAGACGGTGACGCTGTCCGGATTCATGGAAAACGTCCGGATGGTCGGCGGGAATCTCGCTTTTGTGATTCTGCGCGACTTCTACGGCACCACGCAGCTTGTGGCCGAGGAGCCGGCGATCCTTGAGATCTTCAAGGGCATGAACAAGGAGACCACCATCCAGGTGACGGGCAAGGTGCGCGAGCGCTCCAGCAAGAACCCGAAGCTTCCCACCGGCGATATCGAAGTGGTGCCCGAGGAAGTGAAGATCCTCGGCAAATGCCGCTACAACGCGCTGCCCTTCGAGATCAACAGAAGCCGTGAGGCGGATGAGACGCAGCGTCTGAAATACCGTTTCCTCGATCTGCGCAACCCCGCGGTCAAGAAGAACATCATCCTGCGCACGCAGGTCATCGCCGCCATGCGGAAGGCCATGATGGAACACGATTTCCTGGAGATCACGACGCCCATCCTGACGGCCTCTTCGCCCGAAGGCGCGCGCGACTACCTGGTCCCCGCCAGAAAGCATCCGGGCAAGTTCTATGCCCTGCCGCAGGCGCCGCAGCAGTTCAAGCAGCT
>DJYD01000027.1:72770-74015 GCA_002449955.1 Lachnospiraceae bacterium UBA6987
TTCCAGATCGCCCCCTGCTTCCGCGATGAGGACGCCAGAGGCGACCGTTCCCCGGGCGAATTCTACCAGCTCGACATGGAGATGGCGTTCGCGACGCAGGAGGACGTGTTCGCGATCATCGAAGACGTGCTTCCGCCGATCTTTGCCAAATACGGCACCTATGATATTGCCACGCAGCCGCCGTTCAGACGCATCCGCTACAACGATGCGCTGGCCGTGTACGGCACCGATAAGCCCGACCTTCGCATCGACCTGACCGGCAAGGACGTGAGCGACCTGTTCGCCGACACCGAGTTCGAACCGTTTAAGGGGCAGACCGTGAAGGCCGTCCCGATCAGTCACTGCAGCCTTACCCGCAAGCAGATCGACAAGCTCCTTGCCGACTGCGAAGTGCAGAGCGGCTCCAAGGGCTACTGGTTCAAGGTGGAAGAGGAAGGTTTTGCGGGCGGCGTCGCCAAGTTTGCAAGCCCCGTTAAGGACGCGCTCACGGAACGTCTGGCCCTTGAGCCCGGCATGCTGGTGGTCCTTGCGGCCGGCGAGCAGGCAACGAAGTCCATGGGCGTCATGATCAAGACCTTCGGCGCGGCCTGCGAAGGCCATATGGATAAGGAACGCTACGAATTCTGCTGGATCGTGGACTTCCCGATGTATGAGATCGGTGAAGAAAGCGGCGAGCTTGAATTCTGCCACAACCCCTTCTCCATGCCGGCGGGCGGCCTGGACGTCCTGCTTAAGGCAGAGCGCGGCGAGATCGATCCGCTCAGCATCACCGCCGACCAGTACGACCTCGTGTGCAACGGCATCGAGCTGTCCTCCGGCGCAGTCAGAAACCATGATCCGGAGATCATGATCAAGGCCTTTGAGATGGTCCGCCTGGGCGAGGAAGACGTCAAGGCCAAGTTCCCCGCCATGTACAACGCCTTCTGCTACGGTGCGCCGCCTCACGCAGGCATCGCGCCCGGCGTCGACCGCATCGTCATGCTGCTGGCCGCCGAGGACACCATCCGCGAGATCATCCCGTTCCCGATGAACAAGAACGCACAGGACGTGATGATGAGCGCGCCTTCCGAGGTCACGCAGAAGCAGCTCGACGAACTGCACATCAAGGTGGATCTTGAAGATAAATAACGGATAAAAACGGCGTGCCTTTCGGCGGCCCCTCGTAAGAAAGTTTTATAGTTTTCAGGAAAAGGCATGATCTTCGGGTCATGCCATTTCCTGTTGGATACCTATCCAATAAAACCC
>DJYD01000043.1 GCA_002449955.1 Lachnospiraceae bacterium UBA6987
GGGTTTTATTGGATAGGTATCCAAGAAAGATGCCGCGGGAAGATATTCTCGCGGCATCTTCTTGATTATTCTTTTTTATAACGGAGAGACATTTGCTCCGGCGGGACCGGTGCCTATTTTCAGCTCCTTCGGGTGAAAAGGCTGAAGAACATCTATCTCATGCGCAGCACAGATGACAAGTTTTCCCTGCATCATGTCCATGATCAGGGCTGCAGCCCTCTCCTTCATGGCTTCATCCAGGCCGTTCATCGGTTCATCTAAAAGCAGTATATCCGGCTTCGCGCAAAGAGCGCGGGCGATCGCTGTCCGTCTTCGCATGCCGCCGGATAAAGAAGCCGGAAACGCTTTCTCTTCTTTTTCAAGGCCCAGCTCCTGTAATAATCGCCTTGCCAGTTCGCTGTCTCCCTGTTCAAGGCAGACATTGTCAAGAATTGTTTTCCAGGGGAGCAGTCTGTCCTCCTGGAAAACCATACGCAGCTTCAGATTCTCTCCTTTTATGATCCGGCCTTCATCCGGCCTTTCCAAACCCGCTGCAAGCCGCAGCAGTGTTGTCTTCCCTGCCCCGGACCGTCCGGTCAGCAGGTAGAGTCCCGATGAAAAAGTGTAGGAAAAATCCTGCAGGATTCTTTTTTCCCCGAAAGATTTGGATACCTGTTCAAACCTGATCATCCCTGCCTCCTTCCCGCCGTTTCGATCCGCCCAAATAAAAGCGAAAGCAGTCGTTCCAGACACATGCTGATCAGGATCACACACAGTGTCCAGGCAAGCATTTCCGGTGTTTCCAGATAAATCTTCGCCCGGTAAAGCATCCCGCCTACAGAAAGCGGCGGCGCTGCCAGGACCTCTGCCGCGATTCCTGCCTTCCAGGCAAGACCCATGGCAGTTACGGATGCCGGCAGAAAAAACTTAAGAACCGAGGGCAGGTATATCTCCTTTCGCTGCCATTTTTTTGACAAGGCAAAAACCTGTGCCATTTCCAGCAGCTCACAGTCTGTTTCTTCAATGCCCCTCACAAGATTTGCCCAGATCAGCGGACACACCATAATACAGACGATGATTAACGGAATGCTGTTATTTGTCGCGAAAAAGAGCAGCAGAATGATAAAGGAGGCAACCGGTGTCGCCTTCAGTATGCTCATTAACGGCCGGATCAGGACTGCCGCAAGTCTGCTCGCATGCGTCAGCACGGCAAGGACGCTGCCAAGCAGTATCCCGGCCGCATAGCCGCACAGGATACGCAAAAAGGAGGCTCCGATCGTCAGCCAGAATTTGCCGTCCTGTATCAGCTTAAATAGCACGCGGAAAACTTCAAGCGGTGGAGAAAGGACCACATTCATCTTCACTAAGGACGCGAGAAGCTGCCAGACCGCCAGCCAGAAAACGGCAGCCAGTCCGGCAGCAAACCATTTGGATCCCCGTATGGGAGCTTTCTTATTTCGCAAAGTAGAACGCATCATCCGGCAATTTACCGCCTACGGCAGCGGGGTTATAGTCAAAGAGGATCTGATAAAACGGTGCAATTTGTGTCTTCATGTCTTCTCCGGCAACAAAGCAGAGCTGGGAACCAGGCAGTGCCTTCTTCGCAACGGCAGCATTCGGAATGATCGAAAAATGCTCGCAGAGTGCTGCTGCTTCATCTGCATTTGCGGGGTCATTCATGTAAGTGATCGAAGCTTCATATTCCTTCAAAAATGCTGTCACTGCTTCGGGATGCTCTTCGGCAAAAGCGTTTCTTACGACAACACAGCCCATAGACAAAGTACAGCCGGCCTGGCCGCGTTTTTCAACCGCCTTATTCCATTCCTGCGTCAGGTCGAGAGCCGGTGTCAGACCCTGGATTTTATTTAACGCAGCCGTGACTTTCGGTTCCGGAAGCACGGCGATCTTAGCCTTGCCGGAAGCAAGCGCAGCGATCACCGCATCATGCTCCGCTTCATAAACCACATTAACCTCATCCTTAAGGTCATACGCATCCAAAATATAGTTCAGCACATACTCCGGCACAGCTCCCTGCCCGGAAGAATAGACGGTTTTCCCTTTCAGATCTTCAACCGACGTGACGCTCTCTCCGTCCGCCGTCAGCAGATAAAGCACGCCAAGGGTATTCAGGGCAAGCAGCTTTACCGCTCCGTTCGTCTTCTGGTACAGCACAGCCGCAAGGTTGGTCGGAACCGCGGCAATGTCCAGCTCTCCGCTGATCAGCTTCGGTGCAACGTCTGTCGGGGCATTGAAGAGCGTGCAGGCATATGCATTGAGGCTGGCTGAGGCTTCATTTTCCGACAGCAGCTTGGCTGCTCCCATCCCGGTAGGGCCGGCAAGAAGGCCGAAATTCACCTGCGTTTTTTCGGCAGGCGGAAGGCTTTCCGCTGCAGATGCGGAAGTTTCCTCTCCTGTCGTTTCTGCGGGTGCAGAGCTGCTTTCTGCCGTTGATGCTGCGGATTGCGAGGCCGCAGTTTCAGGCGCAGACGTGGTGTTCTTCTCGCTTTCCGGCACCTTCGTTCCGCACGCAGACAGAAGCAGGCAAAGGGTAAGCAGCAGGCTGATGATTTTCTTCATCTTATTTCTCCTTAACAGATCATATTTTGTAGTTCTTCTTTGTCTGAAATACAGATTTTTCCCTCACATCTGACAATGGCGCCCTTCTGCTGCAGTAAAGAAAGCGCGCGGTAGAAGGTCGCCCGGCTGATATCGAGTGCGACGCAGGCTTTGCTCGCGTTGAGGCTGAAGCACGGTCCCTTGTCAGCGGCGATCTCCTGCAGGAGCCTTGCCACCCGCTGATGCGGCTCTCCGTCCGTGCAGCGGCTGATGACACTGTTCAGGAAACGGATCCTTGAGGAAAGGAAAGCGATATAGTTTTCGGAAAATGACGCATCCTCCTTCAGGGCAGCCCGTACAGCCTCACGGGGAAAAACTGCTGCTTCCAGTCTGCTCTGGGCGATGATATCCGACTCCATGACTTCATTTCCGCCAAAAAGGGTCGAAACACCGGTTACATCCCCTGCAGAAAAGGTTCGCAGCAGTACGCTCCCTTTACGCGCTTCCGCCTTGCCCTTAAGGATCAGGATCAGTGCATCATTTTTGTCTCCGGCTCTCAGAAGTGCTTCCCCTTTTTCTTTGTGCAGCTTCTGGCTGCCCTCATGCAAATAAAGGTGCGTCAGTGTATCTTCCCGCACACCGTTAAACAAGGGCACATTCTTCAGGATCCATTCTATCTCACGCATATGGCCTCGCAAGCGTCAATCTGTATCATTTGAGACAGTTTCAGAGTATATCGTGTCCTTCCTCTTTTGTCAAGCACCTAAAGACAAGAAAACAGCGCCTGACAAAAGGAGGCCATCTGCTTATCACAGATGGCCTCTCTTTACCGGACTGTTTTCCCGGTCCCTTGCTGCCTGAAGGCAGATTGTTTAATCCTTGACGTAGCTCACATGGAGCAGTTCATGCGCTTTTTCTTCCCCCATCTCATTCAGCAGGCGGGTCGCAACAGGATTGCGTTCCGCACGTTTGATCATGGAGGTATCATCGATAGCATGAAGACCTTCGCCGCGTTTGATCTTGACCGCATTTAAGCCTTCCGGCTGTCCGGCGCCGCCGACGCAGCCGCCATGGCAGGTCATGACTTCGACAAGGTGGAAGAAGCTCTTCCCTTCATCCATTTCCTTTAACAGATTCCGGGCATTGATCAGGCCGTGGACCACTGCGATCTTTAACTCCTGGTCTCCCAGGTGCACGGTCACTTCCTTGCGGGCTTCATCACCGCGCAGCCCCAGTTCTGCAATTTCACGCAGGGCATTGCGCGACTTATCCGGGATACAATGGCGCACAACGGCTTCCGCAACGCCGCCGGTCACACCGTAAATATTGGCCGAGCCGGAACCGAGGCCGAAAGGAAGATCCGGCGCTTCAAGATCCAGTTCCTCCAGACGGATACCGCTTTCGCGGATCATATCGATGATTTCGCGCGTCGTCAGAACCAGATCCACATCGGGCTGTCCGTTCTGCTTAAATTCCTCGCGGGCGGCTTCCATCTTCTTGGCCGTGCAGGGCATGATGGCAATATGATAGGTCTTTAAGCCGTCTTCCTCATCTTTGGCTTTATACTTGTCGCGCAGAATAGCGGCAAACATCTCCATGGGAGACTTGCAGGTGGAAATATTGTGCAGGTAGCGGGGATTTTCCTTTTCCAGATATTTTACCCATGCCGGGCAGCAGGAGGTGAACATCGGGAACGGGCCGCCGGCTTTCAGGCGGGCCTTGAATTCCTCGGCTTCCGAGATCGTGGTAAAGTCAGCACCGAAAGTGGTGTCGTAGATTTCATCCACGCCCATCAGCTTCAGAGCCGTAACCAGGCGATGGAGCACATTGTCACCGGCGCTAAGACCGAAAGCTTCGCCCACGGCAACACGCACGGCAGGCGCAATCTGAACGACCGTTCTGAGCTTCGGATTATGAATGGCACGCCAGGCCTCACCGATCTCGTTCTTGACCGTGATAGCACCGACCGGGCATACAGCCGCACACTGGCCGCAGCTGATGCAGTTTGTCTCACTGAGCATCCGGTTGAAGGCAGGGGCAACCCGCATCTGGGAGCCGCGGTTCACAAAATCAATGATATTCATGCCCTGCATCTCCTCGCACACGCGTACGCAGTCGCCGCAGAGAATGCACTTGTTCGGATCGCGGACGATAGCCGGTGAAGAGGTGTCGATCTCGGCACGTTCACGGCTGTCGCTGAAGCGGACATTGCGGACGCCGAACTGCTGGGCCAGAGCCTGCAGATGGCATTTACCGCTCTTTTCGCAGGTTGTGCAGTTGCAGTCATGCGAAGCCAGCAGCAGTTCCAGGATCGTACGGCGATGCTTGAGCAGACGGGCGGAATTGGTTTTGATCACCATGCCATCACGCGGTTCCATGGAGCAGGAGGCATCGATCTTGCCTCGTCCATCCTCGACGACACACATACGGCAGGCACCGTAGGTCGACAGATCGGAGTGGTAGCAGAATGTGGGCATTTCAATTCCGGCTTTGCGGATCACAGATAGAACGTTCTTTTCGCCATCAAAACTGACGCGCTGACCGTCTATCGTCATTATTCCTTTTGCCATATCCATCACTCCTCTCTGATTGCCCCGAACGGGCAGTTTTTCATGCAGGACATGCACTTAATGCACTTATCCTGATCGATCGAATGAGGTTTTCTCACCTCACCGCTTATGGCCTCCACCGGGCAGTTGCGGGCGCATTTTGTGCAGCCTTTGCATTTCTCCGGATCGATCACCAGGCCTTTTTTCTTGCCATTGCAATGCGGGCAGTGCTTATCGACCACATGTGCCAGGTATTCGTTGCGGAAATACTTTAAGGTGCTGAGAACCGGCTTGCAGGCAGTCTGTCCCAGACCGCAGAGAGCGGTTTCGGAAATCGTTGAGGCAAGGCTTTCCAAAAGGTCCAGATCTTCAAGCGTTCCTTCGTTGTGAATGATGCGTTCCAGGATCTCAAGCATCCGCTTGGTGCCTTCACGGCAGGGAACACACTTGCCGCAGCTTTCATTCTGCGTGAAATGCATGAAGAAGCGGGCAACCTCTACCATGCAGGTATCTTCGTCCATAACGACCATGCCGCCGGAGCCGATGATCGCACCGACCTGCTTCAGGGAATCGAAGTCCATCGGCAGATCCAGATGCTCCTCCGTCAGACAGCCGCCGGAAGGACCGCCGATCTGCACCGCCTTGAATTTCTTGCCGTTCTTGATGCCGCCGCCGATATCGAAAATCACTTCCCGAAGCGTCGTTCCCATGGGAACTTCCACAAGGCCCGTGTTCACCACGTTGCCGGTCAGCGCAAACGTCTTGGTGCCCGGCGATCCGGCTGTACCGATGCTGCGGTACCAATCCGCACCCTTCAGAATAATCTGCGGGACATTGGCAAAGGTTTCCACGTTATTAAGGATGGTCGGTTTCGCCCAAAGGCCCTGATCGACCGTTCTGGGCGGCTTGATGCGGGGCATGCCGCGCTTGCCTTCGATAGAGGACGTTAACGCACTGCCTTCACCGCAGACGAAAGCGCCTGCGCCGCGGTTGATATGGATATGAAAACTGAAATCACTGCCCAGGATGTGGTCGCCGAGAAGACCTGCTTCTTCGGCTTTGCGGATGGCCGTGCGCAGACGCTCCACTGCGAGCGGGTATTCGGCGCGGACATAGATATAGCCTTCCGCGCAGCCGGCGGCAAGGCCTGCGATCATCATGCCCTCCAGCACGCAGTGCGGAGCGCCCTCCATGATGGAACGGTCCATGAAAGCACCGGGGTCACCCTCGTCACCGTTGCAGACGACATACTTGATGTCTGCCACATTGCGGCGCACGCTCTCCCACTTTCTTCCGGCAGGGAAGCCGCCGCCCCCGCGGCCGCGCAGTCCGGAGTCCAGAATCGTCTTGCAGATCTGTTCCCCGTTCATCTCGAACAGGGCTTTTTCAAAAGCCTGATAACCGCCCTTGGCGATGTATTCGCGCAGATCTTCCGCATCGCATTCACCGCAGTTTTCCAGAGCGACACGTTTCTGTTTTTTGTAGAACGGAATATCCTGCTGGCGCGGATAGGACACGCCGTCCAGCTTGTATACCAGACGGTCGATAACCTCTCCGCCCAGTACGGTCTTTTCCAGGATCTCGTGGCAGTCTTCCGGCTTTACATGGATATACAGGATCCCCTGCGGCTCAACATGAACTAAGGGTCCCATTTCACAGAAGCCGTGGCAGCCGCTCATCTTGATATGCAGTTCATGGTCTTCATGGCTTTCCTGCGTCAGACCGACGTGTACATGCAGCCCGCGGCTTTCGCATTCATTTTTCAGGTTTTCATAAATCTTCAGCGAACCGCCGGCAATGCAGCCGGTTCCCGCACAGATCAGTACCGAAGGACGGCCTTCAGAGAGCTTAAGATCTGCCTCCGCCGACGTCTTCAGGGCATCAAATTCCTGACGGTTCATCACCTTTTCACTCATACGGCAGCGCCCTCTTCTTTCTTAAGGTTCTCCAGCAGAGCCAGTGCGGCATCCGGATCCATTTTGGAGTGGACTTCGCCGTCGAGGGTCATGACCGGAGCAAGGCCGCAGGCGCCGAGGCAGGCAACGGTTTCCAGGGTATAGAACCCGTCGTCCGAGGTCTTTCTCTTGCCGGAAAGGCCAAGGTACTTATAAACAGCATCGTAGATTGGCTGAGATTTACGGACGTGACAGGCTGTCCCATCGCAGATCTTGATAATATGACGGCCCTTGGCTTCCAGCGAAAAGTTTTCGTAGAAGGTTGCCACACTGTATACCTTGGCAACGCCGATGCCCAGTTTTTCTGCAATCAAGGACAGTACATCACCGCTGAGATACTTATACTCAGCCTGGATGTCCTGCATGATGGCAATGATGTTTTCCCGCTTGCTGCCGTAGGAATCGATGATTTCGCCCGCACGGTTCAGCATTGCAGTTTTTGCATCCATATTTCTTCCTCCCTTAGTGGAATCGGTTCTCCGTACCCCGAGTACTGCCTGCATCACCAATTGATGACAGTCACGGCACCCGGAGTATCCCGTTAATCATACCGTACCCGCCTCTTTTTGTACAGTTTTGTGACATGCAAATACAGCGAAAATCACCGGAAAGACTTTCGTTTCTTCTGATTATCCGGGCTCTTACGTTGCCGGCCTTATTTCAGCACATCGGCTGTCGCTTCGTCCTCATATTGTCTTGTATACAGCTCTTTATAATAACCGTTCTGCGCAAGCAGCGCCTCATGCCTGCCTTGCTCCACGATCTTTCCGTTTTTCACAACAAGGATGCAGTCTGCATTCCGTACGGTTGACAGGCGGTGTGCCACCATGATGCAGGTACGGCCCTTGATGATACTGTCGATGGCGGCCTGGATCTTCTGTTCCGTCATGGTATCAACGGAGGAGGTCGCCTCATCAAGCACCAGGATCTTCGGATCCGCAAGGACTGCCCGGGCAAAGCTGATCAGCTGTTTTTCTCCTGTCGACAGAAGGGATCCGTCTTCTCCCACGTCTGTATCCAGGCCTTTTTCCAGTTTTGCCACCACATCATCCGCCGACACTAACTTCAGAGCCTTCTCGATCTCTTCCTCTGAAGCGTTCGGGTTTCCATAAAGAAGGTTTTCCCTCACGGTGCCGGAGAACAGATGTGGGGTCTGCAGTACATAGCCAAGCGCGCTGTGAAGCCACAGCTGGCTGCGCTCTCTGGCGTCCTTCCCATCGATCAGGACCTGTCCGCTTGTCGGTTCATAAAAACGGCAGATCAGATTCACCAGGGTCGATTTGCCCGCGCCGGTCTCTCCCACGATGGCAACGCTGCTGCCAAACGGAATCTTCAGATTAAAATGCTCAAGCACCGTCTCGTCCCCGTCCGGGTATTGGAAAGTCACATCTTTAAACTCAATGTCGCCGCGGATCTCCTCCCAGTTTTCCCTGTGCGGATCAAAGACATCACCATAGATCCGGACAACTTCCTCGCTGTCCGTCACATCCGATTTTGTCTCCAGAAGCTTTGTCAGGCGTTCGATGTTGACCTGCGTCGTAATAAAGTCCGATATGCAGTCGATGATCCAGCGGACAGGCTCCATCATACCGGTCGCATAGCTCATAAAAAGCGAGAAAGTCCCCACATCCTCGGCAGCTAGCATTCCGCCCTTCCAAAGCACGATGGCTAAGGCAAGCGAGGAGGCCAGGCTGATCGTTGAGGCAAAAAGGCCCCGGTATCGGGCCGCTTTCACCGTAGTCCGCAGCATTTTCCCGGTTTCATCCCGGAAATCCCTGCCGATCCGCTTTTCAACGGCCAGGGTCTTGATGGTTCTTGCCCCCGTGATGCCCTCGTTAAAATTTCCCGTAATGCGGGAATTGATCTCACGCACCTCCCGGTTTGCCCGGATCAGGCGTGACTGAAACAGGCTGAAGAACAGGGCAATGAGCGGCAGCACGATAAGGATCAGCAGGGCAAGCCTTGCGTTCACAACAAGCATGACAACGATAGCCCCCACAAGATAAGCCATCTGCCAGCTGCCCTCAACAAGGGACCAGGAAAACAAAATGCCGATGCGGGAGGTGTCGCTCATCACACGCGAATGAATATAGCCGACGCTGTTCTGGTTATAGTACGAAAAAGAGAGCGTCTGCAGATGCCGGAAGGCTAAGCTCCGCAGATCGCGGTTGATGGAGGATTCCAGCTTCTGGGCCAGATAGCCGTTGATGTAATTGCCTACCGCTGTCACAAGAATCGAGAGCACATAGACGAAAATGAACAAGGGCAGTGTGCGCAGCGTCCCCTCCCCCACAAAATGATTCAGGGCATAGCGCTGATATAGGGGAATTAAGACGTCTATGATACTGCCAAGCAGTCCTGTGGCGATCATAATGAAGATCTCCGGCCGGTAGCCTTTGACATAGGGCAGGATTTTCGGAATACCGAAAAACGGCAGGGAAATCTTTTCGTTTTTATCTTTATCCGGCATGGGGACCTCCTTCCTGCGGATCGGCAAGCCCTGTCTGGATTTCGTAGATCTGCTGATAAATACCGCCGGCATGCGCAAGCTCCTCCGGCGTTCCCATCTCCGCGATTCGCCCCTTATCCAGCACCATCACGGTATCTGCCTGCGCAAGCGTGGTAATGCGGTGCGAAATCAGGATGACAGAGGATCCGGCAAAGTGGGATTTCAGCGCTGCGCGAATCTTCGCATCCGTTTCCGTATCCACAGCGGACAAAGAATCGTCAAAGACCATAATTGGCGTCCTTTGTGCGAGCGTCCGCGCAATCGCAGCCCGCTGCTTCTGGCCGCCGGACAGGGTCACGCCGCGCTCGCCCACAAAGGTATCATAGCCTTTGGAAAAATCCATGACCGTATCATCAAGACAGGCTGCCTTTGCAACCTCCCGAATCTCCTCAAGGCTCATCTCCGGTCTCGTGATCGCGATATTGTCCCGGAGCGAGCGGGAAAACAGGAAGGGTTCCTGCAGCACCATGCCGATGTTTTTCCGCAGATAATCCGTGTCGATATCCTGAATATCGACATCGCCGACCGTGATCGTGCCGCCTGCTTCCGGCAGCGGATACAGCTTGCATAGCAGCGCCATGAGCGTCGATTTGCCGCTTCCCGTACCGCCCAGGATTCCCAGGGTCTTGCCTGCGGGCAGACGGAAGCTTATGTCATGCAGCATCTCCGGACTGTCTTCGTAGGCGAAACTGACGTGGTCAAATTCAATTGTCTTGTTGAGCGGAGGCGTAAGCCCTTTTTCCGAAGGCTTTTCTTCCTCTGCAGACATGATGTAGGCAATGCGGTCAAGCGAGACGCCGGCCTTGCTCATCTCCGCGATCATGCGGCCAAGCATACGGATCGGCCAGATCAGCATGCTGTTATAGGAAATAAATGCGATATACTCACCGGCTAACAGCTGGCCGTTGATGCAGCGTACGGCCCCGAAAATCACAACCATCATGACCTGCAGACTGCCCAGGATATCCGCGCTCGCCCAGTAACGGGCCATCACGCGGGCCAGTCTGATCCACAGGTTTGTATAGGATTCATTCTGCGCGGTAAAACGGTCCATCTCGCGCCGCTCTCTCCCGAAGGCACGCACCACCCGGACACCGGTGAGGTTTTCCTGTACCATGGCAGAAAGTACGCCTTCCGCCGCGTCTGCTTCCTCAAAGCCTTTCTCGATCCGCCGGGAAAACAGGAAGGAATAGATCAGGATGACCGGCATCAGACTTAAGGCGATCAGCGTCAGATGCCAGTCCATCCGCAGCATAAAAACCAGGGACAGGATCAGCAAAATGACGATACGAAACACCTGCGTCAGCTGCTCAGAAACAAAGTTTTTCAGAGTATCCATGTCGGATGTGCAGCGCTGAATGATATCGCCGGTGCGGTTTTTGCCGTGCCATGCATACGGCAGCCGTTCAATATGCGTGAAAATAGAGTCCCGCATGGTCTTGACCAGGGTCTCTGCTGCTTTTGTATTCATGACCCGGAAGAGGTACTGACTGACAGCCTTGATGACGGCCACGATAACGATAGCAAGCGCCATGATCCACAGATGCTTTGCGAGATATGCAAAACCGCCTGCTTTTTCTACAAGATCCAGGATAAACTGCGGTAGCGCAGGCTCGGCGCCGCCAAGGACATTATCGATCGTCATGCGGATGATCTGCGGATTGATCATATCAGCAAGTGCGCTGACCACAGCCGAAAGAATGGCCGCCGCAAAAAGCAGCCGGCTTCCCTTCAGAAAGCGGCCAAGCAATAGTAGATTCTGTTTTGTATTCTTTTTCTGTTTCATCAGAATCGCTTTAGTTCATCACCTGATGGTGGCAGACAGGGCTGTCATGGGTTAATGGCAGGAAGGTATAGCCCTTTTCCTTCCCCCACTTGATAATATCCTCCACGGCAGCCATGGAGTTCGGATTAAGATCGTGCATCAGAACGACAGAGGTATCGTGTTTGCTGACACCGCCTGTCACATAATCATAAATAGCCTGTGTGCTGTTGGCCGGGTTGCCGTCACCGCTGGACACATTCCAGTCAAAGTAGGCAAATCCCTGCTCTTCAACAAGTGCAGTCAGACGTGTCATGATCCCGGGGTTGAAGCCGGAAGTCTGATTGGAGCTTCCGAAAGGAAAACGCAGGATATTTGTCTTCTTCCCGGTTTGCTGGACGATGATGTCCTGCATGATCTGCAGATCGCGGAAATATGCCTCCTCGCTGGAGTAGATATCCTTTGAATGCGTGGCACTGTGAATGCCCACGCTGTGTCCGGCTGCTGCTTCCCTGGCAATGACATAATGGTAATCCGGATACTGATTCGTGACAAAGAAGGTCGCTTTCACGCCGTATTTGTCAAGCAGTTCCAGAAGATCCTCCGTGATCGGACCGGGGCCATCGTCGAAGGTCAGATAAATAACCGGTCCGGTGACGACAGGAGCCGGAGGTACAGGATCTACCGGAGCAGGATCCACAGGCCCCGGGGCAGGATCTACCGGAACAGGATCCACAGGCGCAGCCTTCTCTTTCACCGTGACCTCGCGGGTCTTCGTTGCCGTATTTCCCGCTCTGTCCTGAACGGTATAGGTAATGGTGTAGATGCCCGGAGTGGTGGTATTCACCTCACCGCTCGCGCTGACCTGACTGCTCAGATCCCCGTCACAGTCATCCTGGGCCTGAAAGCCTGCCTCCTCATAGAAAGTCCCTTCTTCCAGTTCAAGGCTCCCCTCTCCTTTCAGAACAAGTTCCGGCGGTGTCACATCCCGTACGGTGACTGTTCTGACAGCTTCTGCCCGGTATCTTCCGTGAAAAGATGCCGAATAAATCACATGATACTCACCGGGCAGCGCACCTGCCTCAGGCTGCCCCTGTATTTCAACAGGCAGACTGACATGGGAAGAAAAGAGTTTTCCCTGAAAAACGGCTGTTGCACCGGGTTCCGCGTACTGCTCTTTTCCGTAGTCAAGCACGATATTTTTTTCTCCGTTAAGACGGATCAGCGTATCCCCGCTGCCAAAGCGGCTGACGAGAAACAATGCCGTTCCCGTCACAATCAACAGCAGCACGGCCAGGAGCCCGCCAAAAAACAGTCTCCCTCTTCTGTTCAGTCTGCGTCTTGATCGTCTCTGCATATCCGCCTCCGGAAACCTTTTTGTGGATGATACTCGCGCGGCAGCGTCCCGCTGCGGGTACGCCTATCATAGCACATATTCCGTCAGGGTGATATGGAAAAGGCGAAAAATGTTCAAAAAAACAGGCGGGATTTCCGCCTGTTTCAGAAGCAGTGTCAAAGGAGCTCTCAGTTAAACTTTTCTGCCGCATAGCGCAGCAGGTCCTCACGGAATGCCGGGTGAGCGATTGCCGCCATGGCCTCCGCACGTTCACGAACGGACAGGCCCGAGAGCCTTGCGATCCCATATTCCGTCGCGACGTAGCGGATCTGGGTGCGGGGCACCGAAACCGTACTTCCCTGCGCGATTGCAGGAACGATGTTCGATTCCAGGGTGCCGTCCTTTTTCGCATGCGTGGAAGCAAGGCAAATGAAGCCCTTGCCGCCCTTCGAGCGGAAAGCACCTTCCAGAAAATCCATCTGACCGCCGATGCCGGAAAGCTGTCTGGTCCCGGCCGTTTCTCCGTTTTCCTGCCCCATCAGGTCCACCTGGACCGCGCCGTTGATGCTGATGTAGTTGTCGTTCGAACCGATATGCGAGGGTTCATGGACATAGTCCAGATCAGAAGGATTAAATAAGTCTGCATGTGCACCGACCCAGTCGTACATTTCCTGGGTACCCATGCAGAGATTCCAGGTAAAAAGCCCCTGATCGAGGCCGTTCTTCCGAAGATTTGTCAGCTTTCCGGCTTCATACAGCTTCATGAAGGGATCGCTGATCGTACCGGTCCAGCAGCCGAGATCCTTCAGGTCCGATTCCGCAAGCATATTCGCAACGGCAAACGGGACGCCGCCCACACCAAGGCCCAGGCAGGCGCCATCCGGGATTTCCTGCATCACCAGACGTGCAATCGCAAGGTCCGTTTCCGAAGGTGCACGGTAGCTGCGTGTCGGCACAGGGTCATGCTCCCCTTCCACCACTGCATCCGCCATGGAGAGGGGCAGGCGCGTGGCATTTAAGCCTTCTTTTCCGAACAGGATCGGGTAATGTTCATTGATCTCAAAAATCACGGTGCGGGCGTTCTCGGCAATCACGCGCCAGGCAAAGGGCGAAAGCCCCGTACTGCAAACACCGTTTTCATCAGGCTTAGAGACAGGAACAAAGGCAACATCCGTGCGCAGGTCGCCGCGTCTGATCATGCCGGGGAATTCCCGCAGCATCAGCGGGATGAAACGAACCAGCCCAAGTTTCTGGAGCTTTCTTTCCGTCTCGCCGATATGGTCGCTGTAATAGTGAAAGCTTTCCTGCTCCGGATCGCATTCCACTGCTGCAAGGTGCGGCGCCAGCATCAGGCCGCCTCTGATCTTCACATCCTTCAGCTTCCCTTTCCTTGCTGCGAGAGCTTTGTCCAGCAGCTCCGCATAGCCCGCGCCAAAACCATATTCTATCCAGTCTCCGTCACGAACAAGCTTTACCGCCTCTTCCGGGGTCATCCTCTTTATCCTGCCAAACGCTGCCGTTTCCATATCTTCCCTCCCGTGTTTAATACGCCATATTATACCATATGGCAACCGCAAACGATAACAGTCGCTTTGCGATTGTTATACCATAGAATGATGCGCCATGCGAGTGCAAACTGCTCAGATTAACTGCTTGATGATCGTTTCAATTCCGGTCAGACCGACAAGGATGTAAATAAAGTGGTTGATCTTCGCCGCATTCAGTCTTCCGGCGATCCCCTTGCCAAGCTGCAGCCCGGCTAAAACACCGGCCACACCGAATACCGTGGGCAGGATCAGGGCCTGCGTGTAAAACCCGGACGAAATGCGGGTAGCCATCGAAATGATGCTGGTTACCGCCATAACAGACTGCAGATCCGCCATATAATGGTTTCTGTCTTCCGTTACCGCAAGGAAATACACGGCCATCAGCGTGACACCAATGGAAAACAGGCCGCTCAGTACGCCCGAAACAAGACCGAAGGCCACTGCGATCAAAGGGGTGGGTTCGATCCTGATGTTTTTAGCCCAAAACAGATAGTAAAGCGACAGCAGGACCAGGAAGATGCCTAACATCACGCCTAGCCAGGAAAGATCGATGTTTTTCACCAGACGGATGGTGGCTACCGAAGCCACGATGAAACAGACGCCGGGGAGGATCACCTTCTTCCATTCGATATATTTCCGGTACTGCAGCGCCATAATGATCGGCAGGGCGGTGCAAATCGCCTGGTTCAGCGTAGCTGAGGCGATCACATCGTAAAACTGGGACAGCACCAGCAGCAAAATGACGCCGGCGCCAAAGCCCGCAATGCTCTTGATCGCTCCCGCAAGCAGTGCCGCCACAAGAATAATCACATAAATCATCGTTCTTTTCCGATCGGATCCTCCATAAAGCTCCGGGCAAGCTTCACGCTCCGCAGGAGATCTCTGTCCCGCTTTCTGAGCGCCGCAGCCGCTCCCTCTTCGCTGTAATCCCGAAAGCCCACGCCGGATTTGACGCCAAGCTCTCCCTTTTCCGCCATCGTCTCGATAATATTGTCCTCAGGCGGGGCGCCGAAGGGTTCGAAGCTTTTGTTTCGCAGCCCGCCTGCCACCATATCCAGGCCGTTGAAATCCATCCGCTGCACCACGCCCAGCAGCAGGCCGCGCGGCATCAGCGAGGTTTTAACGGCCAGATCCAGCATTTCCGCGCTGCAATAGCCCTCCTGCAGCAGGCCGATCACCTCTCTCTGTTTCGTCTTTTACTGTTGTATTTATCATAGCACAAGTTTTTTCTTATATCTACGGAGCGAGAAACGGTATTTTCTTATGCATACAGAAGATAAAATATGC
>DJYD01000041.1 GCA_002449955.1 Lachnospiraceae bacterium UBA6987
CTTCCACGCCTCCGAGCAGGGAAGTAGCTTCGACATGAGTCGGATCTTTGAAAATACGCTTGTGGCAGAGCGACCCGCGAATGCGGTCACCTTCGTTGATAATCACGACACCCAGCACGGCCAAAGCCTCGAGTCCTTCATTTCTGACTGGTTCAAGCCCCTGGCCTATGCACTCGTGCTGCTGCGGCAGGACGGCTTGCCCTGCGTGTTCTATTCCGACTACTACGGCAACCCTGTGAGAAACCGGCCGCTCGTGCCGGATCTCGGGAAAATGATCAAGCTCCGCCGTTCCTATGCATACGGAGACCAGGAGGACTTCTTCGACGATCCTCACTGCATCGGTTGGACGCGCGGCGGCGATAACGAGCACCCCAATTCCGGTCTCGCAGTCGTGATGTCAAGCGAGGAAAGCAGGATCAAGCGGATGTGGATCGGCGAACGCTTTGCAGGCGAGCACTTTTTCGACGCGCTGGGCAAATGCCCGGAGCCTGTGACCATCGATGAGAACGGTTGGGGGGCGTTTCGCACGGAGGGCGGAAGCGTTTCAATTTGGGTGCGCGCTGGAGCCTTTGAGGATCTGGTAGTCAACGAATAAGCCGGTATCACGAACATGTCAAACACAATCGGTTTTCGTATGCTTTCCTGCGGAATGACTGCGGGAAAGGAGGATATATGAAAAAAAGGGAAAAACGAAAAAGAATGATTCATTGGCCTCCGATCGGGCAGCGAATCGTCAAAACAAGTCTGGCGGTAACACTGTGTTTATTCTTCTATTTGTGGCGCGGATATCAGGGAGAATCCATGCCGGCGGAGGCAGCAATAACCGCTATTATCTGTATGCAGTCCTGCGTCCAGGATACCCGAGCAAGTGCGCTGAACCGCCTTGCCGGAACTATGATTGGCGCTTTGTGCGGATTTGTATTTCTGCTGCTTATGCTGATGGTTCCCGTGCTTAACAGAACCACCCCGATCCTTTACATGATGATGGGGCTTGGAACACTGGTTTCTTTGTATAGCGCTGTTTTGATTCGAAAACAAGACGCAGCCGGTCTGGCGGCAATCGTATTTGTCTGTGTGGTGATCGCCTTTCCCGACATTGCTGATCCGATGCAGCAGGCGTTTCATCGGATTCTGGATGTGTTGGTTGGCACCATGACGGCGCTTCTGGTCAATGCGTTTCGCTTGCCCAGAAAAAAACTTCCTAACAGAGTCTTCTTTGTCCGTATGCAGGATCTGGCGGAAGACCAGTTTTCGCGGTTTGCTCCAGCTGTTCTCTTCCGGCTGCAGAATCTATATCAGGAGGGGGCCAAGATCTGCTTGATATCCGAACACGCGCCAGCTTTTCAAGCCTCTCAACTGAACCATGTGAAATTTACAGTTCCGCTGATCGTGATGGATGGAGCAGCTTTATACGACGCCAATGAAAACACCTATCTGTCTGTCTCCTATATGGACCCCACTTCCTGCCGCTGGCTAATCAAACGACTGCAAAACATGAACGTCAGTTTTTTTGTTTATACCATACACAGAGATCGGAATTTCATCTATCATCACGGCTCTTTGAGCGAGCGCGAACACCAGTTATTCCTTCAACTGAAGAGATCGCCTTATCGCTACTACCTGGATGACGATCATTATTCCACTTCTGATGTTGTTTATCTGAAAATCATCACATCCAAAGACCAGGCTGAACATATTCAGAACGTGCTTCAGCCAATGATGGAAAAGATGAAACTTCGGTCCGTCATTCGTGTCCAAGATGGAATTGAGAACAGCTACAGCCTTTATTTCTACGCTGTACACGCTGATGTAGATTACGCTCGGGCGCATTTGATTCGACTGTTAAGGCAGACAGACCCGGAAATCGAGATGTACAATATGTTTTCCCGAAATATTTGTTATTCAGAATACGATGCTATTAAACTACTCAAAACACTGGGGCGGGAATACGAACCATCTGTCTTCAAACTGCACCACGGTTTCCCCGAAATGCAACCACCCCGGCAAAAATGCAACCCGCTTCCTCAAAAGTGAAACCGGGCTCAGCGGAAATGCAACCTCTTTTCCCGTAGGTTGCAACCACCCTCTATCATTCTATTATAGTTAGCGTGCAAGGTCATGGAGACATGGCTGAAATGGCAAAAGCACTTCCCTGCTAAGGAAGGGCCGGGAGACCGGCATGTGGGATCGAGACCCGCTGTCTCCGCTCGGATGTCGCTTATGAGCATCATCTTGAAAATTTATACCATAAGTTTAATGACAAACCCGTTTTTCCATGATATATTGGGCAGTGGAATAAAACAGGGCCACAGGTCCGGAAAGGAAAGGCAATGCTGCAGATACATACGACCAGCTTCATGAATTTATATCGCCCGTGTGATCTTCAGGGTACGATTATGCCCTCAGCCGATAAAGCTGAACGGCTTATTTCGACATGCCTTAACCAGGACGGATCAAGTGGATATCTGGGACCAGGTGCCTCTATGCGCATACTGGAGTGATCAGATAAAAACAGTTTACTTTGTTGAGAGTGCCGCTTGTCCGAAAAGACAGGCGGTTTTT
>DJYD01000039.1 GCA_002449955.1 Lachnospiraceae bacterium UBA6987
GGTGATCGTGATCGTCAGCGTCGCCTTCTTGATCTTCAGTTCGCCGTCGGTCACTTCAAACTTGACGTTTTCGAAGTTGTCATCATCGTAACTGAAGTCTGCTTCCTTCAGGCCCATCGGGTAAGTACCCGCATCCGTCTCAGTTACAGAATCAGTTCCTGTGAACACGATCTTGCTCGCATCATACAGAGAATCACTGCATTCCGCAGTATAGCCTTCCGCTGTATGAGGCTGGCCGTCATATGTCTCTTCGACCTTGTTACCGGTGATCGTGATCGTCAGCGTCGCTGGCGTGATTACCAAGCTTCCATCAACAACTTCAAGATCGTTTTCAGGATCATATGCATAATTACCTGCATTTACACTAAAACTCTCTTTAGTAAGGCCCATCGGATACGTATCTACATTCGTACCCTTAGCCTCTGCTGTTGCTCCAGAAGCCAGCGCAACGCTCACACCGTCAGGTGCAGTAGTTGTCCAATTCACTGCATCGGCAACCTTGTATTCAACCGTGTATCCACTCACGGACTGTTCTGTACCGTTGTAAGTCAGAGTGTCTGTATTACCAGTAATCTTCACCTGAAGCTTCGGCTGCCATACGGCATAGAGGTAATCGTAAGGATTTGCCTCATCAGCGGCAACCTTTGTCGCCTCCTTAGTGCAAGCGGCATCACTGTAATACTTTCCATCGCTATACCACAGGAAATTAGGTTCTGTCGTATCATAAGTATGCGCAGGTTCGGCAGCACTATTGTTGAGTTTATACCAACCAAGGAAGATATATCCTTCGCGCGCATTTGGTGTAGGAATAGTTACAGCTTCATTAATCTTCAGCGTCGGATAAGGCTGCTGGCCATCGCCGTCCTTACGAACGAGATCCTGTCCATTGCCGTTGCCGAACCACCAGATAAAGGTGGGCGTCTCTTCCTCTGCATCAACATATTCCGGGATGACACGAATGGTATAGGCAGCTGTCTTTATCTTGGTATGTGTACTGTCTGGAGGAGTCGTGTTTCCAGGCGTCTGCTGTGCTTCAGGCACATCATAAACGTCAGTGTCGTTGTTCGGATTGACCCACTGAGTTACGACGACCTTTGAATTTGCCTTTAGAACTTCAAATTCCTTGCCAGGATCAACCTTTTTATCCTCTACGTACTCGGTGCCGTTCCATTTCTGGACGATCCACTTTGAAAAGACCTTTCCTGTCGGTGCGTTTATAGCAGCACGTGCAACAGCATTACTTGAGTCTTTGTACTGAAGCGGATCGGCGGTTGTTGTCCCATCAATCAGGTATTCAACAACAATACCCTCAGCGCCTTCAAGTGTGGCACGCCACTTAGCATAAAGATCAATGCATCTGGTTATCCAATAACGATTATTCGTTACATCTTTGTTTTCGTTGCTCGTCTGGATACCGAAAGCATTAAACTCAGTAGACCTTGACTTATCATATTCCTTTGTCGTGGTATCATTAAGAGGATAAGCCTCCATGTTGAATGCCTGAGTGCAAGCTTCATCAGTATACCAACCGATAAGCTCATAGCCTGTAACATGGCCAATAGGCTTTGTAACGTTTTCGTTGTAATCGGCACGGAAGCTTGTGCTCTGTCCGCCGAGGAAGTCCTCATTAGCTCCTGCCGGTGCATTCGGATGCAGGAATACACGGTACTGGATCATATGCCACTTGGCATAGACTGTGATACCGCCTTCCGGCATTGTGCCGAACGTATACTCCGAAGAACATGCATCATCAATATACCAACCGTCAAATACATAGCCGGCAGGTGTATGTGCAGCATCCGGCTTGTAGTTGTTATAGTCAGCAACACTTGCACCATATTGGATATTCCCTACAGTACTGATTTGCCCCTGGTCCTTGTACCGTTCTTCAACTTCATTTCCGTCACCGTCTACATAGACAGCATCCATGAAGTTGATCGAATAGACATTACGGGTATAGTAGCAATAAACATGTCTTGCATTCTCATTTTCCCATACGGTATTCAGTTTCGAACCATTTTCACTATAAGCCTCGGGCGGATAGGTGGTGCCGTTTTGGCCACCTTTTGTAAATCCAACAAGTTCTACATAGTCCTCAGCCTGTGTAAAATGTCTGTACTGTGCATCTATGCTCTTATACTCAACAAAGCCCATCCCATTGTAGGTTCTTGTAGCCGTTTGACCGGGAAGAGCCTCTATATAATAGTGAATAGTCTTTGTGGTTCGATCTGCCACATCCAGATGGAATGTCACATTAGCACTAGGCATTACGTCTATAAAGACCAATACCTCTTTGTACGGGGTGTCGCTCTGCGGATCCCAACGTTCGCCATGGTTGTATGTCGCGCCATTATTTCCAACGATGGGGAAGTTTGCAGAGATATTCTGCTGATATAGCGCCTTGATTTCCTTGACAGTAACCCATCCAGATCCCTGAGTATAGCGGACTCCATTATATCTTGGCCCTTCTTCATACCATGTATCCCCATAGGTCCAATAATAATTATTCCAACCGTGTCTTGTTAACTGAACATACTGTCCATCCACAAGGCCATACTGCGTACCACTATTTCCAGTAGTAGCAGTATACGGGTGATCCTGGAAAGTCAGTGTGTACTCATTACGGTTATAGTAAACGTTTACTACGGTACCGCCCTCAGGCTTGATATTCACATTCTGATCATAATGATCAAGATGGAAACCAACGCCGATATTTGCATTAGCTGTATTGTAGTTTACATTGTTAATTCTGGCATATGCATTGTCACCGGTACCTTGCTGAGAAACGGTGTTAACTGGTGTATTTGAAGTACCAGTCAGAGGAATAGACAACTTAAAGTCATACCCGTTACCATTAACATTCTGTTTCCAAATGATGACCGTATAAGAGGCTTCAGGATTAACAGTCCACTTAGCGTAAAGTGTTGTTTTCTCAGTAATAGTGCTGCCGAATGTAAATGCTGTTGTGCAAGCCGCATCGGTATACCATCCATCAAAGCTGTAGCCCAGACGCTGAGGATTTGCAGGTCTAACGGTTACCTCATTTGTCTTAAGGAAGTTCGGAGGCGTGTAGGATGCGCCGCTACCGTTCTCCTTAAAGATCAGCCAGTGGCCAGCCGGTGCGTTAACCGTAAGAGTAACGTCCTCACTGACCATTATTTTTGTTTCGTTCTGGATAATGGAATTATCAGCAATAACGTTACCATTTAAGTCTTTAGCCGTATTTCCGGAAACGATGTACCAGCCTTCAAAGTTTTCATCTTCACCGGGAGTGAAGTCTTTGAAGACTTTGTACTCTATGCTGTCCTGAGTTGTAAACAGTGTTTCAACATCCAGAACAATATGGGCATCACTCGGATCCTGATAGAATATACGGATGACTTTGTAGTCGCCGGCATAGTAATGCAGAGTCGTACCGCCTGTCTGATCCGCATCGATGAGATCATCTGTGAACAGAGCTGCAACATCTGTACGGATCTGTTCTATGGTCTGCAGTGTTGAAGTATCCGTATGCGGATGATCGGTAGTCCAACCACGGAACATTCTGCCGTTTGCTATGCTGCCGGCGCCTGGATCATAAAGCACGGTTGCGTACATTTCCGCATCCAAAGTATCAGCCTTCTTAACATAGATGGGAACTTCCGTACCATCTATCTGATGGAAGACGACTTTGATTCGTGCATCTTCACCCTGGTCTACCACTACGTACACCGAGAAGTGCTCCGCTTTGAAGGTGACGGTTCCGTCTACCGGAACGATATCCTTCGCAACGAGCTCTCTGCCGTTTTCGCCTTCGTAGTAGACATTGACAAGGCTGACGTTCTTGAAGCTTTCATCGGTGATGGTGACGCTCACCGGCTGCTCAGGCTGCCAGCGCTCGCCATTTTCATCGAAGATCTTGATATCATAAGAGACAAGGTCCTTTTCAGCGGCCTTGCCGGTATTGTTCTTGGTGCCCTGCTGTGAAGCGGCATGGCCTTTGATGTTCTGCGGCTTCAGTGCGATCTGCAGCTTGGCCGTAACGCTGCCGCCGACCGGAAGGACGCCGTCGATGCTGACAGGACTGCCTTTTGCAGACAGGGTCTGGTCCTTCGTCTCTACCTCGTCAGAGGGGTTGACAACCGGAGCCGGATCAGTCGGATTATCCACCGGCTGGGTGGGCTCTTCTACAGGCTTAACCGGCTTGACCGGGTTAGTCGGATCAGTCGGTTCCAGTGTTTCTACCGGAACGATCGGATCGGTAGGTTCAGTCGGAAGGGGCTCCGTCGGGTTCTCCACCGGCTGAGTCGGCTCCTCGGCTGAAGGCTGGGTAGGCTCTTCTGCTGGCTCGGTCGGTTCCTCTGTGGAGGGTTCCGTTACCTCTTCTGTGGAGGGTTCCGCCACCGGTTCTTCGGAGCTTTCCGCGGGCTGTTCTGCAGGAGTTTCTTCCTTAGTAGGATCTTCTGCAGGGGTCTCTGCCGGGTCTTCCACATCAGCAGGATCTTCCGATGAAGCTTCTGCTGAGGGGTCCTCTGCCACAGGATCTTCTTTAGAAGGATCTTCTGCGGAGGGCTGGCCTTCGGTAGAGGGCTCGTCCGTGACATCGTTCTCCTTTACAGGAGTGATTTCACCCGTATTTCCGGGGTCGGAAACGTCAATGACAGTATCCGCGGCCTGTTCGACCACGGTGCCATCTTTACCCGGAGTTTGACGATCGGCAGCATTTACCCTGTCGGGCAAATGACCAACGATCATTACGAGTGCCATCAGGATGCTTAGCATTCTTCTAACATTCTTTGTCATAGTCCTTTGTACTCCTCTGACAATAATTTATACAACTTTAGCGAGCAAAAGCCGCAGAAAGGCAGGGATTAACTCCTCTCCTCGCAGTTTTCGCTCTTATTTGCCCCTTTAGCATAAGGCAAATAGGTGGTCATGTCAACAAAAAAATGCCCCATTTCGAGGCATTTTGTAAAATTAATTTTCCAGTTTTTCGAGACTTTTGCGGGTGATTTTATCGTTTTTGCGGTGCTTTTCTGTGAAATCTGCAGTTCCGCTTTTCGGAAGAAAATTTTCCTCCAGGTAATTTATCATCGCGCGCCTTGCCTTAGGGGCTGACGCCCTTCTGTCGCCGTCACTATTTCCTCAGAAGGGCATTTTGCAGGGCAAAATGCGGCCGTTTCGGGCCATTTCCCGGGAAATGCTGTCGCACGCCTTCAGCAGGCGGCAGAAAGAGGCCGCTTATTCGCTGAGCAGCTGCGCCGCCTTCGCTTTAGCCTCCTCTTCCGTCAGATGGCTGTCACGGTGGCAAGTTTGCCCTCAAGTATACTGTGTACGGTCTCCTGCGACAGACCAGTAAGCTCTATGATTTCGGTCTCTGTTTTTCCTGTGCCCAAAAGATGTCTGACGATCTGAGCCTGACCTTCCGCTCTGCCTTCAGCTCTGCCTTCTGCTCTTCCTTCTGCTCTGCCTTCTTCCAGTCCTTCCTCGCGTGCTTCCTGCTTGATGATTTCCCGATATTCTTCTTCGTTAAACTCTGTCAAAATCATATCCGTTACCTCACTCTTGTTCTTTAGTAGAAAGTCTCTCAGGATCCCATTTGTTATGCAATAATCAACAGCTTCCTTTACTGCATCGTCGTGGTTTTTGCCTTCCTTCTGGCGCTTCCGGATTTCGTGAATCAAAGTGGAGTATTCCTCAAGTGTCTGGCAGGTACGCATCAACGACTTGTTGAATCCCTGATTGATATTGATCACGGTCGCGGTGACCTCTATCGCCGGATCATTATCCAAAAATAGCTCTGATAGCCGCAGGATTCTTCTTTCTTCTTTTTCTCCTGGATCGATGTAGAATACCACGTATCGTGGTGTTGGCAGCTCCAGAGCCTTTTTCCTGTATACACTCATGCCCCGATTAGCAATATAGCTCTCATACAGTCTTGCGAAGTAGAACAGCCCCCGCAGCGGCATGTTCGGATTAAAGCTGCTCTGGTGCTCCCAGAGATTCATCTCATCTCCCACGATAAAGGAAACGTCATTCTTGATTCCCATGTAGATCACGTCCTGAATTGTCGTGATCTCAAGCTCAGCAGGATCCGTGTAATTGCTGCCGTTCATGGCATTGTATAATGCCAGGGTGTTTTCCTTGTATTCCTCGCTGCCGAAGAGCATGCGGAATACGGTGTCCTTATATTTGCGGTTAATCATGAACTTCCTCCCTGCGCGGGCACGCGGCGGAAGTCCGGTTTCTGGCATTATCATACCATCCGGATGGCTCTTCGTCAACATCCGGCTCTTTCCGGGCCTTTCCCATACATCCTGCACGTCGTACACCCGCACCTTATTCTATTTTTAGGAAGTCTGATCAGACAGGACTATCATAAACGACGATCAGCCGTCTGTCATGCGACAAACGGCTGATTTAGGCAACACTTTGATGCTTTTGTTGCAGATCACTGTTCATTTTTATTCTTTCGCTAATGACTGAACAAATGCATAAACATCTATTCCATGAATCGTTACCTTCCGGATTTCAGCAAGCGGAAAAGCCTCCAGAAGCCTTAATGATTCCTGATAAACACTCTTCCACTCTTCTTTAGTGACAGATTTTGAAATACTCATTGCGAGATAAATACCCATATTATACTCCCTCTTAATCCGTACAGAAGTTACCTTTTTAGAGGTGATTTGATTATAGTTTTCGTTTTTCAGCTTGTCAACTATATAAAGGTAAGTTCATCCCGGCAATCTGTTATGATTATTATCAACCTTTAAAAAGGTAATTGTATTATTGAGGATAGCAATATGGAATATGACAAGCTACTATCACTTCGCATACAGCGCTTATGTAAAGAGCGAGGTATCACAATCAACCGCTTGGCCACTTTAAGCGGTTTAAAACAATCATCAGTTGACAATATTATTCGTGGGACCAGTAAAAATCCAACCGTTCATACGCTGCACAGAATCGCGATAACCTTCAACATGACTCTTGCCGAGTTTTTGGATTTTCCTGAATTGAATCAATATATTCTTGAGGATGACGAGTAGCCTTAGCCTCTAATCCGCGCTTTGAGCGCGTCCTGCAGCACCTGTGAGAAATTGATGCCCAACTCCATCGCTTCAGCATTCAGCCATGCCGGCAGCGTCACCGTCTTATTGACTGCTTTATTGTTGGCAGCTTCTCTGATGGACGGCATATAGACATCCACCAGGCATGCCTTTTCATTCGCCGCCGTTTTAAGATTGATCAGCTTTGATGGTGCAGGAATCTTCATCCCCATGTCTTCCATAAGTGCAAGTCTTCCGCCAAGACATTCCCTGGCCGAATACAGGGCATCGGCTTCATCAATTCCGCTTGTTGCACAATCAAGATCCGGAAAAACAACTGAGATCTCCTGATCCTGTTCGTATGTCAGCACGGCAGGGAATACATATCTGTCTGGTTTTTTCATCTTTTTCATATCTGCTCTCCTCATTACGGGAACCTTAGCCCTGATTGCCTCTCTATGCTTTTTATGGTCCCTAAGGGAATATCTCTGTCCGGATGCTTTACGGTGACGATTCCTTTTTTAAATCGATGCACATAATGATAATGGCTTCCGTTAACACGGGCAAGCATCCATCCGTCCGCCTCAAGCATCTTTATGACTTCCCTGGAAGAATAACTTCGCATCACTCCGCCTTTCTCATAATAACACGTGTATTTACACTTGTCAATCGAACTTGATGTCTGATCAGACAGAAGTATCATAAACGACGATCAGCCGCTTGTCATGCGACAAACGGCTGATTTAGGCAACACTTTGCCTCTTTTGTTGCATAAGACAAGGAAAGAGCGCGGCTCATCGCCGCGCTCTTTCCTTTGTTTTTCGTCCCGGGTTTTTAACCCGTGGCATTGTTAAGCTTTACGCTTCAGCTTCGGATTCCTCTTCGCGTTTTTTCAGGTTCATGGTGAATCCGATGCCCGCAATCGACAGAGTCAGCACGCTGGCCCACAGGAAGATCTGAGAATCATCAGAGGTCTTCGGGATCTCCGGAGTCTTGACCGGAACTTCCTTCTCACCAGGGACAACCTCAGGATCATCGCCCTTGGTCGTACCAGTACCTGTTGCTACGTTCAGAACCTTGCCAGCCGCAGCGTCTTCAGGGGTGACCTTGTAAGAGGCCTTGAATTCTTCACTTGCGCCAGGCGCCAGTTCGTCGATCGTCCATTCATCACCGGTCAGTTCATCGGTGACCTTCAGATCATAGACCGTCAGGTTGCCGTCGTTTTCTACCGTGATCAGGTATTCGATCGTCTCGCCTTCCTTGTAGAGTTCTCCGTCAGCAGGTTCATTGGTGACTTCCTTGGTGATGGTGACATGAGGCTTAGGATCTTCAAGATCCACTTCATCCTCGCCTTCATAAGGCTTGTCTACATCCGAGAAGGTGGCAGTCGCCGTATTCTTGAAGGTGCCGGCCAGGAGATCTTCTTCGGTGACCACATATTCAGCAGTTGCAACCACGGTCATGCCAGGAGCAACATTCTCAAATACGTGCTCAGAGGTGAAGGTTACGCCTTCGATCTCTTCAATGGTGATGGTCTTCGGTTCATCATAGATGTTGGTGACACTGATAATGAATTCAACCGTTTCGCCAAGGCCATACTCTTCACCGTCATGTGTCTTTACGATGACATCGCTGTCATCCACATCGTCGGTAACAGTCAGCGTGCCTTCCACAACCGTGATGTCGTAGTTGTCAGCAACACTTGCTTCCTCGTCAGATTCTTCATCGTCCGCAGCCATCAGGCCGAAGCTTGCCGCCTTCACCATCTTCTTCAGGAAGGCAGGTGTGGCATCAGCCTTCTTGGAGATTTCATAGGTAAAGGTGTTGGCGCTGGAGCCGACATAGGTCTGAGAACCGGTGACGTCGAAGGTGATCGTATCGGTGTCAGCCAGGCCATCGCCGCCGACGGTGACTTCGTGGTTGGTCAGCGGAGTGCCGTCATAAGCCTTTTCGTCGGAAGCAGAGGTCAGGGTCAGGGAACGCTTGTCGATCGTAAGAGTTCCGTCGACCACCACGAACTCGACGTTGGTGAAGTTCTTGCTGATGTTCTCGAAGTCAGCCGACAGGATACCCATGTCATAAGTACCCGCGTTCGACTCGGTGACTGTCCAGGCATCCGTCTTGGTTTCCTTCACGCAATCCGCAATGACATACAGATCGTTGTCAGATACGATGCTGGCGTATCCGTCGATCGTATGGGCAGCGCCGTCATACTTCACCTGATCTTTGTTTTCGGTGATCGTTACGGTGACCTTGTCGGTGATCGGGTTGATCTTCAGCTGGCCGTCCACGATCACGAATTCCACGTTGGCAAAGTTCTTGTCAAGGTTCTCGAAGTCGGCAGGCAGGATGCCCATGTCGTAGGTGCCGGCATCGGTCTCGGTAACGGTCCAGTCAGCCGTCTCGGTTTCCTTCACAGCCTTGGTCACATCGTACAGATCGTTGTCTGCTTCGATGGACTTGTAGCCCTTGATGGTATGAGGCTGGCCGTCATAGGTGACTTCGTCACTGTTTTCGGTGATCGTCACGGTGACCTTATCGCTGACCGGGTTGATGATCAGCTGGCCGTCGATGATCTCAAAGACAACGTTCGTGAAGTTCGGATCGGTGTTTTCGAAATCGCCGGCAAGGATACCCATATCGTAGGTGCCCGCATTGGTCTCGGTGACTGTCCAGGCAGCCGTCTCGGTTTCTTTCACAGCCGTGCTCACATCGTACAGCTCGTTGTCCGCATCCATGACCTTGTAGCCCTTGATGGTGTGAGGCTGGCCGTCATAGGTCACCTCGTCGCTCTTCTCGGTTACCTTCACGGTGACCTTTTCGCTGAAAGGATTGATCTTCAGCTGGCCGTCCACGATCACGAATTCAACGTTCGTGAAGTTCGGATCGGTGTTTTCGAAGTCGCCGGCAAGGATGCCCATATCGTAGGTGCCCGCATTGGTCTCGGTGACCGTCCAGGCAGCCGTCTCGGTTTCCTTCACAGCCGTGCTCACAACGTACAGGTCGTTGTCCGCCACCATGGTCTTGTAGCCCTTGATGGTGTGAGGCTGGCCGTCGTAGGTGTACTCGCCGCTGTTTTCGGTGATCGTCACGGTGACCTTGTCGGTGACCGGGTTGATCTTCAGCTGGCCGTCCACGATCACGAACTCGACGTTCGTGAAGTTCTTGTCGATGTTTTCGAAGTCAGCCGGCAGGATACCCATATCGTAGGTGCCCGCATTGGTCTCGGTGACCGTCCAGGCATCCGTCTCGGTTTCCTTCACAGCCGTGTTCACATCGTACAGGTCATTGTCCGCCACCATGGTCTTGTAGCCCTTGATGGTGTGAGGCTGGCCGTCGTAGGTGTACTCGCCGCTGTTTTCGGTGATCGTCACGGTGACCTTGTCGGTGATCGGGTTGATCTTCAGCTGGCCGTCCACGATCACGAATTCAACGTTCGTGAAGTTGGGATCGGTGTTTTCGAAGTCAGCCGCCACGATACCCATTTCATAGGTGCCCGCGTTGGTCTCGGTGACCGTCCAGGCATCCGTTTCAGTTGCCTTCACAGCCGTGTTCACATCGTACAGAGGATCGCTTGCCACCATGGTCTTGTAACCCTTGATGGTGTGAGGCTGGCCGTCGTAGGTATACTCGCCGCTGTTTTCGGTGATCGTCACGGTGACCTTGTTATCAGTCGGGTTGATGATCAGCTTGCCGTCGACGATCTCGAATACGACGTTCGTGAAGTTCTTGTCGATGTTCTCGAAGTCGCCAGCCAGAATGCCCATGTCATAAGAACCGGTTTCGGTCTCGGTGACCGTCCAGGCATCCGTTTCAGTTGCCTTCACAGCCGTGTTCACATCGTACAGGTCGTTGTCCGCCACCATGGTCTTGTAACCGGTGATGGTGTGAGGCTGGCCGTCGTAGGTGACTTCGTCGCTGTTTTCCGTGACCTTCACGGTGACCTTATCGGTGACCGGGTTGATCTTCAGCGTGCCGTCCACGACCACGAATTCGACGTTCGTGAAGTTCGGGTTGGTGTTCTTGAAGTCGGCAGGCAGGATACCCATATCGTAGGTACCGGCATTGGTCTCGGTGACCGTCCAGGCATCCGTCTCGGTCTCTTCCACAGAAGTCTCCACATCGTACAGGTCATTGTCCGCTTCCATGGACTCGTAACCTTCGATGGTGTGAGACTGGCCGTCATAGGTGACTTCGTCACTGTTTTCGGTGATCGTCACGGTGACCTTATCGGTGACCGGGTTGATCTTCAGCGTGCCGTCCACGACCACGAATTCAACGTTCGTGAAGTTCGGATTGGTGTTCTTGAAGTCGTCCTTGACAATGCCCATATCGTAGGTACCGGCATTGGTCTCGGTGACCGTCCAGGCATCCGTCTTGGTCTCTTCCACAGAAGTCTCCACATCGTACAGGTCATTGTCCGCTTCCATGGACTCGTAACCTTCGATGGTGTGAGACTGGCCGTCATAGGTGACTTCGTCGCTGTTCTCGGTGATCGTCACGGTGACCTTGTCGGTGATCGGGTTGATCTTCAGCTGGCCGTCCACGACCACGAACTTAACATTGGCAAAGTTCTTGTCAAGGTTCTCAAAGTCGGCAGCCACGATACCCATTTCATAGGTACCCGCATCCGTCTTGGTAACGGTCCAGGCATCGGTCTCCGTTGCCTTCACAGCCGTGGCCACATCGTACAGGTCGTTGTCCGCCACCATGGTCTTGTAACCCTTGATGGTGTGAGCCTGGCCGTCGTAGGTGACTTCATCGCTGTTCTCGGTGATCGTGACAGTGACCTGCTCGTCACTCTTTTCAATGACCAGCGTGCCATCCACGACCACGAACTCGACGTTGGTGAAGTTCGGGTTGTTGTTCTTGAAGTCTTTAGGCAGGATACCCATATCATAGGTACCCGCATCCGTCTTGGTAACCGTCCAGCCGGCCGTCTCGGTCTCATCAACGAACTTAGTCGTATCATACAGTTCATTGTCCGCAACCATGGCCTTGTAGCCCTTGATGGTGTGAGGCTGGCCGTCATAGGTGACGGTGTCGCTGTTCTCGGTGATCGTCACGGTGACCTTGTCGGTGACAGGCGTGATCGTCAGCGTACCGGGGACGACTGTGATCTTGATCGTCTTATAATTAGGAGACGTTGCCGTGAAATCAGCTTCACTCATCGTCATCGTGTAGGTGCCGACGTTAGTGCCCTTTGCAGTGGCCTTCGTATCATCCTGAGCGATTCCGCTGAAGGTGATCGAGCTGTCATACTCGCTTACGGTGTAGCCGCTTACGCTCTGCTCCGAGCCGTTGTAGACCTTGGTTGCGGAGTTGCCGGTGACCGTGATCTCGTACTCATCTTCGCTCGGCGTGATCGTCAGCATGCCGTCATTCACAACGAATTCCACCGTAAAGTTGGGATTTTCCTTAGCGGCAAACTGATCCTCAGTAAGCCCCATCGGATAATCACCGACATTGGTTCCCTTCGCAACGGCTTCCCCGGTGAAGTTGACGTCATCTTCGGTGAAAAGCTCACTGCTGGACTTGAAGGTATAACCGGTGACTTCCTGCTCGCTTCCGTTGTACACCTTGGTGTCCTTGTTGCCGGTGATGGTAACTGTCACAGCCAGAGGTGTGATCTTAAGTGTCACATCCGCCGTTGCAGAAGCACCGTCTTCCGCAATCAGTACATCGGCGCCGTCTTCCGCAGAAATGCTGACGGTGACTGTTCCGGTATAAGTGCCGACGTCAGTTCCTTTGACTTCGGGTTTGGTTTCAGCCAGTTTGACGCCATCCGGTTTCGTGGTGGTCCACTCGCCGTCGCCGACCTTGTACTCAACTTTGTAGGCACCATCTTTGGTGTAATCGTAGCTCTGCTCTGCGCCGTTATAAGTTACAGTCTGTTCTCCGCCGGTTACTTTGACGTAGACATAAGGCTGCCACTTCGCATACAGCGCATGGTGCTTAGTATAGGCATCACCCATACCGGGTTCCGCACTATCATTGACGAGCATCTCATCAGCAGCGACCTCTGTTGCTTCTTTCTCACTTCCATCTGCTGCTGTATAGTAATACTTTCCGTCCCTATAGGTCAGCCAGAGATCTGTCAAATTCGTGGTGGTCCCATCTTCCTCAATGCCTCTGATCCAACCAAGGAACTTGTAGCCGTCACGAGTAGGCGCAGCAGGGATAGCGGTCGCCTCATTGATCTTGATGTTCTCGCTCTTGTGAACCAGACCGCCATCGTAGTTGTTGTACCAGTTGATGAAGGTCTTGATCTCTTTGTCTTTTTCAATGTAGACAGCCTTTACCTGGATGGTGTAAATATATGTTTCACCCTTGACCAGATCGGCTTTCGTTACTACATTGCCGTCCTCATCTGTGATCCGTGCATTGTCTGCAAGAACCTCAAATGTTTCGGAAGGGAACACGTCTTTGTCCTTCACAAAAGCAGTACCGTTCCACTTCTGTACTTCCCAGTGGCTGAATACATAATCTTGCGGTTCAGCAGGTGCAAATGCTGCGTGAGCATTGGCTTCAGCACCATCTACATATCTGTATTCGTCTTTTGCCGTGGCTCCGGTGCCGTGTTCACCGTCGATATATTCAACAGTGATACCTTCAGCGCCGATCAGTTTGCTGCGCCAGCGGGCATACACGTCGATCTGACCGACAGTAGTAGGATACTCAGGATCGATCTCACTTTCAGACCAAAGTTTACCGTATTTGGCAACGGTCTGTTCATTGATCGCAAATGTTTCGAAGTTGAAAGGCTGAGTCAGACCTTCATCTGTGTACCAGCCCACCAAATCGTAGTAGATACGCTCGCCGCCGATATTACCGATCTTTTCGCCGTTATCTACCCAGAAACGAGTTGCCTGAGATGCACTATTATACTGGATCGGGTCATCTGTGCTGTCTTCAGGATGAAGGGTAACCTGATACTCCTTAAGGCCCCACTTGGCGTAAAGCGTCACGTTGTTGGCCGGCATCGTAGTATTGAAGTTATACGGTTCACCGGCACAATCCTTGTTGGTATACCACCCAAGGAACACAAAACCTGTGTGCACGGGAGTGGTGTTATAGCTGGAGATGTTTGCCTCATACTTAACAGATTGAGCAGGAAGAATGTTGGTATTCGCAACCTCATCCGCAACAGGCTGATCAGTGCCGTTTACAAAGATACCATCATTATAGTTAATGGTATACGAATTACGGGTATAGTAGAAGTTTACCGTACCATTCTGAGTCTGACTCCAAATATAATAGCCATCACTATTATACCGGCTATCAGCTCCTAACTGAGTGAAACCTGTAAAAGGAATGAAATCCTCTGCCTTCGTTACGCCATTGTATCTGGCAGAAATGCTGTCCAGAAGTTTGAAAGACGTCCCCGAAGGAGCAGATGTTGACTGGTTGTTCGAATAACTATAGAGCGTACCAGGCGCACTCACCCCACTTTCACCAGGCAGAGTTTCTACATAGTAGTTGATCGTCTTGAGCGGACGATTTGCCTCATCGAGATGGAAAGTAACGTTCTCGGCAGGCATGCTGTAGATATAGACCAGCACATTACTGTACGTACTGCTGTTCTGCGGATCCCAGCGCTGCCCTTCGTTATAGGTGATTCCATCGGTACCCACAATAGGGAACTGATTGCCGATGTACTGACCATAGAGAGCCGTAATAGTTTTTATGGTCGTCCAACCATAATTGTTCTTCTGGAACGTTAATGTATACTCATTACGGTCATAGTACACATTGATAACAGTATTGCCTTCAGCAGCAACCGCAGTCTGGCTGTCGGCATTTGCGAAATGGAATCCCGTGAAACTATCCAAATTCTGATGCTGGGTGTTGCTGGTATAAACACGAGCATAAGCACCATTGCCAGACCCCTGAGAAGTAATCTGGTAAGTATTATTGCCTACAGTAGCGTTATTCACCGTAATGGTAGTTCCGCTGTAGTCGTATCCGTTTCCTGCAAGATTCTGAAGCCATACAAGAACTTTATAGCTGGCTGTCGCCGCCTTGGTCCACTTAGCATAGACAGTCGTATTAGCCGTCAGTTCCGCATTGAAGTTGAAAGCCTCACCAGCCACCTGACCGTCTCTCGCATCTTTGTCCGCATCCTCTGTATACCAACCATCGAAGGTGTAACCGGCACGGGTCGGCGTTGCCGGAGCAGAAGGTTTGCCGTTAAGCTCAACAAACTGAGGTTCAGTATACGATGCGCCGCTCAGGTTTTCATCAAAGCTCAGCCAGTAACCGAATTCAGTCTTAGCAGCCAGGATGTACACATTCTCTGTAAGAGCAAAGCTGTCGCCAACTTTATAGATCACTTCTGTTCCCGTTACTTCCGGCTGAATCTGCTGCCAACCGACAAACTGAGCCGCAGAGGCTTCGTTTTCCGGAGGATACGGGGTGTAATCAAGGGTCACTTTGTGCTCAGGCTTGGTAGTGGTGTCATCATACTGGATCAGGATCTGATCCGCCTCGACAAGGATACCCTTTTCATCCCAATAAATAACCTCGTATGCTTTGAAGACCATTGCATAGTAGGTCACCTCAGTGCCGTCGGTCACGCCGGCATTAAGCTTTGTCTTGATTTCTTCGCGGACTTCAGCAACCGTCTTTGCCTCAGTATCAGCGGTATAGTTCTCTTCAGTGGTCCAGCCAAGGAACACTGAATCAGCCGGCTGATTGGCGCCCGGATCAAAGATATACTGATCAATCTGAGGGATCTGACGCTGGTTGATCATCATTGTCTTGGTTTCGCCGCCATACTGGACGAAGTTGACAAACAGTCTGGCATCTTCGCCAGTCTCGACAACGACGTATACCGAGAACATCTCGCTCTTGAACGAGACTTTGTTGGCAGACAGTTCCACGCCCTTGACCAGCTGTGCATCGCCGCTGTCCGGAATGTGAACGATCGCTGCCTTCTGGGTATCGATCTCGGCGGAGGTCATGGAGACGTCGATTGCTTTCAGCGGTTCGATTTCTTTTCCGCTGGCATCCACAAAAGAGATGTCGACAGCCAGCATCTTGGTGATGTCTCCGTCTACAACTTTACGGACCTGGTTCTCGACAGCCGCAGCGTCAACCGCCTTCAGGACCATCAGGGTTCCTTCAGGGAAGGCGCCCTCAGGAGCAGAGACATAAACATCCACGCCGTTAGCTGTACCTGTGAAACTCTGCTTAGGCATGGCAACTTCCGTAATCTCGGGAAGTGTGATCGGCAGAGGATCCAGTTCCGGCACGGTCGGTCTGACCGGTTCGGTCGGTTTCACCGTGTTTGCAGGTTCCGCCGGGCTCTCCGGAGCGCTGGGCTGCGGATTCTCCTGGACAGGTTCTGTCGTCTGAGCCGGTTCTTCAGTCGCTTCAGGCTGCGTATCTTCCTGTGCAGGAATCTCCGGCTGCGTCGGTTCTTCTGTTTCTTCATCTGCAGCCGGTAAAGTCTCGGCAGAAGGTGTTTCCACAGCTTTTTCTGACACTACAGCTTCTGCGCTCTCTACGGGCACTGCTGCAGCCTTGTCAGAAAAATTGACCGCCTTTGCCGCATCGGGGCAAAGGCCGAGAACCAAAGACAATGCAAGCAAAATACTCAGCACTTTTCTAAAGTTCTTCGTCATAGCAATTCTCCCTCACTAACAATTCTTAAAATGCATCTAATATGCCACAATAGAAGGGTTATTTGGTTTACCCCCCCCTTATGACATAATTGTTCCATTTGGATTAATTTTAGTATGCTGTCAAGCATATGTCAAGTCTAAAAAAATGCTAAATTCAGTAAATATTTACCGTAAAGTGCTGTACAGGGCCCTCCGTGTAATCCTGGTTTTACATTAGTCCCATTGCTCTGACGGCATCACCGAGGACTTTGGCAATATCGTCGTGGATCACAAGCTCCGCTTCGTCATCCATCTGGGTGGTGCTCTTGTTCAGCAGGACCAGGTGCTTCCCCCGGAAATAGCGCACGAAGCCGGCGGCAGGGTAGACCACCAGGCTCGTGCCGCCGATGATCAGCATGTCGGCCTTCATGATGGCTCTGGCCGCGCCGTCCATCACATCTTCGTCCAGCATCTCCTCATACAGCACGACATCTGGCTTGATGACGCCGCCGCAGACATCGCACTTCGGTACGCCCTGGGCTTTCAGGATGGCGGTCTCATCAAAGAACTTGTGGCAGTGGGTGCAGTAGTTGCGCAGAACCGAGCCGTGGAGCTCGAAGACGTTTTTGCTGCCGGCTTTCTGGTGCAGACCGTCGATGTTCTGGGTGACGATGGCGCTTAACTTCCCGGCTTTTTCAAGAGCCGCCAGGGCCTTGTGGCAGTCGTTCGGCTGCGCTTCCGGGTAGATTAGCTTATCACGGTAGAAGTCAAAGAAATCCTCCGGATCGCGCACAAAGAAGCTGTGCGAGACCATTTCCTCCGGGGACAGCGTGCGTTTGTATTTCTGATTGTAGAGGCCGTTTGCCGAACGGAAGTCCGGAATGCCGGAAGCCGTGGAGACGCCGGCGCCGCCAAAGAAAACGATGCGGGACGACTCCCGCAGCATGTCAGTAAGCTGTTCTGTCTTAGTCATGATCATTCCTTTCCTAATACTGTCATTGCAAGGCGCTTTTCTTTTTCTGTCATTGCGAGGAGCGAAGCGACGCGGCAATCTTATTGTCTCATTTTTAAGATCCCCACGTCGGTCTTCGACCTCCTCGGGATGACAACCATGTGTCGTGTCATTGTGACACCCACAGAGCGTGCCTTGTGCAGGAGCGAAGCACCCGCAGGGTACAAGCAACGCGGCAATCTTATGCCTCATTATAATGCTCACCATTGAGATTTGAGGTTTCCCCACTCCGGATTTAGCGCTTCAATCAACCTATTCTTTCTTTTCCGTGACCAGCTCTTGATTTGTTTCTCTCTCGCTATTGCGCTATGGATATCACCCGTCATTTCATAATAAACAAGTTTATGTACATGATACCGTTTGGTAAAGCCATCGTTACATTCGTTCTCATGTTCATACAATCGACGTCGGAGATCATTGGTTATGCCAACATAGATCACTTTGTTGTTCCAATTTGACAGTATATAAATATAGTAGTTATTTGAGTTCAGGTTCTCCTCCCCGGGGGTTACGGTTGTGGTATATGTTTATATTATCACAGAACTCTGGTTTTGTATATTGTAAACAAAGAGCAGGACGGAATACACCGTCCTGCTCTCATCGTCTTTATCAGAGATTCATTTTTACAGGTTGCAGTTGCCTACGGTTCTCGGGAACGGGATGGCGTCGCGAATGTTGCCGATACCGGTCAGGTACATGACGCAGCGCTCGAAGCCGAGGCCGAAGCCCGCGTGGCGGGCGGAGCCGTATTTGCGCAGATCCAGATAGAAATCGTAATCCGCTTCCTTCATGCCGTTCTCACGGATGCGGGCTAAAAGCTTGTCGTAGTCATCTTCACGCTGGCTGCCGCCGATGATCTCGCCGATTCCGGGCACGAGGCAGTCGCAGGCCGCGACGGTCTTTCCGTCCGGATTCAGCTTCATGTAGAAAGACTTGATCTCCTTCGGGTAATCGGTCACGAAGACCGGGCGCTTGAAGATCTCTTCGGTCAGGAAGCGCTCGTGCTCGGTCTGCAGATCGCAGCCCCAGAACACCTTGTAGGCAAAGCGGTCGTTGTGCGGCTCCAGCAGCTTGATGGCCTCGGTGTAGGAAATGCGGCCGAAGTCGCTCGTCCTGACGTGCTCCAGCCTCTCCAGCAGACCCTTGTCCACAAACTTGTTCAGGAAAGCCATTTCCTCGGGCGCATGCTCCAGCACGTAGCCGATGATGTATTTCAGCATGGCTTCCGCCGTGTCCATGTCGTCGTTCAGGTCCGCAAAGGCCATTTCCGGTTCGATCATCCAGAACTCCGCCGCGTGGCGGGTGGTGTTCGAATTCTCGGCGCGGAAGGTCGGCCCGAAGGTATAAATGTTCTTGAAGGCCATGGCAAAGGTCTCGCCGTTCAGCTGCCCGCTGACCGTCAGTTTCGTTTCCTTGCCGAAGAAGTCCTGTGACCAGTCGATCGCTCCGTCTTCCGTGCGGGGCGGATTCTCAGGATCCATGGTCGTCACGCGGAACATTTCGCCCGCGCCCTCGCAGTCGCTGCCGGTGATGAGCGGCGTGTGCACGTAAACGAAGCCTCTTTCCTGGAAGAAGCAGTGGATCGCGTGCGCCGCAAGGCTCCTGATGCGGAAGACCGCGCTGAAGAGGTTCGTGCGGGCTCTGAGGTGCGGGATCGTCCGCAGGAATTCGACACTGTGGGGCTTCGGCTGCAGCGGGTAGTCCGGCGTGGACGCGCCTTCTATGGTGATGCTGTCCGCATGGATCTCAAAGGGCTGCTGCGCCTCGGGGGTCAGGATCAGTTTTCCTTCCACGATGAGGCTCGCACCGATGTTGATGTGCTGGATCTCGTCAAAGTTCGCCAGTTCCTGGTCGTAGACTATCTGGACGGAAGAAAAGCAGGTCCCGTCGTTCAGCATGATAAATCCGAAGGTCTTGGAATTCCGGCGGTTTCGCGTCCATCCGCACACGGTAATGGTCCGGCCGTCATATGCCGCCGGGTCACGAAACAGTTCTCTCAGGTCTACAAGGTCCTTCATAACAATTCCTCCAGATAGGTATAAATCGCTTCCCTGCCCTCCTGCGTTGTTGCGGAATAGGGGAAGATTCTCGTCTCCGCAGGAGTCCCGAGACCGGTGCGGAGTATTTTTTCTGCCTTCTGCCGCTCGCTGCGGTTGAGCTTATCGAGCTTGGTTGCAATGATCACCGGCTCGTAGCCGTTTGCCGTGATCCACTCGTACATCTGCCTGTCGTTAGCTCCCGGCGCGTGGCGGATATCCACTAACAGGAAAACCTGGCGCAGCTGCTTTGACGTATGCAGGTATTTCTCGATCATTTTGCCCCAGCGGGCCTTTTCGGCTTCGGAGACCTTCGCATAGCCATAGCCGGGCAGGTCCACAAAATAGAAGGCGTCGTTGATGTTGTAAAAGTTCACGGTCTGCGTCTTGCCGGGCTGCGCGCTGGTCCGCGCGTAGTTCTTGCGCATCATCAGGCCGTTGATGAGTGAGCTTTTGCCCACGTTTGATTTGCCGGCAAAGGCAAATTCAGGCAGGGCATTCACGGGAAACTTGCTGGTGACGCCGCAGACGGTTTCCAGATTGACTGATTTAATGATCATGCGGTGCCTCCTTCGGTAACCTCATCCGGCCCTTCGGGCCACCTTCCCCTGAAGGGGAAGGCTAAAGGGGAAGGCTTAGCCCACCATATTGTCGGCGCTCATCTTTGTGCGCCGCTCTCTGGGCATCTCATCGCGGTAGGTGAGTACGGGCTCTGCGCCCTCCTCCACCACTTCCTCGGTGATCGTGCAGGTTCCGATCGTGTCATCCGACGGCAGGCGGTACATCAGATCCATCATGGTATTTTCCATGATGGCGCGCAGGCCTCTCGCGCCGATATTGCGCTCCAGTGCCTTCCGGGCGATAGCCCGCACTGCATCCTCGGTAAATTCCAGCTTCACGCCGTCGATCTCGAACAGACGCTCAAACTGCTTCACGAGCGCGTTCTTCGGTTCGGTCAGAATGCGGAGCATGGCTTCTTCGGTCAGTTCATTTAAGGAAACGACCACGGGCACGCGGCCGACAAACTCGGGGATCAGGCCGAATTTGACCAGGTCCTTGGGCATCACCTGGCGGAAAAGCTCGCCGACTTTTTTGTCCGCTTTCTTCTCCACCACGCCGTTGAAGCCGATGCTGTTATCGCCCAGACGGCTTTCAATGATCTTCTCCAGACCGTCGAAGGCGCCGCCGCAGATAAACAGGATATTCGTCGTGTTGATCTGAATGGTTTCCTGGTAAGGGTGCTTGCGGCCGCCCTGCGGGGGCACGTTGGCATCCGTTCCCTCGAGGATCTTCAGCAGTGCCTGCTGCACGCCCTCGCCGGAGACGTCGCGGGTGATCGAGACGTTCTCGGATTTCTTCGTGATCTTGTCGATCTCGTCGATGTAGATAATGCCGTGTTCGGCCTTCTCGATGTCGTAATCCGCTGCCTGGATCAGCTTGAGGAGGATATTCTCCACATCCTCGCCCACATAGCCGGCTTCCGTAAGCGCTGTCGCATCCGATACCGCAAAGGGCACGTCCAGACATTTGGCAATGGTCTGCGCAAGATACGTCTTGCCGGAGCCTGTCGGTCCCAGCATGAGCACGTTGCTCTTCTGCAGCTCCACGTCGCTCTTATCGCCGGCCAGAATACGTTTGTAATGGTTGTAAACCGCTACGGAGAGGACCTTCTTGGCTTCATCCTGACCGATCACGTACTGGTCAAGGAAATGCTTGATTTCCTCCGGCCGCTTCAGACTGTTCAGGGTAAGCGGTGCCGCTTTCTTGTCCTTTTTCCCCGGGACCTTTTCCCAGTCTTCCTCCAGGATCTCCATGCAGACCGACACGCAGTCGTCGCAGATATAGGTCGGCGAAATGGAACTGGAGATCAGGCGGTTGACCTGGGAAGCGTTTCTTCCGCAGAAGGCGCAGGTATGGGGATCTTTTATCTTACTCGGCATGCGTTCTCCTTAGCTGCGTTTTTCAATGACTTTGTCCACGATGCCGTAGGCTACAGCCTCCTCGGCGCTCATGAAATTGTCGCGTTCGGTATCCGCCGCAATAACTTCGTACGGCTTGCCGGTATTGGCAGCCAGGATGCGGTTCAGCTGTTCCTTGGTCTTCTGGATGCGGTCTGCCGCGATCAGAATATCGGTCGCCTGGCCCTGAGCGCCGCCGCTGGGCTGGTGGATCATCACCTCTGCGTTCGGCAGGATGTAGCGCTTGCCCTTCGCGCCGCCCGCAAGCAGGAAGGCGCCCATGGAACAGGCCATGCCCAGGCAAATGGTGCTCACATCGCACTTGATGAACTGCATGGTGTCATAGATCGCAAGACCCGCGGTCACGCTGCCGCCCGGGCTGTTGATATACAGGCTGATGTCCTTGCCGGGATCTTCCGATTCCAGGAAAAGGAGCTGTGCAACAACCAGGTCGGCGGTGGCGTCAGTGACTTCTCCGTCCATAAATACGATTCTGTCCTTGAGCAGACGGCTGTAAATGTCATAGGCACGTTCGCCGCGGCTTGAGGACTCGATAACGGTAGGAACTAAGTTCATAATGATTCCTTTCTCCTCGCCTTCCCCTCTGGGGAAGGGGGACCGCTGCCTGAAAGGCAGCGGGGGATGAGGTCTCTTTCCTCTTCACCCTCTTTATTTTGCTTCGGCAACCAGCAGATCCAGAGCCTTCTGAGTGGCCAGATCGGCCTTCATACTCTTTTCGGATTCTTCGTCGCCCATGTACTGCTTGACCTGTTCCACTTCCATGGAATACTGATCAGCCAGTCTCTTGTATTCGGCTTCCAGGTCTTCCTCGGTCGCTTCCAGGCCTTCGGCAGCCGCGATGGCTTCCAGTACCAGACGGCCCTGGATGCGCTTCTTCGCCGCTTCCTTATTCTGCTCCACGAGCTGAGGCATGGTCAGGCCGGTATACTGCAGATACTGTTCCAGCTTCAGGCCCTGCATCTGCAGGCGCTGACCGAAGTCACGGACCATATCTTCCGCCTGGCTCTCGACCATCACGTCCGGGATATCCATCTCGGCGTTCGCAACGGCCTGTTCCAGAAGCTTGTCTTCCTTCTCTCTGGTCGCTGCCTCTTCCTTGCTCTTCTGCAGCTTTTCACGGATGCTGTTCTTGTATTCTTCAAGGGTCTCGAATTCGGACACTTCAGCGGCAAATTCATCATCCAGTTCCGGCAGAACCTTCTCGCTGATCGCGTTTAACTTCACATGGAAAACAGCAGCTTTTCCGGCCAGTTCTTTCGCGTGGTATTCCTCAGGGAAGGTCACGTTCAGGTCTTTTTCTTCGCCGATGTTCATGCCGACCATCTGCTCTTCAAAGCCTTCGATGAAGCTGTGGCTGCCGATGACCAGTTCCTGATCCTTGGCAGTGCCGCCGTCAAAAGCGACACCGTCCACCGTGCCGGCATAGTCAAGATGTGCCGTGTCGCCTTCCTTAAGCGGACGGTCTTCCACATCATTCTCTGTCGCGTTCTGATCCTGATCCTTCTTCAGCTCGGCCTCGATCTCCTCGTCCGTCACCGCGGGGGCGGCAACATCGGTATGCAGGCCCTTGTATTCACCGAGCTTCACTTCGGGCTTTACTGCCACGACCGCTTCCAGGACGATGGCCTTGCCATGTTCGACCTGCTTGTAGTCGATCTCAGGGCGGGACATGATTTCCAGGCCGGATTCCTTACAGGCCGCTTCATAGGCATCCGGTACGAGATCGTTGACCGCGTCTTCCATGAAGACATCAGCGCCGTACAGGTTCTCGATCATCTTCTTCGGGGCTTTGCCTTTACGGAAGCCGGGGATATTGATCTTGCTGCGGTTCTTCTGATACGCACGTTCTTCGGCTGCGGCGACTTCTTCCGCCGGAATCTCGATGGTCAGCTTGGCAAGGTTGTGTTCCAGTCTTTCTACGGAAACGCTCATGTGAATAATTCCTCCTTAAACCCGATGGGTCTTCTCATTTGTTTTATCCCCACAGGAAAAAGACCCGTCAGGGCATATCGGGAGTATTGTAGCACAGGCTTTCTAAAAAAGCCAATAAAATTTACAGAAAAAAACGCAGGTTTTCTGCACGAAAAAACGCAGGACAAAGCCTGCGTTTTTTTAAGCTTCAGCCTCTGCATGAAGCGGTCCGATGTTAATCTTTCACCGTCTCCTTCAGCGCCGTCAGCGCGCCGGCAAGGCCCTGGATCTCACTCGGGATGATGATCTTGGTCGCCTGGCCTTCCGCAGCCTTCGCAAAGGCTTCGAGAGACTTGATCTGCAGAACCGCGCTGTCTGCGCCGGCGTCCTTGATCAGCCTGATGCCTTCCGCATTTGCCTGCTGGACCTTGAGGATGGCTTCTGCCTGGCCTTCGGCTTCGCGGATCATGGCTTCGCGCTTGGCTTCCGCGCGGAGGATGGCGGCCTGCTTGTCGGCCTCGGCATCCAGGATGGCTCTTTCCTTATTACCTTCGGCAACCAGGATGGTGGACTTCTTCTCGCCTTCCGCCTGCAGGATCTTCTCGCGGCGTTCGCGTTCCGCCTTCATCTGCTTCTCCATGGAATCCTGAATCTCACGCGGCGGAATGATGTTCTTTAACTCAACACGGTTGACCTTGATGCCCCAGGGGTCGGTCGCAACGTCTAACTGCGTGCGCATCTTGGTGTTGATGATCTCACGGGAAGTTAAGGTCTGGTCCAGTTCCAGCTCACCGATGATGTTACGAAGGGTGGTTGCCGTCAGGTTCTCGATGGCCATCAACGGATTCTCCACGCCGTAAGCATAGAGCTTCGGGTCCGTGATCTGGAAGAACACGACGGTATCGATCTGCATGGTGACGTTATCCTTCGTGATAACGGGCTGCGGCTTGAAGTCGATGACCTGCTCCTTCAGATTCACGCGGCGAGCTACACGGGACACGAAAGGTGTCAGGAAATGCAGGCCGACGCCCCAGGTACCCACATAGGCACCGAGCCGTTCAATAACGAAGGCCTGAGCCTGCGGCACGATCTTGATGCAGGAAACAAGGATGATCAGCACGATCACAACGAGTGCGATCAGCAGAACGCTTTTGATCAGATTGTCCGTAAATGCATTAGACAGTAATGGCAGAAAAGTGTACATGTGCTCCTCCTATTTTCTCTTTACGATACATTTGACGCCTTCGATTTTCTCGACGACGACTTCCTCTCCCACGGGGATGATCTCCTCTTCACTGGCTGCACGGGCAGTCCAGGGAAGTCCGTCAATGGTAACATGTCCGGTTGCAGCCAGATTGTTGATCTCCTCTGTTACGATGGCCATGCGGCCGGGGATCGTGTCCTTGTTGGTCTTGGCTGCGCGCTCGTTGATGAATTTCTTCGCTAACGGTCTGGTAAGAAGCAGAAGCACTACCGAAACCAGGACAAAAGCCATGACCTGAATCGCCGTGCTTGCACCGAGAAGCGCCGAGACATAAGCCGCAAGTGCTCCGGCAGCGAACCAGATGGAAACTAACCCGGGCGCCGAAATCTCCACAACGATCATCACGGCCATGATGATAAGCCAGATATAACTTGGCATGGACGCACCTCCTTTTTTACTGTTTTCATTATACGATATTCAGAGCGAAAATACAACTGAAATCCGTAGAAGACTCTAACCTTCTTTTTTGAGGGTAAATCCTCTCCCGTTGACCTCGGAGACATTTCCCACAACCACAAATGCGGTGGGGTCGATCTCCAGGACGGCCATCTTGATCGCAAACAGTTCGCGTGGTCTTACCACCGTCTGCACTTCATAGGCTTCTCCGCGTTTGTAGCCGCCTTCGATATGGATCAATGTCGTTCCGCGATTGAATCTGGTGAGGATCGTCTGATTGATCTTTTCGTATTCGGGACTGATGATCTCCATCTGGATCATCGATTTGCCGCGGGCGATCACATTATCCACGAGCAGGGTGTAGCCGATAATGATCAGAATGCCGCACAGGACATTTTCCCTTGCGGTATAGAAAACCTGCGGCAGCAGCGTCAAGTATTCGATGACGTTCAGGGACAGGGACATGCTGACGCCCGCCTTCCGGTTTAACAGCACGGCCACCGTGTCCAACGCCCCCGTCGAAGCGCCTTCGCTCATGATCATGCCAATACCGATTCCGTAGCACATGATGGCGCAGACCGTATTTAACGCCGGGTTTTCCGTGATCAGCCCGATCTTGTCATTCAGCATGGTAAAGAGCTGGAAAAACAGCGGATACAGGATGGAGCAGGCAAGAGAATGGAGGAAAAACTCTTTTCCGAGAATAACGAGGCCCAGCAGCAAAAAGAAAACGCTGAGGATCGTGACCCACGCAGAGACCGTAAACGGTGTAAAGCGGCTCAGGATCAAGGCAAGGCCGGTGGCCCCGCCGGTAATAAAACCTGCAGATACGACAAAAAGTGCCGAACCTGCAGCCTCAATAATGTTACCGATCACAATGATAAATAAACGTCTGGCTTCGTTTTTCATGCTGCCCCCTGATTGTTAAAAAGTGAAAACGGAGGACGGATGAACCGTCCTCCGTCTTTACGAAGCGTTATGCCTTAATCAGCACTTTTCCCAAACGGTGGCAACACCCTGGCCGCCGCCGATGCAAAGGGTGGCAAGACCCTTCTTGGCTTCGTCTCTCTTCTGCATCTCGTGCAGCAGGGTGACGATGATACGGGCGCCGGAAGCTCCAACCGGGTGACCGATGGCGATGGCGCCGCCGTTCACGTTGACTTTGCTCATATCGAAGTGCAGTTCGCGGGCAACAGCGATGGACTGGGCCGCGAAGGCTTCGTTGGCTTCGACCAGGTCGATGTCATCGATGGTCACGCCGGCTTTTGCCATAGCCTGACGGGAAGCCGGGACCGGGCCAACGCCCATGATCTTCGGATCCACGCCGCCCTGGCCGTAGCCGATGAGCTTGGCCATGGGTTTCAGGCCGTACTTCTCGACCGCTTCGGCAGAGGCAAGAACGAGGGCGGCAGCGCCGTCGTTGATGCCGGAGGCCTGGCCGGCAGTCACGCGCTGAACGTGCTTGCGGGTATCGGCTTCATGAACTTCAGTGGGTTCAAAGGTATCGACGATCTCATCTTCCACGCCTTCCGGACCGACCGGGAAAGCGCCGCGCAGCTTGGCAAGACCTTCCATGGTGCTGCCGGCACGAGGGAACTCATCGCGCTTGAATTCAACGATCTGCTTCTTCACCTTTACCGGGACCGGAACGATCTCGTCATCGAAACGACCGCTGTTCTGGGCGGCTTCGGTCTTCTGCTGAGAGGCAAGGCCGAACGCATCCAGCTCTTCACGGGTGATGCCCCAGTAGTCGCAGATGTTCTCGGCGGTGGTGCCCATGTGGTAGTTGTTGAACGCATCCCACAGGCCATCCTTGATCATGGTGTCAACTAACTTCTTGTCACCCATGCGGGCGCCCCAGCGGGCATCGGGAGCGGCAAAAGGAGCAGCGGACATGTTCTCGGTACCACCGGCTACGATGATGTCGGCATCGCCGCACTGGATAGCGCGGGCAGCTTCGATCACGGACTTCATGCCGGAACCGCAGACCATACCGACGGTGTAGGCAGGTACTTTGTAAGGGATACCGGCTTTTACCGCTACCTGACGGGCCACGTTCTGGCCAAGGCCGGCGGTAAGGATGCAGCCGAACATCACTTCATCGACGTTCTCCGGATTCACGTTCGCGCGCTTCAGGGCTTCCTTCACAACGATAGCGCCCATGTCGGCGGCGGGGGTATCTTTCAGGGACCCGCCGAAGGAACCTACGGCCGTACGGCAGCAGTTGACTACATAAATGTCTTTCATCTTGTATCTCCTTTAGTTTTGTAATAGGATTCTACGTCAGTGGACTTATTCGTCCCGTTGTTTCATTATACAGGTTTCCCCTCAGGTGGGTCAAGAGGAAAACGCCGTTTTTTTGTGTAATTTTGTTAAATAAATCTAAGGCGCCGCCGTTTTTTATTTGCATTGTTGACCCGCGGCCGCAGAGATTATCCCTCCTGCTGCCTCTGCTACTGAGAATCTTCCCGTCTTCTCTGCCGCAGGTGTTCATAGAGCAGTACGGCACCAGCCACGCTCACATTCAGCGATTCCGCCTTTCCGAGCATCGGGATCCGCACCCGCTCATCCGCAAGCGCCGTGATCTCTTCGCTCAGGCCGTTTCCTTCATTGCCAAGCAGGAAAGCTGCGCGCCCGGGATAGGCCAGCCTGTCATACGCCTTGCTTCCCGCAAGGTGTGCCGCATACAAGGTATAACCCAGATCCTTCAGTTCCCGGAGCGCGGCCCCAAGGTCAGCACGTACCACGAACGGCAGGCGGAAAATGGCGCCCATCGTTCCCCGTACGACCTTCGGCTGCCAGGGATCTGCCGTCTCCGCATCCATAAGGATTCCGGCGGCGCCTGCGGCCTCGGCGGTCCTGAAAAGCGTTCCCAGATTGCCGGGGTCCTGAACATGTTCCAGAACAAGCAGCGGCGCGTCCGTGCTTTCCGAATCCTTCTTCCCCGCAAGGGCCTGCAGCGTCCAGTGTTTCTGCCTTGCCACGGCAAGGATCCCCTGGGGCGCTTTCGTATCACTCATCTTCGCCATGACCGCATCCGAGACCAGCTCCGCATGGAGGCGTTCGCACAGCGTTCTCCCTTCTGACGAAGCCGCAAAGCTTTCCGTTGCATAGGCACGCACCACCTCTTCAGGCGGTGCCTCCCTGACAAGACGCAGTCCTTCCACGATGTACAGGCCCGTCTCGCGTCTTGCTGCCGCCTTGATCTGCAGCAGGGCAGCATCCTTGACGGCCTGATTGGAAACGGAAGTGATCATCTCTTACTTGCCTTCGTAGACGATGGCGCTGTCCACATCATATTTCGCAAGCTTCTCACGGCCCTTGAGACCGGCCAGTTCCATGATGAAGCAGACCTTGACGACCTCTCCGCCGAGCTTTTCCACCAGTCTGCAGATCGCTTCAACGGTGCCGCCGGTCGCAATCAGGTCATCCACGACCACGACCTTCTGTCCGGGAGCAATGGCGTCCTTGTGCAGCTCGATCTCCGCCGTGCCGTATTCCAGTTCGTACGATTCCGATACGGTTTCGCGGGGAAGCTTGCCCTTCTTGCGTGCAGGAACAAAGGCTTTGTGCAGCTTGTAAGCCATGGCTGCGCCGAAAATAAAGCCGCGGGCTTCCGCACCGACAACAAGATCAAAATCGAGGTCTTTTACCATCTCGGTCATCTTGTCGACAGCCAATGCAAATCCGTCTGCGTCCTGAAGAATTCCTGTCACGTCACGGAACATAATACCCGGCGCAGGAAAATCCGGGATCGTGATTACATAATCTTCCAAGTTTTTCTTCATAAAACGTGTCGCTCCTTTTCAAGATGCTTTCACTTTCGTTCTTTTCGGTTTTCCTGTCACATCATAGCACAGGAGACCTTCACTGACAACAAAAAAAGCTTTATGCGCAAAAAAAGACCGCGGCCCCTAAGGCTCCGCGATCTTCAGGCAGTGGTGGCTGTCGGGCTCGAACCGACGACCTCCACGTTGTCAACGTGGCGCTCATCCCAACTGAGCTAAGTCACCGCATGCGATCTTTCGGCTTTTTCCGAAAGCGCTATATCTTTATAGCAGATTCGGCCGCCAATGTCAACCATTTTTCAAGAGATTTTTCGCAGCGGTTTTTTGACAGGGTCAGGGCCCTTTAAGTCCCGGAAGAAAAATGGTAATCCCGGATCTGGAACTGGATGCTCTGCCTGCCCTCATACTCATGCAGAACAGGCTGGTAGGCCAGGGCAATGGGTACGCGGGTCTGGCCGCGCTCCAGCATGGTAAAGCTCTTCTCCCCGTAGTTTTCCCTGAGGAAATCCTCCCAGATGCGGACATCGCCAAACCATATCCCTTCGAAGCTTCTGCCGCTCTCGCCCCGGAAGCGCAGGCGCAGGGCGTTGCGGTTCTGCCCCAGCACGCGGATGCTTTCCAGCAGGAGCCCTCCCCTGCCGAACAGCGGTCTGGGGAAACCTGTTCCGAAGGGTCCGAGCTTTTCCCACTCGCGGATCCGCTCTGCGGTTGCGTATTCCGGCGGCATGGCCGCATCCAGCTGAACGGTCTGGCACAGGTCATCCTCCGTCAGGCCGGCCCCTTCATTTAACGCAAGCCTGAGCCCCGCGATATTTTCCTCCGGCAGTGAAAAGCCGGCAGCCATCGCGTGTCCGCCAAAGCGGGTAAAGAATCCGCCGCAGGCTTCGATATGCGAAAACATATCATAGGCCTCGATCGAGCGGCCGGAGCCCTTGCAGGCGCTGCCGCGGCCGGTGATGACAAGCACGGGTCTGTGATATTCTTCCTTCAGCCTTCCCGCCACAATGCCGGCAACACTCTCATGGACATCCGGCACGTGAACCACCAGGACCTTGTCCTCCTGCAGTCCCTCTTTTTCTATCGCCTCCCTGGCGTGACGGCGGCCTTCCTCCGTTAACGTCTTGCGCAGCTCATTCAGATCCTGCAGCTTTTTGGCGTAGGGCAGCGCCTGTTCCACCGTCTCCGCAGACAGGAGCTGCTGCACGGTCTCCACCGTCTCCAGACGCCCTGCCGCATTAAAGCAGGGACCGAGTATGAAGCCGAGATGGTAGGCTGAAAGCGTCCTGCCCTCAAGTCCGCAGGCAGAAAGCATGGCACGAAGGCCGGGCTGCCTTGTCTCCCGCAGCATCTTAAGGCCTTCCCGGACGAGAATCCGGTTCTCATCCACAAGGTCCATCACATCCGTCACCGTTGCAATCGCGGCATAGGGAATGAGATCATCCAGCTCAGCCTGATCTCTCCCCAGGTGCCGGTACAGCAGGCACATCAGTTTATACGCGACAAATGCCCCGCAGATGCCGGGGAACGGGTAGCTGTCGCCCCGCTGCTTCGGATCCACCACCGCATCGGCAGGCGGGAGGCCTCTTTCCGGCTCCTCATGATGGTCCGTGACCAGTACCGTCATTCCCAGACTTTTGGCATAGGCCACCGCATCATGCGCGGCAATGCCGTTATCGCAGGTCAAGATCACGTCCGCGCCAAAATCCCGCGCATCATTCACGATGCGCTGATTCAGGCCGTAGCCTTCGTTTATCCGGTCCGGCGTGTAGATCCGCACACAGCTTCCCAGCCGCTCCAGCGCTTCTTTTAATATCGCTCCCGAAAAGATCCCGTCTGCATCGTAGTCGGAAGCGACCGCGATTTTCCTGCCCTCAAAAAGCGCACCCACAAGCAGCTGCACGAGCTTATCTGCATCCTTAAGCAGTGAGGGATCATGCAGATCCCCCATCTCGCCCTGCAGGTAAGCTTTGGCTTTCTCTACGCTGTCTGCGCCGCGGTTTGCCAGAAGACGCGCCGTCAGCACGTCGATGCCAAGTGCATCCGCCATACCCTGGACGTCGCCCTTTTTATTCAACACGATCCATTTTGCATCTGCCATTGCATGAACCTCTTTCTTGTCTTCCTGTCAGCGTGATCGGTCCTGACAGGCCTGCAGCGCCTTTCCCCTGTAATAGCGAAATGCCGAGGGAAGCGCATACGCCTGCTCCAGCTCTTCCGGGGTTACGTATAGGTAAGCAGGCAGCGGCGCGTCCGTCTCCACGAGATACCCCGTCATGCGCCATTCCCTGTGGGTAAATATATGCCTTGCCCTGCCAAGCGCTGTGAGCGTGACAGGCGTTATTCCTCCCGCGCGAAGATGGGCAAGCGCGGAAGCGGTTTCTTCGTCTTCTGTTTTCTCAGGCGTTTCGGGGGAATCACCGGAGACTCCTTCCGTCAGCGGAAAGCCGTAAAGGCCGTGCAGCAAGCCCTTTTCCTGACGCTTCTCTAATGCCACCCTGCCGTCATACAGAAATACCCAGACGATCTTCTCCTCGGTCTTCCGCTGCGGCCCCTGCGAGCGGACAGGAAGCATTTCTTCCCGCCCTTCGCCGTGGGCGCGGCAGGCTTCCCTAAAGGGGCAGAGTCCGCATTCCGGTTTCCCCTTCGGCGCGCAGAGCGTCTCGCCAAGTTCCATCAGGCCTTCGTTGAAGAGAGACGGGCTGATCCCGGCATTCAGGACCAGTCGGATCATCTGTTCTGTCTCTTTTCTGACTGCCGGAAGGCGCACATCCCGCTCATCGCCGAAGAAGCGCGAAAGCACGCGGAGAACATTGCCGTCCACCGCAGGCACCGGCTCGTCATGACATAGCGAAGCCACCGCACCGGCCGAGTAACTGCCAAGGCCCGGCAACTTTGTCAGCGCCTCATAGGCCTCCGGCAGCTCCCCGCGGAAGCGCTCCGCGCAGATCTCCGCCGCCTTCTTCAGATTCCTCGCCCGCAAGTAGTAGCCCAGGCCTTCCCAGTACTTCATCACAAGGTCTTCCGGTGCCTGTGCCAAATCCGTTAACGTCGGAAAGGCCGTCATAAACCGCTCATAGTAGCGCAGCACCGCCTCAATGCGGGTCTGCTGCAGCATGGTTTCGGAAACAAGGACCTTGTAAGGCGTCCGCTTCTCTCTCCAGGGAAAAGAACGTGCGTGCTCGGCAAACCAGCGGCAAAGTAACGGTGCCGCGGCATGAAGGCGCTCTGCCCGGCCCTGCGTATTCTCATCGCAGCATTCCGTCATCCCGGCCGTCTTCCTGCCCATAAAAACGTTCCTCCCCGTGATACAAAAATAAGCGGATGACGGGAATCGAACCCGCCTATCCAGCTTGGGAAGCTGGTGTTCTACCAATGAACTACATCCGCGTGAAAGTGATTATAACACCGAAGAATCGAAAAGGCAAATGCTTTTTATAAAGTCCGCAAAAGGTCGGAAAAAAAGAAGGAAGACCTCCCCGAAGGGAGGCCTCCTTGTATAGTTTGTCTGCTGATCAGTCCAGATTATCGTATCTGTACAGGAAGGTGATCAGCTGTTCACGCAGGCAGTCAAGCACAGCACCGAACTGGCCCTTGTACTCGCCGCTGGTGTAGCCGTTCGTGATACCGTTCTCGACTGCCCAGGCAATCGACTTAAAGGTATCCGTGTTTTCCTTGTACTGACCCTTGACATCGGTGAAAGCATTGGCTTTCTCGACACCGACTTCAGTCGGAGCAGGCTTGCCGGCATATCTGTAGATCATGATCATGGCGTCTTTTCTGACGACATTCTTGCCTACACCGAAGGTACCGTCACTGTAGCCCTTGATGATACCAAGGTCAGCGCCCCAGACAATGGCTTTCTTGCGAAGGTCACTGAGTTTAGCGATATCACTGAACTTGCTGTTCGCGTCGCTGATATCGACATCAGGCTGACCGGCCAGTCTGTACAGGAAGAGGATGAAATCTTCACGTGTGCAGCTGAGGCCGACACCGAACTTGCCGGCATTTTCGCCGTTCGCATAACCGGTGGTGATGCCCTGTTCATATGCCCAGTATACCGGGTTGAAATAGTACTTGCTGTCATCCGCAACATCCTGGAAGAGAACCGTCACTTCGCAGGAAGCGGACTTGCCGCCGACTACCGTCGTCGCCGTGATGGTCGCCGTGCCGATCTTCTGACCGGTCACAACACCGTTTTCATCGACGGTCGCGATGCTTTCATCACTGGAGGACCAGGTGACGCCAACATTGCTTTCGGCAGTGAGCTGCAGCTCTTCGAACCACAGCACGGTCGCCGTTTCATCCGAGATCTCGATGGTGACATCGTTCAGAACGTATTCTTCTTCTGCACCTTCAAAATCATCTTCGGATTCTTTGGTCTCGACGGTAACGGTCGTGGTTTCTTCCGTATTGACCGTGAACTTCAGCGTAGCAACCGCTTCGCCTTCTTTCACGCCCTTCAGATCCGCAAAGGCAAAGACGACCTTGCCTTCTTCTTCCGCCACAGCCTTGAACTGCAGGTCGGATTCGATGCTTTCCAGCGTGACCGCTTCAGGATCGTAGGTCACTTCATACAGACCGTTGTGCGTTACAGCATTGCCGTCTTCATCCTCGGCATTGCCGGCAGCATCGATCGTGATCGTGGTCTTGCCTTCTTCGATCTCTTCCGTGATACCGTTCAGATCCGCTCTGTCACGGGTGGCTGTGGCAGCAGGAGCCGCATTCAGGGAACCCTTGACCGCTGTGGTCTCATGTTCGATCGGTGTAATTTCGGTCTCGAACACGGCTGCTTCATCGATCACAGCCGCTTCCTTAGCCGCATCTTCACTCTTCGGTACGCCAATCAGTTCTTTTTCCGCGTCATTGTACAGACCGCCAACCGGCCATACATCCTGCGCAAAGGAACCGATGCTGTAGATCGAGCCATCATTATAAAGGTCATTGACAAAGACGATCCGGACAATGCCTTCAGAATCAGAGAAGTTGCTCCAGTACAGGTCAGTTCCATCGTAGTACAGGGACTGGAAGTAAGGAACATCAGCCGTGTAGCCGAGATTGCCTACGGAGGAGACACCAAATCTTGAATAGCTTCCGCCATACGGCAGGAAACCGGTGTTGTACAGATTGCCGGCTTCATCGACCAGGAAGTACCAGTCGGTGTTGCCGTAAGCAGAATGAGCATACTGTTCTTCATAGGCAATGCCTACAAGGTAGTTGCCGCCGGTATACGATGCAAGATCAAACACGCCCATATAATCGCCGGTCGTACCGTCAACGATGACCGCGTAGGTTGCGTACACAGCCATGAACACGTTCTCGCCAAGGCTCGGAGCCGGAGCAAGATCCATGTAGCCGATCTCACTGCTGCCAATAAGCGTTGCCTCAAAGGTTTCTTCATTGACAGTATACAGATCAGACAGCCATTCCTCAGAATCGAAGGTCGCGGCATACAGCGTACCGTCTTTCTTGTAGGCGGTGGAAGCAAGAGGCAGTCTCATGCTGGCATCATTGAGCTTGGTGTATTCAGGCAGGTTACCCGTATTGAAGGAGGAGAACCAGACTTCGCCGTTTTCATCCCAGACAATGCCGTTCAGTTCTCTCTCAACCTTGATGAAGGTGGCTTTGCAGGTTGCCGTCTTTGTAGGATCAGCATGTGCCGCAGCCGTAATCGTGGCTGTGCCTTCCGCAATACCCGTGACCAGACCGTTTTCACTTACAGTGGCTACGGATTCGTCGCTGCTGGACCAGATCACGCCGGTATCCTCAGCGCCCCAAGGGGCCACAGAAGCGGTCAGCTGTACGGAGTTGCCAACTACAGCAGTGAACTCTTCCGCATCAAGCGAGATATCGACTGCTCCCGTCAGTTCATCCTTGTTCAGGTTGATCTGTACGGTCGTCACATTGCCGGCATAGTCCCATACCTCGACCTCGATGTGATCGGAGATATCGGTGCCGTCAAGCATAACAACATAGTCGCCTCTGTCATCTGCGCCTTCAGCCTTCGCATCGGTTCTGGAGCCTTCCATATAGATCGGCTGTGTGCCGTTTTCTTCATAGGCGAAGAAGCCGGCAATGTACTCATTATCCTTAGCGGTTACGGTGACAACAATCGTGTTGGCATCGTCTGTGGTAATTCTCTTGCCAAATACAGAAGTCACTTCAGGGGCAGTGCCGTCAATGACAAACGGCAGTTCCCAGGTCGTGTTGATCTCGTCCCAGTTGATCTCACCGGTGACAGGATCCTTGTAGTATTCCGGTACAAGCGTAAAGGTCAGATTGACCTTCGTTCCGTCGGCAAGGCCGGACGGCTTGTAGCCATAAGAGGAAGATGTCGTGGTGTTTCTCCACTCAGCGCCGTTCGGATAGTAGTACGCAGCGTACACATTGCTGTTCGTAATGGCTTCGTTGATCACGCTGCCATCTTCCGCTTCCAGTGCATAGCGGTTCGCAACACTGTTTCTCACCTGGATGTATCTGGCGCCGTTGATCACCGTTTCGGGGTTGATCGCGTTGCGCACAGGATCATAAGCTTCATCCGTGAGGATAGGGTTGCCGCCAAGAGGATAGTTGAAGGTCGTGCCGGCAAGCGTACCGATGAAGGTATTATAGCCATAGGCATTCGCGCCAAGCTGATAAGTCAGGTAAGGATAACGGGGTTCAAGGCCGTATTCGACTTCAAGAGCGGTGCCGACATCCACCATGGGCGGTTCGCTCCAGTTGCCGTAGTAACCAAGGACCGGAATGGAGTGCTGCACGCCGAAAGCGCCGTCTTCGGATTCCTTCTCGGAAGCGAAGATGTAACCTTCAACATAAGCGCCGTTGTCATCATAATCCGCAATGTCAGTCAGTTCGATCTCTACCTTGACAGAGACCGTGCCGGAGGCCGGAACGACTGCCGCGCCCTGATTCAGGATTTCAAGAAGCTTGTAGGCGTCGTAAGTGGTGATCTTGCCGTCGCCGTCCACGTCAGCGGCCTTCTCATCGAAGTCGCCTTCTTCCGTGCCGGTAACCACGTCAAGGATCATCTGCGCATCCAGCGTATCGAACTTGCCGTCAAAGTTCACATCGTGCTCGGTGGCATCGGGATCAAACTTCACGCCATCAACATACCAGGTCAGGTTCGCATCCAGCGGAGCTGTCAAGGTATCCAGATAGGTGGATATCACCGGGTTGCCGTCAGCATCCATGATAGAGCTGCCGTTCGCGTCAAGCGTATAATAAGCAAAGACATCCTGGGTGAAGAAATCCGCACTCAGATAGTAGAAGCGGTCTTCATCCGTCAGGTTGTTCAGCGTGAAGGATACGCTGTACTTGCCGGTTCTCTCCGGGTCATCGCCCAGCTCGGCTTTCACCTTGCCGTCAGCCGCATAATCAGAGTTGTCTTTTCTGACTTCGCCGTTAACCGTCGTCTGATCCATGAGGATAACGATGTTGGAGTTCATGACCGCATTCAGGTCGGCAAGGCCGGAACCCTGCTTCATGACGCTGTAGTAAGAACCGGATTCCTCTTCAATCAGAGGACGTGCGGTGGACATCATCAGGCTCTGCAGTACCTGGCGTTTGCTCAGATCAAACTTAGCCGCATTGTCGGCAAGGTCAGATTCTCTGTAGAACTGAGACAGGACACCGACGATACCGGCCAGCTGAGGAGCCGCCATCGAGGTACCGGACATGTTCTCGTACTGATCGTGTCCACCGGTAGGGGCGCCTGCGGTGCTCTTCGCACTGCCGTTCACCGCATAGATGTTGCCGCCGGGGGTCGTGATCTCAGGCTTGATGGTCAGATCTTCCGGAACACCATAGCTCGAGAAATCACTCATGGTATAGTATTCAGCATCATATTCCGTTGTACCTACACCTTCACCAATCGTTATCGTACCGGTGTAGTATTCGACCGTCGTTCCGTCGGCAGAAGTAAAGCTGGTCTTCTCGGCGCCGGCCTTGATCAGATTGCCGTCAGCCTGGGTAATCGAAACGCAGGGAGCCGTGTAGGTATAGCCCGTCATGTTCATGCTGATCGTGCCGGGCTGGTTGTTGACAATGATCACAGCGACCGCACCCTGTGCAGCGGCAGCGTTGGCCTTTGCAAAGAAGGAAGAAGAGCCTCTGTTGCAGAGAGCGATCTTGCCCTTAACATTAGCTTCACCTAAAACCAGGAAGCTGTCACCGGCCTTGCCGACATTGGCATTGTCATCGACGCCCGGGCCGTCAATGTATACGAACTCATACTCTCCGGCCGCGGTGATCATCGGCGCATTGCTGTAACCGGTAGTCTCCGTATAGAAGATCAGATCATCGCCGTATTCCAGATAGGAACCGGTGAAGCCGTCATTGTCCACGGAAGCCACAGATATGGGGGTCTTGTAGGTAGCCGGGGAGCCGCCCGTACCCATGTTGGCATAATCACTGTACAGGTAGCCAAGCGCCGTGCTGTCAGCCCAGGAGCTGTTATTGCCGGCAGAGTTGGTCCAGATGGTGTTGACATTTGTCAGGCTGTTGATAATTTCCTGATAGGTCGAATTGTAGGAGAAGCCCTTTGTTGAAGAGCCAAGGGACAGGTTCACGGAATCCGCACCGAGCACGATGGCATCTTCGATTGCCGCAAAGTAGTCGGAATCATAAGCGCCGCCGCCCGCACCGAAGACCTTCATGATCAGCAGCTGTGCATCCGGAGCATTGCCCTGTGTTCTGACCGCGGTGATCGCGTTCTGCAGGCTGATGCTGCCGTCTTCAGCAGTTTTATAGAGATACTTGTTGGCCGCCGCGATGCTGGCAACGTGTGAGCCGTGCTCGCCCTGCGTGTCGTTAACATGTTCAATGTTGAAGTTGCGGTCAACATAGTTGAAGCCGTAAGGCACTTTGGCATTAAAGTAGGTCTGTGACGCATTGCCGCTTGTGCGCTGTGCAGCGTTCAGGGATGACCACAGCTTCTGGACATCCTGTGCCGTCAGGACATCAAATGTCTTGCCGGTCGTTGCCTCCAGCTGGGTGATCGCCATCTCATAGGCGACAGGGTCAAAGGACTGATGCTTGTAGTCCAGACCGGTATCCACGATGGCAACCAGGCTGCCGGCGCCCGTGTACCCTTCAGCCCAGGCATACTGAGCATTGGTCATGCCCGTAGCGACTGACATGTTGGGATCATCGGAAGCTTCTGCTCTCTGCGGTTCATACTGTGTTTCCACAACGACGTCTTTAACGCCGCTTACCGCTTTGATCGCGCTGATCTTCTCCGCCGGCACAACTGCGGAAATGATATTCGCAGCCAGTGTCAGGTTCCAGACAACATCCAGCTTTTCGCCGTCAAGAGCCTCTCTGGAGATCACGGATGCAATATCATCCTGAGCTGCCTTCAAGGATTCCCGATAGCTGACAGCTGCAGGATTCAGCGCAATCCCCTCTGTCTCAAACCCCTTAGCGATAGTGGATGCCTGGTCCAGTACGATGGACACACGCACGTCGCCCTTGAGGTTCGCCAGAGGATCTGCATCCGTAGCCCCCGGAATGCCGTTAAGCTTGCCCGCGATTCTGTCTTTGTTGTTTTCAACAACTTCCCAGCTCAGTTCTTCTCCGTTGTCATTCTCGGCAGCCTTTACCAGGCTGGTCGGATGAAGGACGGAAAAAACCATCGCCAGAATCATCAGCAAGCTTGTGACTTTTCTGAATCTCTTCATAAAGCGATTCCCCTTTCATAATGTTTGATCGGGAACATACTTCCCGAGATTGGTATTATTATACGTATATTCCCTGTCAATTGCAAGTATGCTTGCAAGCTTTTTTCTCAAATAACGATTATCTTTTTTCGTAAATTTACTTTGAAGAAACTTTTTCCCGTGTTTTGGCGTTTTCGCCTCATTTTCCGCCACAGCGCTCACTTTATGCAAAAAGACCCGGGCAGAATGCATTTTGCACTCCCCCGGATCTTTATTTAAACTGACAGCGCCGTGAAGCTCACGGATTCATGATCTTGCTGCTGTAGCGCGACAGGAAGGTGACCATGTGTTCCCTCAGGCAGTCGAGGCCGACACCGTACTTGCCGGCGTATTCTCCCGTTGTATAGCCGTTCGCGATGCCGTTTTCCGCAGCCCAGAGGACTGCCTTGTAATAGTAATCGCTCTTCTTCATATCGGCAAATTTATTGACCGTTGTCTTCGGTTCAGGCTTTCCCGCCATGCGCCAAAGAAAGGTCATGGCCTGCTCCCGCGTGCAGGGCAGTCCTACGCCGAAGAGGCCTTCGTGCTCACCGCTCGAGTAGCCGTTCGTGATCCCGTTCTCGACACCCCAGAGCACCGCCTTGTAATAATAAGCGCCCCTCTTCACATCCGGGAACCTGCTGCTCCCCGTTTTCGGTTCCGGCTCGCCCGCAAGGCGCCAGAGGAAGGTCATCATCTGTTCTCTTTTGCAGGTTTCCTGCGGCGCAAAATACTCCAGATCATACCCTTTCGTGATCCCCTTTTCCGCCGCCCAGTAGACATGCCGGAAATAGTACTTGCTGCTGTCAGCCACATCCCAGAACAGTGTCTGAACCGCGCAGTCATATGCCGTTCCGTCAGCCATCACAGCCGTGATCACCGCCTTGCCGTATTTGTGTGCCGTTACGAGGCCGTTTTCATCCACTGTCGCGGCGGTCTCATTGTTGCTGGACCAGAGGCCGGTTCCTTCCGAGCCATCCGTGCCGATCAGAACTAACTGCAGGCTGTCTTTAACGGCAATGGAAGCTGCATCCTGACTAAGCCTGTAGGTCACTCTGGGAAGCGTGATCACTCTGACTTCGGTATGTTCCTGATCGTCGGGGCTTATCGCTGCAGAGACAGCCGCAGTATATGAGACAAAGCCCTCTTCTTCCGCAGTCGGTGCTTTTCTTTCTTCCGTGATTACCGCCGCCACAGACATATGGTGTGCCGCATCGCGTGCGCAGCAGTATTCTGCCTCAGCATAAGTATAGCCGTTTTCATCATCGCCTTCCCAGCTGAAGCCGTCAAAGGCCCATACATGACCAAGCGCGGGGATGGATATATATTTCCGCTGTTCTTCGTATCGTGCATGCGCAAAGGCAGCCGTATACACCCCTTCGCCTTCTTCCGTACATGAGGGTTCTTTCGTGATGCTGCAGAGCGCAGCCGTCCATTCGCATTCTTCTGTCAGTGTATACGCACAATTCCGGCAGACCGGGAAAGCCTTGCAGATCCAGCCTTTATGCGTCACGCTGCCTTCATAGGTTCCGCCTTCTTCGGTTTCGATCCATTCGTATACAGCCGCATAATCATGTTCTGTTTTGGGCAAGGCAATGATCACCTCTTCCGTATGTACCGTAAAGTCAAGGCTGGACTCCTCACTGATATAAGCCTTATAAACACCGCTACCCTCGGCTGTGCATGTCGGTTCCTGCAGGAGCTGATAGACCACTTCCGCCCGGATGCTTCTGACATCTTCCGGGTTGTTCCGGTCAAAATAGTTTGCAAAGGCCGTATATCCTTCTTCTGTTTCTTCCCAGCTGAAACCGGTGAATTCATAGTCCTTTCCGATGCCGGGCACTTCTTTCTCTTCGATAAAATCGGCTGAGCTCCCTCCGCTGTACAGCATATAATACAGCTTTTCGTTTCTCGTATGGATCCCATAGATGCTTCCAAGTGCTTTTTCTTCTGCGCTTAGCTCGTAAACCACCGCATTTTGCGTGCCATCCGGATTAAACCGCCTGATATTGCCGGAGGTTGAAGCGTAAAACACCCCATCCAGGGCGGCAAAATGATAAGGCCAGCCATAATCGGAGCCAGTCAGGGAAAAAACATACTCATCCGTCCCCGCAGAATAATCATGGAGCATGACCTTTCCCTGGCTTTCGTACGCCCAAAGTTCCCCCACATGCGGAATAGCGGAAATCGTAGGCATCCACCAGGCAGCCTCATAATCTGTTCCGGTCGTTATCCCGTTGTAAACATCGTTTCCATCGATGTCGACCCAGTCTGTACTGTCGTGATCGACGGCGGTCATTCCCGCTGTGCTCCTCAGGAAATTCCGATGAGCACAGTAGTCAGCGTAAAGGGTATAGTCATTACTTGCCACCGGATCATCCCAGGTGCAGTCCACATAATAATAGCTGTCCCCGATCAGGACGAGATTCCAGGCATGATCCAGTTCCGCACTTGTGATCAGCCTGCAGTCTGCGCCGCAAAGCTCCAGCAGATATAGATACGCAAGTGCGTAGCCTTGACAGACAGAGCTGCCTCTTACGATTGCATCATAAGCATTAAAGTATGTAAAGCTCAGATCATATTCGCAGTTCGTAACCAGCCAATCGTGAAGATACAGCGCCTTCTGCTCATCAGACCAGGCTGCCTCTGTCCCTTTCACGGCCTTTTCCGCTTCACGGTAAAAGGCCGTCACATCATCAAGAGAATAGCTGGTGTTAAACCAAAGCTGAACATCGCTTATGTAGCCGGAACCGTATGTATAGCTGAAGCTCTTGACATAGAACAGATCCGGGTGATCATTAAGCAAATGAATCAAAAGCTGCTGCGAAGCAGAAACAGGAACCTTGGCACTGCTGATTTTGATTCTCGGCGAGTATTCTGAAGTTCCATCCCATTTCAAAGCCTCCGCATAAAGCAGTTCTACCGCCTTAGCCACAGCTTCCTCATCAGCCTGAGAACTCTCCTCCTGCGGTATGAGCAGACCTCCCGCCTGCATTATTCCTCTGGAAGCATCTGTTTCTATCCACGCATCATTTTTTTCTGCTTTTGCGTCCATATGCGGAATCAGACAAAATGCCAAAAGTATTGTCAGAAACAGGGAGATACGTTTATTCATCGCTGCCGATCCTCCATTTTTCCGGATTCTTTGATGGTCCATCACGTTTTTCTGTGCAGAAATCAATCGTTTTCAGTGTAATGATTTTCTTCTGATTTGTCAATAAAAGGAGAGAACGCCGCTGCTCGTCTAATGAGCAGGGCGCCCTCTCAGAATACTGCTTTTTATTCGCCGAATTTCTCCGCAAAGCGGTAGAGGAAAACAATCATATCCTCTCTCAGGCACTCCAGCTTACAGCCGTAGCAGGGAGCCGTGAGGCCTTGTTCCGTCAGCAGGTCGGTCTGCTGCCGGTAGCCGTTGGAGATACCGGTCGCCGCCGCCCAGCGGATAGACTGATAGGTATCAGAAGCCGCGCTGTAGTAGGCCTTGCCGTACTTTGTGCTGTACTTTCCATCCGCTCCGAAGACGTCGGTGAAGGATTTGAACAGGGCATTCTCGGCCGCCTCAGGTCTTCCGGCATAGCGCCAGATCATTAAAATGGCTTCCCGTCTGGTTATGGTCCGGTCATAACCGAACTGTCCTGCCAGTTCACCGGAAGTATATCCGTTGATGATTCGTTTATCCGGATCCTTGGCACTGTAGCCCCAGGCAATGGCTTTAAGGAAGATTTCCTTCAGTTCCGAAGCGGCAAGATCAGAGAAGGTATTCCTGATCTCTCTGACTTCTGCAGCCGTCACGCTCGGCTGTCCGGCCAGCCTGTACAGGAAGAGGATGAAATCCTTTCTCTTGCAGCCTTCTCCGACACCGAAGTATTCCAGATTGTAGCCTTTGGTGATAGCCGGCTGATGATCCGCCCCCCAGTAAACGGCTTTATAATAGTACTGATAATCCGAATCTCCAATTTCAGATGAACCGGCCACATCCCGGAACAGCGTCTGAACCTCGCAGTCCGCTTCGTAACCATTTGCCATCGTCACATGGACCGCAACCGGACCGCTGTGGTACTTCAGGGCTGTCACCAGACCGTTTTCATCAACGGTCACGACGCTTTCATCGCTGCTTGTAAAGCTGCCTGTGCCGACAGATCCGTCACAGCCTTCCAATACGAGCTGCCGGCTGCTCCCCACCGGAAGCGTCAGCTTTGTCTCATTCAGGGTATAGCTGATCCTTTCCACGGGAAGGACAAACTGCTCATTCAGTCCCAGCTCGTCACCTCGTTCCAGTGTCGTCACGCAAAGCTCCGACTTCCCGCAGGCGTTGACACGAAAGACAATCCTGGCAATTTCTTCCCCGGCGGGGATCTCTTCTGTGTCCGCAAAGGCAAAGGTCACAACACCTTTTTCCGTATCGTCAAAGCAGGCGAAATGGGCTGCAAGGCAGGAGACATGGTCAAACTCCAGCATTTCTGGATCATATTCAATGAAATACAACCCGTTATGCACGGCCGTCTCCTCATACAGAGCGACCGGTATCAGGCTCTCATCCTCGTCCCCGATGATTTCCGCAGCGTTCACGCCTGCCGCACCGCGGATGATCTGCAGGGATCCGGAGAATTCCGCTTCGGATTCCGCCGCTGCAGGCGTCTCCTCTACTGCCGCCTCAGAGACGGCGTCTCGGCCGGCTTTCTTCAGTGCCTGCGCATAGCGGGCTTTTATCTCCTCCGTTGCCAGTTCATGACCGGGGATCAGCTGCAGTTCTTCCGGAGCATCTGCCGCATCGTCCCCTGCCAGGGCCGGGGCAAGGGATCCGTTCACATACAGGCCTGTCACCGGCCACACACCGGAGCCGAAATCTCCTGCATGATAAACCGCCTTCGTCTGCGGGTTGATGACAATCAGCTCCGAGACATCTCCGTCCTGATGCGACCAATACAGATAGCTTCCGTCATAGTACAGCGACTGATAGGCAAACGATGTGCTGATCCCTGTCTCCACAATCTTCGTCGGGGTGCCAAACGTCGTTCCGTTCAGCGAAATCTGCCAGATGATACCGTTTTCATCGAGGAAATAATAGACCGCAGACCTGGCCGAAAGGCTCTTTGCCGCTACGGCGGCAATATACACGTTATCCCCTATGGTCCCGCTCACATCCTTGCTGCCGTAGATTCCGCCCGAAGGATCTGTGGCTGAACCGACCAGCAGATAGATCGCATACGGCTGAACCATGACGCCGTACTGACTGGCATATGTCGTAGGCCCCGGCGCGATATCCGTCGCAAAGTAGGTCAGATTCCCCACCTCTGTCAGGCTGTAATTGTCCGTATTGACGGTATAAAGTGTGGACGTTTCGGAACCCGTGTCCAGTGTTGCCGCATAAAGGCGCGATGCCTGGTAAAATGCCGCATGCAGTTCTTTGTCCTGCGGCTCACCATGCAGCTTGTTCCAGGCCGGCAGACTTCCTGCATTGAAGCCGGAGAAAAAGATCTGCCCCTCCTCATCCCAGATGATCGCATTCAGCTCTTTACTCACTGCCGTAACCTTGACGGAACAGGTGGCCTTGACCTGGGTACTGCTCTTTGATACCGCCGTGATCGCGGCCGTGCCTGCAGCGAGTGCTGTCACATGGCCGTTCTCATCCACGGAAGCGACTGAGCTGTTGCTGCTCGACCAGGTAACGCCGCGGTCCTCTGCTGTGATCGGTGTGACCTTCACCGTCAGATCTGCCGTATTCCCTTTGTAAAGATCAAGAGAGTCAGGCGTCAGGGAAAGGCCGGTCACCGTATAGGGATCCGTGCCGGAGGTATTGTTGTTGACCTTGACGGCTTTTGCAGCTTCATTGCCCGCATAGTCACCGGCAAAGACCGCCACATACCCGTCTGCATCAGCGATGGCTTCGGCAACGTCAACGCTGAACGTGCCGTGTCCTTCTCCCGGCGTCTTCTCGAAATATTTTGTCGTGCCGTCCAGCGACATGACTGCCACATAAGCCAGATTCTCGTTATCGCCTGCGGTCAGAGATAAGACCGTGCCGTTTAACACTGCACTCTCGATCACAGGCGCGGTATCATCGACCGTAAAGTCAAAACCGACCATGGCGCCCCGGCCCAATACATTGCTGCTCAGGATCTTTCTGAACGCCGCCTCGGTCAGAAGCCCCGCCTCTGCTGCCGTCATGTCATCGCTGACCGTCATGACGTTGTATTCCGGGACCGCATAGTAGCCGATGCGGATACGGTCGCCTTCAGCGATGGAGCCAAATTCATTCAGCTTCCTGCCGACTGAGTACGACCTGACCGCAGTGTTCTGCCAGGTTCCCTGATTCACATTGTACCAGAGACCAGTCACCTCTGTACCTGTCACGGAAGCCGTAATGATACGGTTCACATCGCCTTTTCCGTCCAGTTTGCTTACCGCAAAGCCGGTGCCTCCGGCGGATCGGATCAGGTTGTAGCGGAAGTCATTAAGCTTTGCATCGCTCCGGATCGCCAGTCGTTCTTCCGGAAAGACCGGCGTTCCCTCCGCATTCCTCTCCACCATGTACGGGTTGCCGGAGAACTTCACCGTTGCCCCGTCAGTCGTGATGCGCATATAGTTCGTATCCGCTGCAGCTGTTCCGGAATAGTTTTCCTGCTCGCTGCAGTACAGTTCTTCGGTGTAGGAGTTGGTATCAAACATGGAAGGCTCTGTCCAGCTGCCGTAGTAGCCAAGGATCGGTATCGAATGCTCATGAGAAAGGCTTTCCCCTTCCTCCGTAACCGTATTGCAGGTCACGTATGTGAAGCCTTCCAGATAAGCACCGCCCTCTTTATTTAATGCGGCTTTCTGCGCTGCCGTCAGGGAAATGCTTACCGTAACAAGTGCCTTGCCGTGGGGAGCGACCGTGTATCCTTCCTCAGGGACGCTTTCCTCCTGTTCCCAGCCAAGAAGCAGATAGGCATCGTAGGAGCTGAGCATCTCATCGCCGTCCAGATCTCCGGCATCAAGATCCAGCAAGTCTTCCTTCTCGTTGTAAAAGCCGGCAAGGAAGTCCAGGATCGCCTGGGCATCGTCTTCATCCGTATCCCCGTCACGGTCCACATCGTGTCCATCCGCAGCAGCCGCAGGTGCTGCACCTTCCCATTCATAACGCACACCGCCGGCAGGCAACAGCGCCGTCTTATGTGACAGCGTATCCCCCGTCACCGCCTGCGTGAACAGGTCCGTGTCCAGGGTAAACTGCAATATCTCATCGGAAATATTATAAACGGAGAAGCTGAAGCGGTATTCCCCTTTCTTCTGCGGATCATCTCCGAGCTCAACCTTTACCTTGCCGTCTGCTGCCGCACCGGTGGAGCTCGTCAGGGATGCGTCTTCCATCAAAATGACGGATTTCGCCTGAATCGCATTGCTCACTTCAGCAAGACCGGCGCCTTGCTGAAGGACGGAAAGGTATGCATTCTGATTCTTCATCGGTGTTGCCGTGCTCATCAGCAGACTGTCGGCAACCGTGCGAAGATTGCGGCCGCTCATCAGTGCTTCATTTTCCGGGGTTTGTTCCTTCAGATACTGCATCAGGACGGCGGAAAGCCCTGCAATATGCGGCGCCGCCATGGAGGTGCCGGAATAAGACACGTAAGCCGTCGTTCCGGTATTCGAATCGCCCGAATAGGAAGAGGTTCCGTTGATCGAATAAATATCTCCGCCAGGTGCCGTGATCTCAGGCTTCATGATGAGAGAGCCCGGTACGCCCCAGGAACTGAAATCCGTAATCTGCGCATCTTCGCGGGCAGCGACCGTGGTCACCTCAGTTGTCGTCACCTCAACGGTTCCGGTATAGTAAGTGACCCCGCCAGCCTGCCTGGCTGTACCGGCCGCTTTGATGGCTTCAGCATCCTTCAGCGAAATAGAGACGAAGGGGAAGGATCCGGTAAAGTCGCTCAGATCCATGTGAATCACGCCGTCTGCGTTGTTGGCTACGATAAAGGCCTTCGGCTTGTATGATTTCAGATTATTGCCCTTTTCCGTGAAGGCCAGGACTCCGCGGTTGACAATCACAATCCTGCCGGCAAGCGGCACCTCGTCGTTGACGGCGGCATAATCAGATGTTTCACCGGGTGCATCGATATAAACATAATCCCAGGTTCCGGCCACCGACGTCATGGCCGGATTCGAATAGGCCGAGCCCTCGCTGCTTTCGGTATCCTCGGCATAGAACACCTGCTGGCTGCCATTAAAGATAAGGGGCGTCCCCTCCGACAGGGTATTCTGCGCTGCCGCAACACTCAGGCTGCTCAGATAGGAGCCGGGAGAACCGCCGGTATGGAAATTGACATCCTCCGCATACAGTTTATGGGGAGTGAAGTCATCCGCAGCATATGCATTGCCGGCCGAGATCGACAGGACCATGTGAAGATCTTTCTTGTTAACCAGTCCGTTCAGAATCGACTGATACGTCGAGCCCGCATAAGTAAAGCCGGGAGAACTGGAACCGAGGGAAAGGTTTGCCGCATCTGCCCCGAGAACGACGGCATCCTCTATGGCAGCAAAATAATCGGAGTCGTAGGCGCCGCCGTTTGTCCCGAACACCTTCATCACAAGGATCTGGGCATCCGGTGCCATGCCGACGGCACCGACTGTTTCCGCTGCATCAACGTAGTCTGATCCGCTCTTGATATAACGGTTTGCCGCCGCAATGCCTGCCACGTGCGAGCCGTGATTGCTGCCGTTATCCTGGTGATTCACCCGGGTGCCGCCATCCACGTAATTGTATGCATAAGGGATCTTTGCGTTCAGGTAGTTATGGGAACCGGAATTCAGCTGGCTCGTCTGGATCGCGTTCAGATCCGCCTGCGTCATCAGGCTGACGTCTTTTCCTGACGCACGGACCTCTTCGATGGCATGGGTGAAGGCATCTGCATTCACGCTCTGGTGTGCTGTATCCAGACCGGTATCAATGATGGCAATGCGGCTTCCTGCGCCGGTATAGCCGAGCTGATACCAGGCATTAACCGCACCGACCATATTCTCGCTTGTATTTGCTGTCTGCGGAGAAGTCTCACCATCTGTGACCGGTGCTTCGTAATGCCGCTCCCGTTCTACGGAAGCGACACCGTCCAGGCGCTCGATCAGCGGGATCTCCCCGACCTTTACATCGGCAGAAATCGCATTGGTCAGCAGCGTCAGATTCCACTTGACTTCCAAAGCGCGGCCAAGAGCGGCTTCAATCCGCGCTGTCACCGCCGCCTGCTGCGCCTTCAGCTGATTCCGATATGAAATGGCAGCCGGATCAGCCGCAATGCCTTTTGTCTCAAAGCCGGCATCCACTGTCCCTTTTCCGTCCAGAAAGATGGATACGCGGACCGTCTGATCCAGAGAAAGGTCAGGAGTCAGGCTGATTTCCGCTTCATCCCCCTGCTCTTCCGTGATCTCTCCCAGCTTTCTGATGCCCAGCGAGGAAGGGTCCAGATCCTCCATCTCCAGTGCTTTGCTGCTTTCTTGCGCGGACGCTTCCGAAAAAGCGGTCTGTGCGGGGCTGTCCGTGGCGCCGGCCTGTGCAAAAGCCGGATCCCCGTAAGAAAGGATCATGGCCAGTGCAAGAAGCAACGGCAGGACGTGTCTTGTCATTTTTTTCATCTTCAGCTCCTCTTTTTGCCGAAAAAATCTACGTATGCAAAAGCCCCGCCAAGCGGCGGGGCTTTCACAATTCTGCGGAAGAAGGGACTTGAACCCTCACGTTCTTCGAACACATGATCCTTAGTCATGCCTGTCTGCCAGTTCCAGCACTTCCGCACGGCCATAGGCCTGTCTTTTGCAGACTTCACGCATTATAGCACCCTCTTCCGGGGAATGCAAGTGTTTTTTTGTTTTTTTCATGGTGACTTGATGGCAAAAGGAGGCCCGAAGGCCTCCCTGCTTTTAGATAGTCATTTATTCCACGAATCTGCTCAGTTTTCTTTCTTGGCGAGCTTCTTCTGCAGCCAGTCCTTGCCGTCCACGAAGCGGGAAACGATGTAGCTGGCCACATAGTCGCCTGCTGCATTGACCATGGTTGCGGGCGGATCGACCAGATCGCCGATTGCAAGGGCAATGGGGAAGGCCACGGAGAGGTGTTCAGGGAAGAACATGGTGCAGAGCACGAGCTCGCCGGTGCCGCCGCCGCCCGGGATGCCGCTCATGGCAACGGAGCTGAACACGGCAACGATGATCGCAACGATGGCTCTGCCGGTGCCGAAGTCCTGACCGAACATGGCGAACAGGAAGGCGACCTTGATGATGGCGCTCATCGCGGAACCGTCCATGTGCATCGTGGCGCCCATCGGAAGCACGATGTCGGTGACTTCCTTGGAGATGCCGGTGTCCTCAGAGGCTTCCATGTTGGTGGGAATGGTTGCCACGGAGGAGCAGGTGCCGAAGGCGACTGCAGCGGGCTTGAACAGGTGGGCGAACATGGTCTTGACCGCGCCCTTGCCGCCGCCGAAGCGCGCATACAGCGGGAAGAAAATGAACATGTAGGCGAAGCACACGACGTAGTAGACGATGATAGCCGTCGCATAGTTGGTCATGAAGTCCTTGCCGTGCGTCGCGACCAGGCTGGCGAAGAAGCCGAAGAAGCCGATCGGCGCATAGTAGGTGATGATCTTGACGGTCTTCATGAGGGCGTTGGTGATATCCGCAAGGCCCTTCGCAGTGCGGGTCTCGGGGCCGCCGTTAAGCTGCACGCCGAAGCCGAACAGGATCGCGAAGACGATCAGCGGCAGGATAGCTCTGCGGCTTAAGAGCTCGTTGAAGTCGGGCTTCGTGAAGAAGTTCACGATCATATCCGAGAAGCCGAGGGCAGTCGCTTCGGATTCCTCGTACTGAGGCTCCATGGTGAAAATCGGGAAGATGCGCACGATCACATACATGATCACAGCAGCGATGGCAGCCGTGCACAGGAAGGTGATGACCGTAGTGCTGATAACCTTGCCCGCACGCTTGGCATTGTTCATATTCGCAATCGCGGACGAGATGGAGAAGAACACCATCGGGACCACAACGCAGAACATCAGGTTAACAAAAATCGTGCCAAGCCATTCCAGTGCGGTGGCGCCGGGCCATACCGCACCGACAATGCAGCCGGCAATGATACCGACCAGCATCAGGATCAGAAAACCATAATTTGCAAAGAAACTGTTCTTTTTCGCCATGTTGAGCCTCCTGAATCTTTCTTTTTAAACCAAGTATAAAGATTATTGATTGCAAAATAAACGCATTCCGTGCTATACTTTGTGCAAATACTGCTGCATTTGCGCACATAACGCGCAGGAAAGGCTGCAAGATGGAAGAAAATGCTGTCAGCAGAGGCTATTTACAGGAAGAGTTCAGGCTCTTTCACAACCGGGATATGCTCGGCGCTGTTACAGAGCTGCATTATCATGATTTTTACAAGATCATGCTGTTAATCGAAGGAGACGGCAGCTACACGATCCAGGGACGCCGCTATGAACTCAGGCCGGGTGACATTGTACTGGTCAGCCGGGGATTTGCGCATAAGACCGAATTCCAGCCGGGCAAGGTTTATGAGCGTATGATTTTCTTCATTTCTCAGGATTTCATCGACCGCAGCAGCACGCAAAGGACCTCTTTTTCGGAAATCTTTTCCGGGCGGGAGGGGCACGTGCTAAGGCCTTCTCCGAACGCGGCTTCCGAACTGCTTTCCCTTGCGCGCAGCTGCGAAAAGGAGCTCCGGTCAGCTGAATTCGGGAGCGACGTTGCGGCGCGCGAGGATCTGATCCGGATACTGCTTTCCATCGGCCGGACACTCTACCGGGAGGCTCTGCCGCCGGCACCGAAGGACGACAAGATTCTGCAGATCCTGCGCTATGTGGACGAGCATCTGACCGAGGATGTCTCGGTGGATGACCTCGCCGAGCGCTTCTACATCAGCAAGTTCCACATGATGCGGCGCTTCAAGGCCGAGGTCGGCGCAACCATTCATCAGTATCAGTCGGATAAGCGCCTGCTTGCGGCGCGCGAGATGCTGCGCGGCGGCATGGGAGCGACCGACGCCTGCTTTGCCTGCGGCTTCCGGAGCTATTCCGCCTTCGCCCGCGCTTACGTCAAGGCTTTCGGCGTGACCCCTACAGAAAAAAAGGAGCCTTCCGCAAAGCTGGAAGGCATCCCGGAATAAAAAGAGAGCGGTTTTTACCGCTCTTTCTTATTTTATGCTGTGTTTTCCGGATAATATTAGGAAAATTTTCTTTGTCTTACGATTTCAAAGGCCAGGATGCCTGCGGCGACGGAGGCGTTCAGAGAATCGATGTCTCCCTGCATGGGGATCTTCGTTACAAAGTCGCAGGCCTCGCGCACGAGGCGTGAAACGCCATCCCCTTCGTTCCCGATCACAAGGCCGATCGGTCCGGTCAGGTTTTGTCTGTACATCACCTCTCCGTCCATATCCGCGCACACGAACCAGATCCCTTTTTCCTTCAGTTCCCTGATTGTCCGGGTCAGATTGGTGACTCTTGCGACCGGCGTGTAGCTCACTGCACCGGCAGAGGTTTTCGCGGCCACAGCCGTAAGTCCCACCGCCCGGTCCTTTGGGATGATGACGCCGTGCGCTCCCGCAAGATTGGCTGTCCGCAGGATGGCGCCGAGATTGTGCGGATCTTCGATCCCGTCCAAAAGGATGAGGAAGGGCGCTTCGCCCTTTTCCTGCGCAGCCGCCAGCATATCTTCCACCGTTCCGTATTCATAGGCGGAGATCTGCGCGATCACGCCCTGGTGGGCGCCGGTCTCCGACATCTCGTCGAGCCTGTCCTTTTTCACGAAACGCAGCTGAATGTTCCGGTTCTGCGCCTCTTTTATAATGGCGCTCACGCTGCTGTCCGAAAGTCCTTCCTGCACATAGAGGCGGTCGATGGTCGATCCCGCGCGCAGCGCTTCCCGGACCGCATTACGCCCTTCGATGCGCGAAGAATCATCCGGCAGCTCTGCCTTCATTTCCCGCCGCTTGTCGGGCACTCTGCGCTCCTGTCCTTTCTGCGGGGCCGGTCTGCGCCTGGCGTTATTCTCTCCCCTGCCTTCAGATCTGTTCTTCTGCATATTTCATTCCTTCCTTCACGAGACTGACGGCTCTTTCCGTCTGCCCGCTTAAGTACAAATATCCGATCAGGGCTTCAAGACCCGTAGCCTTATGGTACTCCGTCAGGCTCGCGTGCTTTGATACGGTTTCGGGGTGCGCGTTCTTTCCTCTGCGGTAGACTGCGGCCTCTTCCTCCGTAAGTACCTCCTGCAGGCCGTCCGCGATCTTCGCCTGGCTCCGTGCGGTTACGTAGGCCTGGACCTTGCCATGCAGCGGCTTTCCGTGCAGCATCGTGGTCTCCGCAAAGTATGTCCGCAGGATCAGATCATAAGCCGAGTCCCCCACATAAGCCAGGGTAAGAACAGGCACCTGACGCAGGTCAGGTGCCGTTATTCCGAAAATCTCTCTTATTTTCTCTTCCATTTAACGCCCTCTTTGGTGTCTTCAAGCAGGATGCCCTTGTCAGCCAGTTCCTTACGGATCTCGTCTGCCCTCGCGTAGTTTTTCGCCTTCCGGGCCGCCTGGCGTTCCTCGATCAGTGCCTCGATATCCGCGTCCAGCAGCTCTTCCTTCGGCTCCTCGATACCAAGGATATCCGCAAGGCGCAACAGCGTGTTCCGGAGGGCCTCCCAGCCTTCCGCGGTCGTCTCTTCCGGCTTTAAGGTATTCGCATGCTTGACCATCTCAAAGATCACGGAAATGGCGTCGGCCGTGTTGAAGTCGTCGTCCATAGCCGCTTCAAAGCGGGCGGCAAATGCTTCTCTCGCGGCCTTTTCATCCGCAGTTTCCGCGCCCGCAAGACCCTTTCCGAGCTCATCCTTCATGCGTTTCATGGCCGTGTGGATGCGGTCCAGACCGTTCTTTGCCGCCTCCATCAACTCGGGGCTGAAGTTTAAGGGGCTCCTGTAGTGGGCGCTCAGCATGAAGAAACGCAGAACCGAGAGATCGTACTGCTTGGAGATATCCCGGACCAGCAGGAAGTTGCCGAGTGACTTCGACATCTTCACGTTGTTGATGTTCAGGAAGGCATTGTGCATCCAGTAGTGGGCGAACACGTGGCCGCTGCAGGCTTCGCTCTGCGCGATCTCGTTTTCGTGATGCGGGAAGATGAGGTCCTCGCCGCCGCCGTGGATGTCGATCTCCTCGCCAAGGTACTTTTTCGACATGACTGAGCATTCGATGTGCCAGCCGGGACGGCCCTGCCCCCAGGGGCTTTCCCAATAGGGTTCGCCTTCCTTCTTCGGCTTCCAGAGCACGAAGTCCATGGGGTCTTCCTTCTCGTCTTCGCCGGTCACGAGCAGCGTACGGTTCCCGCTCTCGAGGTCATCCAGATTCTTGCCGGAAAGCTTGCCGTATTCCTTAAAGCTCCGCACGCGGAAGTAGACCGTGCCGTTCACCTCATAGGCGTGGTCCTTTTCGATCAGGTCGGAGATCATGTCGATCATGCCGTCTATCTCCTCAGTCGCCTTCGGATGCGTGGTCGCGGGCTTCACGTCCATGCCGGCCATATCCTTCTTGCACTCCTCGATATAGCGCTCGGAAATGACGGAGGAATCGACGCCCTCAGCTAACGCGGCCTTGATGATCTTGTCGTCCACATCCGTGAAATTGGAGACGTAGTTGACCTCATAGCCTTTGTATTCCAGATAGCGCCGCACCGAATCGAAAAAGATCATGGGGCGGGCGTTGCCGATATGGATCAGATTGTAGACCGTAGGCCCGCAGACATACATGCGGACTTTACCGGGTTCGATGGGTACGAATTCCTCTTTGGTCCTGGTCAGGGTATTGTATATCTTCATGTTGTTTCCTCTTAGTAGTAAAAGACGTGGCCGCCCAACACCATGTATTCGGTATGCTTTTTCGGTGTGTTATTCCAGCTGGCGGGGCTACAGAAATACAGCCAGCGGGTGTCGATGGAGCGGGCGCCGTTAAAGCAGTCCTTCGCAATATCCACGCAGACCTGACGCGCCCCTTTGAGCAGCGACACACGCAGCATGCCGTTGTCGACCGGCGTGAACTGCCCTACCCCCATGATGACATCATACAGCGTCTTCTGGAAACGGGGATCCAGGATCCGGTTAAAGATGACATTTGCCACCGCAACCTGGGCTTCATAGGACTGGCCGCCGCATTCACATTCGAGAATGGAAGCAAGCAATTCCAGGTTGGTATGACCGGTAGGATTGACAGCATAAGGGTCAATGCTTACGCTTCCGGAGCCGCGGGAATCATTTAAGGCCCAGCGAAGATTGGTCGGTGTATCAGACGTTCCGGGATCCGGTGTATCGCCGCCCGGCGTCTCGTTGTTTCCGCCCGTTTCCTCTTCTTTTCTCTTGGCTTCCTCTGCCGCTCTGCGGGCAGCTTCCTCTTCTTCCTCGGCCTTTCTTCTGGCTTCCTCCGCAGCGGCAGCCGCAGCAGCTGCTGCCTCAGCTTCCGCGCGTTTCCTGGCGGCTTCTTCTTCAGCAGCCTTTCTTCTGGCTTCCTCTTCCGCTTTTCTTCGGGCTTCCTCCGCCCGCTTTCTGGCGGCTTCCTCTTCGGCTCTGCGGATCGCCAGCTTTAATGCTTCCAGCTCACTCTTCTTCTGCGCCGCTTCGGCAGCGTACTTTTCTGCCGCGGCTTCGGAATCGCTCACAAGCTGCTGGAACTCGCTCATCTTATCCACGATGCCCTGCACCTGTTCGTCCATCTCAGCCTGCTTCGCGGCAAGGTCTTCCTGCAGGGCAAGGATCTGCGCTTCCGTCTTCAGGCTTTCTTCCTTCAGTCTCTTGGACTCGGCAAGCGTAGCCTTGTATTCCTCCATCATCTTGTTGTCATACTCAGACAGGGAACGAATATAGTCAGCGCTGTTCAGAACCTCTGCAAGGGATTTTGCACCGGTCAGCACCTCCCAGAAGGAGCCGGACTGCTGCTCGTACATATACTGGATGCGCTTGGACATAGCGCCTTTTTGTTCTTCCAGAAGAACTTCGTTATCCGCCTGTTGCCTTGTATACAGTTCGACAGCTTCCTGCGCATCGGCCAGACTCCGGTCCACCTCCGCGATCTCATCCAGCAGGGCGTCAAGCGCGGCATTAGCCTTCTCCAGATCTTTCTGAAGATCATCATACAGCGACTGGTAATGCGCCGCTTCCGCTCTTGCCTCGGCTTCCTTGCGTTCTTCTTCTGATATCTCGTCTTCAAGGCCGGGCACGGTCTTGGCTTTTACAGGCAGTCCCGCCTGCTGCAGCAGCAGTGCAAAACACAGCAAGGCAGCAAGGCTTTTCAGCAAATGTTTTTTCATTCTCATATCCGGCCTCCTTTCTTCGTGTTTCTTCGCAGCTCCGCCGCCGGTACGGCATGTTCCAGACGGCAAACGCCGCGGCATCCGGTCACGGATTACAGGCGGAACTTATCCGCAAACCAGGCCTTAAGTTCTGCGATCGGCACACGGACCTGCTCCATGGTATCGCGCTCACGAATGGTCACGGCATGGTCTTCTTCGGAATCGAAGTCATAGGTCACGCAATAAGGCGTTCCGATCTCATCCTCTCTGCGGTAGCGCTTGCCGATATTGCCGGTGACATCGAAATCGCAGACATAATCACGGGACAGCTCGCGGTATACCTTTTCGGCGGATTCGGAAAGCTTCTTCGAAAGCGGCAGCACCGCGATCTTCACAGGCGCGATGGCCGGCGCGAAGTGGAGCACCGTTCTGACGTCGCCCTTCGCTTCGTCCAGGACCTCTTCGTCATAGGCGCCGCAGAGCAGGGCAAGCACCGTGCGTTCCACCCCGAGCGAAGGCTCGATAACGTACGGCAGGTAGCGTTCGTTCGTTTCCGGATCAAAGTAGGAAAGATCCTGACCGGAAGTGGTCTGGTGCTGCGTCAGGTCGTAGTCGGTACGGTCCGCAACGCCCCAAAGCTCGCCCCAGCCGAACGGGAAGAGATATTCAAAGTCCGTGGTCGCCTTGGAGTAAAACACAAGCTCCTCGGGATCGTGGTCGCGCAGGCGGATCTCCTCATCCTTGAGGCCGATCGAAAGCAGCCAGTTATGGCAGAAGTTTCTCCAGTAGTCGAACCATTCGAGGTCGGTGCCGGGCTTGCAGAAGAATTCCAGTTCCATCTGCTCGAATTCACGCACACGGAAGATGAAGTTGCCGGGCGTGATCTCGTTGCGGAAGGATTTGCCGATCTGACCGATGCCGAAGGG
>DJYD01000055.1 GCA_002449955.1 Lachnospiraceae bacterium UBA6987
CGGTCAAACTGCATGCCTTCCACGACGTCCAGCTCGGTCTTCATGGTCTTGGATTCTTCAATCGTGATCACGCCGTCCTTGCTGACGCGTTCCATGGCATCCGCAACCATCGTGCCGACGTTGTCGTCGCTGGCGGAGATCGCTGCTACTCTTGCGATCTGGTCCTTGCCGGAGATCGGGCTGCTCATGGATTTGATGGCTTCCACAGCTGCTTCGGAAGCCTTCTTCATGCCCTTGCGGAGAACCATGGGATTTGCACCGGCTGCCAGGTTCTTCATGCCGGCATTAATCATTGCCTGTGCAAGAACCGTCGCCGTTGTGGTGCCGTCGCCGGCTACATCATTCGTCTTTGAGGCCACTTCGCGGATCAGCTGAGCGCCCATATTTTCAAAGGGATCCTTTAATTCGATCTCTTTTGCAATCGTCACACCGTCATTCGTGATCGTCGGTGCGCCGTAGGATTTATCCAGAACGACGTTGCGGCCCTTCGGTCCAAGGGTCACGCGGACGGTATCCGCAAGCTGGTTGACGCCGGATTCCAGCGCTGTACGGGCATCAGCCCCGAATTTGATCTCTTTTGCCATATCTGTAACCTCCCTTATTTCACAATAGCCAGAATGTCGCTCTGTCTTACGACAACATATTCTTCACCGTCCAGCTTCACCTCAGTGCCGGCATATTTGCTGTAAATCACCTGATCACCGACGGCAACTTCCATCTTGACGGGCTTTCCATCTTTATCTACAGTGCCGGGGCCAACCGCAAGCACCTCCGCCTGCTGCGGTTTCTCCTTCGCAGCATTCGGAAGAACGATACCGCTCTTTGTGGTCTCTTCGGCTTCGATCTGTTTCAGAACGACTCTGTCGCCCAAAGGAACTAACTTCATGTTTTTATCCTCCTGAGAATTACTTTGTTCTATCTTATTCATTATTCATTGTTAGCACTCGTTTTTCCTGAGTGCTAATGTTATTATAATCACTCTTTAAAAAAATGCAAGCCCTTGACGGCCACTTTTTTATAAAGTTTTCGTAAATGCCCTTTTCCGGCGATCCCTCAGGTTTGTCTCGGCGGCTGTACCTTTTCTGCCATGATTACACAAATATTTCACTTTACATTTTTCTTCCTTTTCATCTATAATAAAATCACAGTAATATCTGCTGCACATATGGATAGCCATTATCCAAACAATATGAGGAGGACTGCATTATGGCAAAAAAGAAACACACACTGCTCGCAATGCTTGCCGGCGCTGCTCTGGCCGGCGGCTTCCTTTATGCGAAGAAGCTGAATGAAGAAAAGGCCGCTGCTCCTGTTCCCGAAGGAGAAGGCAGCACACCTGAAGGCGAAAATCCCCAGACGGATTACGGCTGGAAGGCAACCTATACCGATGCTGAAGGGAATGAAACCTCTGCTGAAGAAGAGACAGCCGAACTCAAGGAAGAGGCAGCCAAAACACTGAATGAGCTTAAGGAAAACGCCAAGGTTGTCGGTGCCGAGATCCTGGCCGGACTGAAAAAAGCCTTTGAGGATATGAAGGTTGCCGTCGCCGATGCGCAGCAGGCAGCTGCCGACCGCCGCGCACAGATGACGGAAGAAGCCGAATGCTGCGAAGCTGCCAACGAGGAACTTGAAAACGTCAAAGAGGCTGCTGAGGACATCAAAGAAGCTGCAGAAGAAAAGGTCGAAGATCTTAAAGAAGCCGCGGAAGAAGCCTGTGAAGAAGCCGAAGAAAAGGCTGAAGATATTGCCGATGCTTTCGAAGAGATCAAGGCAACCATCACAGAAAAGATCGAGGATGTCAAGGAATAAACCTATTGTGCAGGATAAAGCCTGTAGGATAAAAGAGGAATGCTGCGAAAAGGCAGCATTCCTCTTTTCTTTTTCTAAGCGGCTCAGATCTGTACGCCGCGTTTTTGCAGTTCCCGAATAAAGTCTTCTGTTCCTTTGAATACAATTCCGTCCATTCCGGCTGCCAGTGCACCTGCAACATTGACCGGCATATCATCTGTAAAGACACACTCCTCTGCTTTCAGCCCAAAGCGCTTAAGGATCGTCTGGTACATGGTCAGATCCGGTTTCAGGACGCCTTCAAAAGCCGATATGACAAGCCCGTCAAAATACTCGCTTCCCGGAATCTTACCCCAATATTCGCCGTGTCTCCGCGACGCATTGCTGAGAAGCCAGATCCCGTAGCCCCTTGCCTTTAAACGGCCGATCGCATCTGCCATTCCGGGAATCGGTTCAGAAAGATCCTCCCAGTGCAGGATCAGCTTTTCCGCCGCAGAATAAAGCCGTTCCGGGATCCGTCGGCATACCCTTTCAAGCGTTTCCTCTTCCATTATCAATCCGAAATCCTGCATGGGCCATTCCACTCCCTGGAAGATTTCCCGCATCAACAGGTCCCGGTCTTCCGGCGGCAGGCCGCAGCTGTTCAGAAACTTATCCGGATTCCATTCCCTGAGAACACCGCCCATATCAAAAATGATGTGTCTGATCATCAATTCCCTCCTGCCTGACAAACAGCTGACAGTGCTTCCTCTGTCAGCCGCAGTTCCTCTTCCGCTTCCTGTCGCCTCTGCGCCACTTCTGTTTCTTCCGCCAGCTCAAGATTCTTCAAAATCCGCTCCAGTACGGCCTTTCGTTTCTTCACATAAGTGGCAACGGTTTCACCGCCCTGCTCAAGAAGATACTTTCCGTAAAGCCTGTCTGCACCCATCCAGGGTTCCTGAGTTCCCGGCTCGGCTGTCAGCAGAAAATAATACTTTTTCTCCTCGCAAATTAGCGCTTCGCCGCTAATCCTGTACCCATGCGTCTGCAGAAAAGTGCGGAATGCCGGGATCTCAGACTGAGGAGAGAGAATGAGGCGTTTTGCCGTTTTCGCCGCTTCCTCTCCTTCCATAAGTATGCGCTGCATCAGGGCTCCGCCCATCCCGCTGATCAGGATCACTTCTGCTTCTCCCGGGCCGACCTCCTTTAATCCGTCGCCGAGCCGCAGGGTGATTTGCTCTTCAAGTCCGGCCTGCCGCACATGCTCCCCGGCAGTCTTAAGCGGCCCCTTTCTGACGTCAGAGGCAATGACGCGCTCAAACAAGCCACGCCTTACCAGCTCAATCGGGACAAAGCCGTGGTCTGTTCCCACATCGGCGGCAGCTTGTCCTTTCCCGGCAAGCCGGATCAATGTTTCCAAACGTTCCGACAGCTGCATGGTCTCAGATCTCCACCTGCACCATTTCCTGCTGCTCGCGTTCGGTGGCCTCTGCCTTTGCCGTTTCGCTCTCGACCTGAGCTTCGATCTCGGCAAGCTGATCTGCATCAAGCTCCGGCAGCACGTCACAGCCTTCAATCTGGAATCTGCGCAGGAACTCTTCCGTTGTCCCGAAAAGAATCGGACGGCCGGGTGCATTCAGGCGGCCCTTCTCTTCCACCAGGCCGAATTCCACAAGGCGGTTGACCGCATGATCGCTGCTGACGCCGCGTATCCGTTCAATATCGCCCTTGGTCACGGGCTGCTTGTAGGCAATGATGGCCAACGTTTCCCGCACCACATCCGTCAGGACCGGCTGCTTCGGCCGCGACGCCAATTTGATCAGTGTATCATAGCAGCCTTCTGCACTGCACAGCTGGTATGCGTTATCCAGACGCAAAAGCCTTATGCCCCGGTCTCCTTCTTCATAGGAGGCCTTAAGTGCTGCCGCGCATGCCTCGACCTCTTCCGGCGTGATCTCCATCGCCTCCGCGAGCTGGTCCCGCTCAACGGATGTGCCCATGGCAAACAGTATTCCCTCTAAAACCGCCTCGCGCGTCATGCTGCGTTATCCTCCAGTGTAAAGTCATCGCGGGTACTGTCCTCAGTCAGACGAATATCTCCCGTTTTAATCAGTTCCAGGATCGCCAGGAAGGTGATTACGATTTCCAGCTTTGTCGCCGCACGCCCTAATAAACTCCGAAAGGAATGCCTTCCCGGGCGGCGGACTTTCTCCTTTACATAATCGAGCCGGTCTCCGATCTGCACCGCTTCTCTTTCGATCTCGCCAAAGTGCGAGTGGACCTCGTCGGTTCTGTCCAGATGCCGTTTCATGATCTCGTCAAAGATCCGTCTCAGCTTCTCTGCGGTCTCATTCTTCAGCAGGCCGTCAAGATCCACCGGCGGCTTATATTTGGCCACCTCCTGCGGAAGATCCTGTTTTCGGTAAACCAGTCTGTCGCTGCCTTCTTCCATTTGCCTGAGTTCAGCGGAAAGCAGCTTGTATTTTTTATATTCCAGAAGCCTTGCCACAAGCTCTGCCCGGGGATCGCCTTCTTCCACTTCTTCCTCTTCGCGCGGCAGAAGCATTTTCGCCTTGATATCCAGAAGCGTGGCCGCCATGATCAGGAATTCGCTCATCTCTTCCAGGTTTTTTTCCGGCATCGCATGGATCGCTTCCAAATACTGTTCCGTGATCAGGGCGATCGGGATATCATAAATATCCACCTTGTTTTTCTCGATCAGATGCAGCAGGAGATCCAGCGGACCCTCAAAATTGTCGAGTTTGAAATTATACTCCATCAGGCTTCTCTCCTCATTTCGGCCGGATCAGATCCGCATAGATGATATGGCGGGGGTTGGCGATGCGGACCGGAATGGAATGCTCGCCGAGACCGGCGCTGACAAGCAGTGTCGTATTCCCCACCTCATATTTTCCTTTTGTATACGGCGGCAGAGGTTGCAGTCCCGGACCAACGAGACCTCCCAGTTTCTTCATCCGCACGATGCCGCCGTGAAGATGTCCGCACAGCACAAGATCCGCCCCCCATTCCGCATAATCGCGGGCGGGGTTCGGCGTATGCGCAAGCAGTACCGTATAGCCGTCCGGTTTTTCCCCGAGATATCGCGCCACCTCACCCTTTTTGAGTACGCGGTCTCCTCGTTTTGTGATCTTAAAGGCGGCTTTCGGCAGGGCAGCTCCGGCGATATTGATCGTTCCTCCCGCGGTCTTAAGCGTTATCACACGGTTCACCAGAAACTCCACACCGATCTCCTGCAGCTGCCCGCAGAAATCCCGGTAATGGCGGCGCAGCTTTTCATCCTCGGCATATTTCCAGCGTTCTTCGTGATTGCCGGGAACAGCATAAACAGGGAAGCGCTGAACAAGCTCGGCATAGAAGGACAGTGCAATATCATAGGAGGGCACTCTCGGAAAGGAGGGGCAGTTGATGATGTCACCCGTACAAAGCACGATATCAGGCAATGCTTTTTCCAGACGTCTGATCAGCCCCGGATACGTGCAATTATGCAGATCCGTCAGATGCACCATGCGAAAGCGCGCGCCCTCGGCAAAGCCGGGCACGGCAATCTCATATCGGCTTTCTTCATAACTCGTGCGCATGCTGCCTCCGTGAAAAAAACTCCGCATTATTTTACCTAATTGAGCAGGAAAATGCAAGAGAAACAAAATAAAATGGAAAGGCCGGGCCGCCTTGTTAGCACTCTTTTTAAACGAGTGCTATTTTTGCTTGACATTTTTATCTGCAAGGCTATAATACATACTGAAAAACAGAGAAAGAAGGTCTCTTTATGAATACTGAACAAGGCAATCTGACGATGAACTCGGAGAACATGTTTCCGATCATTAAAAAATGGCTCTACTCGGATCATGATATTTTTTTCAGGGAACTCATCTCCAACGGCTGTGATGCCATCACCAAGCTGAAAAAGCTCGAACTGATGGGCGAGACGAGTCTCGATCCCGATCAGGAACTGCGTATTGATGTGACAGTGAATGCCGAAAACAAGACCTTAAGCTTCAGTGACAACGGTCTCGGCATGACCGCAGATGAGGTCAAAAAATACATCAACGACATCGCTTTTTCCGGTGCCGCCGACTTTCTGAACACCTATAAGGACAAAGCGACCGAGGATCAGATCATCGGTCATTTCGGTCTCGGTTTCTACTCCGCCTTCATGGTCGCGGATAAGGTGACCATCGATACACTTTCCTGGCAGGATGGTGCAGAGGCGGTCCACTGGGAATCGGAAGGCGGCGTGAGCTTTACACTCTCAGCCGGTGACCGGGCTGAACGCGGCACAACGGTGACCCTGTATCTGGCAGATGATTCCGTGCAGTTTGCAAACGAATGGCGCGCCCGTGAAATCCTGGATAAATATTGTGCCTTCATGCCCTTCCCCATCTATCTGACCGATGCGGGTAAAAAGCCGCAGGAACCCGAGACCGTCAAAAATGCGGACGGCACGGAGACGGTCAAGGAGCCTGAAGCACCTAAGCCGCTCAACGATACCGAGCCGCTCTGGCTGAAGACCCCTTCCGCCTGCACCGACGAAGAATACAAGGCCTTCTACCACAAG
>DJYD01000013.1 GCA_002449955.1 Lachnospiraceae bacterium UBA6987
TCCGGACCTGGAGCCGCCCTTCCTTGCCCTGATCGTCTCCGGCGGGCACACGAATCTCGCCAGAGTAAAGGACTACGGTGAGTTTGAGATCCTGGCGCGGACGCGTGACGATGCGGCAGGAGAGGCCTTCGATAAGGTGGCGCGGGCGATCGGCCTCGGTTATCCGGGCGGCCCAAAGCTTGAAAAGGCAGCCAGAAACGGCGACCCGAAGGCATATCCCATTCCCCGCGGAAAGGTCGATGACAACGCCTACGATTTCAGCTTCAGCGGCATGAAATCCGCGGTGCTGAATCTGCTCAACCACGCGGAAATGACCGGGCAGACGGTACGGCAGGAGGACATGGCGGCGTCTTTCCAGACGGCTGTCGTGGACGTTCTCACGGACCGCGCCGTGCGCGCCGTGAAGGAATTCGGCGAAACAAAGCTTGTGCTTGCGGGGGGCGTCGCGGCAAACGGCGCGCTGCGTGAAGGCCTGCAGAAGGCCTTAAGGAAGGTACATGCCGAGCTGATCGTGCCGAGCCCTGTGTTTTGCACCGACAACGCCGCGATGATCGGCGCTGCGGCCTATTATCACTATATGAAAGGGGAACGTGCGGATCTTTCCTTAAACGCAATCCCCGGTCTGGAACTGTAAGGCTTTAGCGCCTGCGTTCCCCCCTGCGGCGCCTTAAGGCTGCCGCTGCTCCATTAAAAGGAGACTGAAATGAGCAAGATCGTCATCATGGAATCTCTCGGCATTTCCGAAGAGGAACTGGCTGCGCGGAAAAAGCCCTTTGAGGAAAAAGGACATGTTTTTGCGGATTATCCGAAGACCACGGATATTCCCACGCTGATCAGACAGGCGGAGGACGCCGATGCCATGATCATCGCCAATATGCCCCTGCCGGGCGAAGTGATCCGGGTCTGCCGCAGGCTGAAATTCATCGACGTCGCCTTCACCGGCGTGGATCATGTGGGGCTTGACGCCGCAAAGGAAAAAAGGATCGCGGTCAGCAACGCTTCCGGCTATTCGAACGAAGCCGTTTCCGAGCTGGTTCTTGGGATGGTCCTGAACATCCTCCGCAATATGTCTGCGGTGGAAGCGCGCTGCCGCGCGGGACAGACGAAGGACGGGCTTATCGGCTCCGAGCTTAAGGGCAAGACCGTCGGCATCGTCGGCCTCGGGAAGATCGGAAGCCGCTCGGCTGAGCTTTTCCATGCGTTCGGCTGCAAGGTGCTCGCAAACAGCCGCAGCCGCAAGGAGGGCGCGCCGGATTATATCGATCAGGTGTCTTTGGATGAACTGCTGAAGGCTTCGGACATCGTTGTCCTTCACTGCCCGTTAAACGACTCCACCCGTGGCATGATAGGTGCGGAAAAGCTCGCACTGATGAAGCCCTCGGCGGTGCTTATCAACGTCGCAAGAGGCCCCGTTGTCGTGGCAAAGGACCTTGCGGATGCGTTAAATCACGGAACGATCGCGGCCGCCGGCATCGACGTCTTCGACAAGGAGCCGCCGCTTGATCAGGAAGAGGCGCTGCTCCACTGCAAAAACTGCCTGGTCACGCCTCACGTCGCTTTTGCGACAAAGGAATCCATGAGCCTGCGCGCGGAGATCGTTTTTGACAATCTGGACGCCTGGCTTAACGGCAGCCAGAAAAATGTGATCCTGTGACGCCGACGGTCGAAGACGGAGGCAAAACACTGAATTGAAGGCATAAAAAAAGAGGCGACGGTGCGCCTCTTTTTTTGCAGACCGGGCTTAGCCCTCGATCGTGATGTATCTGTCCTCCTCGACCTTTTTCTCGGGGACCTTCGGCAGGCACAGGATCAGCGTGCCGTTGTCGAATTTTGCCTTGATGTCTTCTTCAGTCAGGTTCTCGCCGACGTAGAAGCTTCTGGACACGGTGCCCATGTAACGTTCGCGGCGGATGAACTTTTCGTTCTTGTCGTTGTCAAGGCTGGACTGACGCGTTGCGGATACGGTCAGGTAGCCGTCCTTCAACTGGGCCTTCACATCTTCCTTTTTGAAGCCCGGAAGATCCAGATGGACTTCGTAGCCGTTATCATTTTCCTTCACGTCGGCCTTCATCAGACCGCCGAGGTTGTCGGTCTCTCTTCCCCATGTGCGGAGCGGGAAGCTCTTTTCAAAATCATCAAAGAAATCATTTCCGAAAATACTGGGCAGTAACATTGCTTTATCCTCCTGTAAGTTGATTCCGGCCTCGGCCGGAATTTGGCATTTGAGCTTTATGATCATGATCTCGGGTGGTCCCTTTTGACCTTTCTCCCTTGATCTGCCCGTAGTATAACACAGATTGTTAGCACTCGCAAGAGGTGAGTGCTAAAAACTTTGTAAAATGTTTGCTATTTTTTGTTAATAATGCTATACTGTGGCACTGCAGAGGAAAAGATCCTTCGCACGGATGCTCAGAATGACAGCGTGAAGGCGCGCACTCAGGATGACAGAAAGAAGGGCAGAACACCGGCTGCGCCGTTCTGAGGAGCGAAGTGACAAAGAATCTTAAATCGGAGGCACAGACATGACGATAGAGATCAATGAAAACGGCAGCGAAGCTTTTTATAAGGAAACCGTCAACGCGGCAGCGCAGTACGCTTACATTCTGAAGAATCATGGCTATTCGCTGAAGGACTATTTCAAACAGTACAAAAATCTTTTGATTATAAGCGGGATTTTTGTCGTGATCCTTGCCGTGATGGGGACTCTGTGGGGCATGGACAGCTTCATGATTGTTGCACTGGCGCTGCTTCTGATCGCATCGCTGCTTGCGGGGGCGTATCTTCTGCGGCTGACGAAAATGGTCAAAGGAATGATGGCTGGAAAGCACCGTTCAGTGCTGACGCTGGATGAAAGCGGCGTTGAACTGAATGTCGCAGAGACCCAGACGGTCAAAATCGCGAAACAGAACCTCGCCGTGGTCAGGATATTTAAGGAATGCCTCTGCTTTATTCCGGCAAAGGGGGCAGGCGTCGTGATCAGCGTCGATAAAAAATACGCAGAGCAGATACTTTCCTGGATCCGTGAAAACTGGCCGGATGCGGAAGTGATATAAGAGGAGACAAGGGGAGGGGAAGGAAGCATTATGTTTAATATCCGTGAGATCGATTATAATGAAGAAGAATATGAGCGCCTGCACGAAAAGTTAGTGAGCAGGGAGGACATTTTTAACGGAAGAATCCTGCATGTGCTGAAGGATGACATCGAGCTGCCGAACGGACACCGCTCCGTGCGCGAAGTGATCGCCCATGTGGCGGCCGTCTGCGTGGTGCCGGTGGACGCGGAAGGCAATGTCGTCCTGGAACGTCAGTACCGCTATCCCATCGACGCCGTGATCACCGAGATCCCGGCCGGCAAGCTGGACGGTGACGGCGAAGATCCGCTCGAAGGCGCAAAGCGCGAGCTGCGGGAGGAAACCGGCCTGACGGCGGATAGCTGGACCGATCTCGGCCTTTTCGTTCCGGCCGCGGCTTACTGTGCGGAGACCATCCGCATGTATCTGGCGCAGGACCTGCACCAGGGCGCGCAGCAGCTGGATGACGACGAGTTTCTAGATGTCTTCCGCCTGCCGCTTAAGGACGCCGTGCAGATGGTCATGGACGGCCGCGTGCCCGACGCCAAGACCCAGGCAGCGCTCCTGAAGGCGGCAAGGATACTCGGTGTGTGAATTGTTTTTTCTTCTATAAAAATAATTATAAAAAACTTCATATTTTTGTTGACAACATCGGCGGCTTTTGCTATAGTACATAGGCCGTCGATTTTTTCGGGTCTTTTTTTTGTGTACCCTGAGCGGTACGTCAGACAAGGCAATGAAGAGTCGCCTGCCTCTAAACGAGAGAAAGACAATAAGGGAGGATGCATACAATGCGTACCAGAATTACCTTAGCCTGCACCGAATGCAAGCAGAGAAACTACAATACGACGAAGGAAAAGAAAAACCATCCCGATCGTATGGAGACCAAGAAGTACTGCCCCTTCTGCAGGAAGCACACCATCCACAGAGAGAGCAAATAAGCGAAAGGATCCGCCATGGCAGAAGAGCTGAAAAAAGAAGCTCCTGAGAAAAAGCCCGAAAAGAAAAAAGGCAGCTTTTTCAAAGGCGTGAAATCTGAGTTCAAGAAGATTGTCTGGCCTTCGAAAGCGACTGTCGCCAAAGAGACCGGCGCTGTCATTTTCTTCGGCGTCGTCCTTGGCGTACTCATCGCGATTATCGACGCCGTCATCAAAGCCGGCCTCGGCCTCATTATTTAAGAGGAACGCAGCATGGCAGAAGCAAAGTGGTACGTCGTCCATACGTATTCCGGCTATGAGAATAAAGTCAAGGCCGATCTGGACAAGACCATTGAGAACCGAAAGCTTCAGGACGTGATTCTGGAAGTGGCCGTGCCGATGCAGGATGTGGTCGAGCTGAAGAACGGTGTCAAGAAGGTCACGCAGAAAAAAATGTTCCCGGGCTATGTGATCATCCACATGGTCATGAACGATGACACCTGGTATGTCGTCCGCAATACGCGCGGCGTGACAGGTTTTGTCGGACCGGGAAGCAAGCCTGTGCCGCTCGATGATGCAGAGATCGACCGGATGGGAATCACGGGCACCGAAATCACTATGGATTTCAAGGTGGGCGATTCCGTCACGGTAGTGTCCGGCGTCTGGGAAGGCACGGCAGGTGTTATCAAATCGATCAACGAAGGTAAACAGAGCGTTACCATTCATGTTGATATGTTTGGCCGCGAAACGCCGGTTGAGCTGGCATTTAACGAGGTCAGACGGATGTAAGTTAAGGTGGAAGGGGGACTCTCCCCGCGACACCACCCCCCGGATCATTTCCGGTAATTAAAGGAGGAGCCATCATGGCAAAGAAAATCACGGGTTATGTAAAACTCCAGATTCCTGCCGGCAAAGCTACGCCGGCACCGCCTGTCGGTCCTGCCCTTGGTCAGCATGGTCTGAACATCGTGCAGTTCACGAAGGAATTTAACGCGCGTACCGCTCAGATGGGCGATGTCGTCATCCCTGTCGTCATCACGGTTTACGCAGACCGCACCTATTCGTTCATCACGAAGACCCCGCCCGCAGCCGTTCTGCTGAAGAAGGCCTGCAAGATCCAGTCCGGTTCCGGTGTTCCCAACAAGACCAAGGTCGCGACCATCAAGCGCGAAGAGGTCCGCAAGATCGCCGAACAGAAGATGCCCGACTTAAATGCCGCCAGCATTGAAGCCGCGACCAGTATGATCGCCGGCACTGCCCGCAGCATGGGTATCGTGGTCGAAGACTAAGGAGGCCTGTGATGAAGAAGAGCAAAAAGTATCTGGAAGCATTAAGCAAATATGACCGCACTCAGGTCTATGATCCTCAGGAAGCCCTTGGCCTCGTGAAGAACATGGCCTCTGCCAAGTTCAATGAGACTGTGGAAGCCCACATCCGCACGGGCTGCGACGGCCGTCACGCCGATCAGCAGATCCGCGGCGCCGTAGTGCTGCCGAACGGAACGGGCAAGACCGTCCGCGTCCTCGTTTTCGCCAAAGGCGTGAAGGCTGATGAAGCCCAGGCTGCCGGTGCCGATTACGTCGGAGCGGAAGAACTGATCCCGAAGATCCAGAACGAAGGCTGGCTGGATTTCGACGTTGTCGTTGCCACCCCCGATATGATGGGTGTCGTCGGCCGTCTCGGCCGTGTCCTGGGCCCGAAGGGCCTGATGCCCAACCCGAAGGCCGGTACCGTCACGATGGACGTGACCCGCGCCCTGAAGGAAATCAAAGCTGGTAAAATCGAGTATCGTCTTGACAAGTCCAACATCATTCACGTTCCGGTCGGTAAGGTTTCCTTTACCGAAGAGCAGCTGACGGAGAACTTCAACGCCGTTATGGGCGCCATCATCAAGGCTCGTCCCGCTGCCGTGAAGGGCGCTTTCTTAAAGAGCGTTGTCGTGAGCTCCACCATGGGCCCCGGCGTCAAGATCAACACGGTCAAACTGCTTAATATGTAAACGCTCAGTCCGGTGTCATCACGAGGAGCGAAGCGACGTGGTGATCTTAAGGATTGCCACAGCCCTGCGGGCTTCGCAATGACATGGCGTTGAGCAAAAATCACTTGACTTCCGCAGCTTGCTGTGGTAGTAAATATGCGTAACCGCTGCCGAAGACAGCAGGTACACCCGGGGCGCTTCCGTCCGAAGGGTGTGTAAGCGAAAGCGCCTGCCGAGGAAGAGGAAGATGTGAATCATTCCGATCCCCTGTGCTTTGGCCCGGGGGATCTTCGTTTTCTGAAGAAAGCAGCGGGGTGCCAACTTGGCAGGGACCGGTTCCGAAAAGAGCCGGAGGCCTGCCGCAAAAAAAGGAGGAAACCCACATGTCAAAAGGTGAACAGCTGAAAGCACCGATCGTCAAAGAGATCTCGGAACTGCTTTCTGATGCCACCGCAGCGGTCCTTGTGGACTATAAGGGCATTACCGTGGAGCAGGATACGAACCTTCGTAAAGAACTGCGCACGAATGATGTGACCTACCGTGTCTACAAGAACACTCTGCTGCATCGTGCTGTGCAGGGTACTGTGTTCGAACCGTTAAGCGAGAACCTGTCCGGACGCACCGCAATTGCTGTAGCCAAAGGTGATGCCACCGCACCCGCCCGTATCATTGCGAACTTCGACAAGAAGGGCGAAATGGTCGCGTTAAAGGCCGGCGTCATCGAAGGCACTTACTACGGTCCTGATAAGATCAATGCTGTTGCACTGATCCCGAGCCGCGAGATCCTGCTGGGCAGACTGTTCGGCAGCATGAAGTCCCCGATTACGAACTTCGCACGCGTGCTGAAACAGATCGCCGAAAAACAGGAAGCCTAAGACTTCCCACTCAGCTGCGGCATGAGGCCGCACGGGCACTGCCCACTAAATTATTTGGAGGATTATTATCATGGCAAAACTTACCACTGCTGAATTTATCGAAGCGCTCAAGGAACTCTCTGTGCTGGAACTGAACGAACTGGTTCAGGCCTGCGAAGCTGAATTTGGCGTATCCGCTGCTGCTGGCGTTGTTGTCGCTGCTGCTGCCGGCCCTGCCGAAGAAGTTGAAGAAAAGACCGAATTCGACGTCGAGCTGACTGAAGTCGGTTCCGAGAGAATGGCCGTCCTGAAGGCCCTGCGTGCCCTGACCGGTGCTGGCCTGAAGGAAGTCAAGGATATGCTTGACAGCGCTCCTGGCGTGATCAAGGCTGGCGCCACCAAGGAAGAAGCCGAGAACATGAAGGCCGAGCTGGAAAAGGCCGGCGCAAAGGTCACCCTGAAATAATTTCAGAAAAGTATACCGAAAACGGGTCCTGCGGGGCCCGTTTTTTGCATGTTCGGAAAAGAAAACTGTTGTAATTGAGGGGAGACAAAAAGACAGTTCTCCGGTATACTGATTATCAGAAAAGAATCGTAAAAACGCGGATGACGGAAGGAGGGCAGGCATGTTGAAAACAGGTATCCGAAATATGGCGGCGATCACAGCAGCCTTTCTTCTGTATGGGTTGTTAAGAGTCATCCTGTACGGCCAAGATTTTGCGGATCTGATCAGCCAGCTTTTCACCGGCGCCGTGATCCTCGTCTGGGGAATATTCGTCCTGGGGAGGGTCACGGACAGACGCCTGAAGAGACTCCTGACCGGCCTTGCGGCTTTTCTGCTTCTGCTTTTGCTGATGCAGACGGTCAACTACCGCTTTGCACAGAATCAGGAAGCTCTGCGCCGTTACGCCTGGTACGGCTATTACTTTTGTGAGATGGCTGCCGCCGTTCTTTTCTACTGTGCTGCGGTCTTTTGCGGCAGAGAGCCGGAAGAGAAAGCCGGGATATTGTCATACCTGCTTCCGGCCGCCGGCATGGCCGCCAGTCTGGGCATTCTGACAAATGACTTTCATGCATCAGCCTTTTCCTTTACAACGGATGAACGCCTTCCGGGCAGTCCGAAACACTTCGGTCCGTTTTATTATCTGTTCTTTTTCCTTCTCTTTTTCCTGTGCTTTGCGGCTGTAATGATCTTCGTCAGAAAACACAGGGCGATCCGGAGAAGTAAGAGTCTTTTCCTGCTTCCGCTGCCGCTTCTTATCATGACCCTCTTATTTATTCTCGATACCCTGAACCGTACGCTGCGAGTGGGCGGCGTCAAGGTGTGGCAGACCGGGGAGGTCTTCTGCTTTTGCGTGATCGCTTTTCTGGAAATGTGCATCGATTACGGCATGATTCCGGCCAATACCGGCTATGGGGAAGCCTTCTCACTGATCGGCAGCCGCGCGGTCATTCTGGATGAAGAGGGCACGGTCCGATACGCGGCCGCGGAGGCGGAATATCCTTTTGCGGACGATGCGGATACGCTCGTACGCGAGCATCCCGTTTCCGGCGGAAAGATCGTCTGGCAGACCGATGTGGCTGAGCTGCAGCGCCTGAACCGCGGGCTGGAAGAGACGGCCGCACGGATCGAGGCCAGAAATACCTATCTTGCCTCCCGGACGGAAGTCGAGAAGGAAATCGCGGAAACGGAAGCCCGCAGCCGGATCTACGACCGCATCAGCCGGGCGCTCAGACCCCAGCTTGATCGTCTCCGGACGATGACGGAAGGGCCTGAGGAGGTTTTTGACGAGCATCTCCCGGATATCGCCGTTCTCAGTGCGTATATCAAGCGGCGCAGCAATATGGAACTGATGGCCGAGAACGGCAGTCTTCCCTTTGAGGAACTGTCTCTGGCGGTATCCGAGTCCCTGAGCTATCTGAAGCTGAAGGGGGTCGGCGCAGCCCTCTCGGCATCGGGACGCGGAAGCTGTCCGGCGGCGCGGCTGATAAGCGCCTATGAACAGCTGGAGAGGATCATAGAAGCGGCGCTCGAGACCCTGACCGCGCTCGCGGTCTATCTGAAGGCGGACTCCGAGGTGCTGAGCATGCGCGTGCTCGTGAACGCCGCTTCGTTCACGCTTCCGCCGGAAAGCATTGCAGGATCCGATGAGGAAGGCTCTCAGGACGTCTCCGTTACCAAGGAAGGACAGGATCTCATCTTTTACTGCCGCTTCCGGGAAGGAGGGGGACTGTGAACGATTTTTCCGTTTTCTGGTTGTTTGCCGGCCCGTTAAGCATCTGCCTGTTCTGGGCTTCCGCGGGGCTCGCGGTCCTAGGCCTCCGCAGGAAGAAGCATGGTTTTCTGCTGTGCGGGATCATCCTGACGGCAGGAACATATTATCTTGTCCAGTTCATCAGTTATTATACGGAACCGATCGCCAATGATCCCCGGATACTCGAGATCGCGGTACGCTTTGCCGCGCTGCCGCATCTGGTCCATTTCCTGCTCCTTGCCGGGACCGGAGCTGTGATCTGCGCACTTTATCGGGCGCTTATCCGTTTCGGAAAGGATCAGATCACGCCGATGTCGGTCAGGGAGGCCGTCGACAGTCTGCCTGACGGGATCTGTTTCTATCTTCCTGGCGGGAGGATGCTGATGATCAATGCTGCCATGCAGGACCTCTGCCGGAATGCGTTAGGCAGGGTCCCGCTCAGTGGAGAGGCGCTCCGGAAAGCGCTGTTTTCGGGGGAGTTTAAGGCCGGGTACCGCGGCACAGTGCTTGAAGATACCATGCTTATCACCGCGCCGGACGGAACGGTATGGAGCCTGAGCGAAAGAGACGCTTTCTTAGGGAAAGAAGCGGCTCATGGTGTGACCGCGACGGATGTGACGAAGCTTTACCGGAAAACGCTGCTTCTGCAGGCACGGGAAGAAAAGCTGTCCGAGCTGAATGAACAACTGGCGGCATACAACCGGGAGATCGTATCCCTCACCGCCGAAAAAGAAAGACTGAATGCCCGGGTGCGCCTGCATGATGAGGTCGGCGCGGATCTGCTGACCATCAAAAGTTACCTGGCAGGCAGCCGCAGCGAAAATGACCGGGAAGATATACGGCGCCGGCTTCGGCGAAACGTATCCTTCCTGCTTTCCGGCGATACGCCGGCTTCGGAGGATGAATATGTCCTGCTGCAGAATACCGCAGCGCAGCTGGGCGTACGCGTGCTCGTCCAGGGCAGCCTGCCGCAGTCAGAACCGCAGAAGCATGTGGTGACGACAGCGATCCATGAATGCTTCACCAACACGCTGCGCCATGCCCGCGGAGATAAGCTGCAAGTCCTGGCAGAAGAACGCGGCGGCGACTATGTCATCCGCCTGACCAGCAACGGGGAGCAGCCGGCCGGCCCCATACGGGAGACCGGCGGCCTTAAGTCCCTGCGGGAACTTACGGAATATATCGGAGGAAGCATGGAGATTACGTACTCCCCGGTCTATACCGTTACACTGATCCTGCCGAAGGAGGTGCCGCATGCCTATAAACGTATTGATCGTGGATGACCAGACAGTCCCCAGACAGCTTTTTGAAACGATCATCGCATCATCTGACCGCTACCGGCTGGCGGCGTCCATAGAGACCGCCAGGGTAGCCGACGCCTGGTGCGCCCGAGGCGGAGTCGATCTGGTCCTCATGGACGTCGTGATGAGCGACGGCTCGAACGGCCTGGATGCTGCTGCGCGGATCAAGCAGTCTTACCCGGGAATCAAGATCATCATAGTGACATCGCTTCCGGACGCGCTGTTCCTTAAACGGGCTCGGGAGATCGGTGTGGATTCCTTCTGGTACAAGGAGGTTCAGGCGGTCCCGATGCTGGAGATCATGGACCGCACGATGGCAGGTGAGCATATCTTTCCCGATGCGCCGCCGGTGACAGGTCTTGGACTTGCGAAAAGCACGGACCTGACGGAACGGGAACAGGAGATCCTGCGGCTGCTCGCGGAAGGCCTGACCGACCGGGAAATTGCAGACGCCGCGTGTTTAAGTATGACCACGGTGCGTTATCATATCGGAAACCTGATCAGCAAGACAGGCCTTAACTCCCGGACTGAACTTGCGGTGAATGCGGTCCTGAGCGGGATCACGACGCCGGGAATCAAATAGAAACCTCTCCCTCGCGGGGGAGGTTTTTTTGTCCAAAAACTGTCATTTCTGAGGGGGCGCTTCTGCCCGGAAGTGCCTATAGTGAAAGTGGGATGATTTATTCGAAAAATCAAACAGATATTGTCACGGATAAGGAGGGCTTTTTGATGAAACGATTGCTTTGTCTGTTGCTGCTGCTTTCCCTTGCCGTCTGGGCGGCGGGCTGCGGAAAGCAGCCGGAACCAGTCGCGCCGTCATCGGAAAACGCGGCGTCCGGTGAAGTACCGGCAGCTGCGTCTTCAACGGCACCCACTGAGACGCAAATCGCTCCTGCGCAGCCGGAAGATCTGCTCGCCTGGGGCGGGAAAACGCTGTCCGGATACGGCGCAAAATGGGCAGAGAGAGAGTTTGCCGACATCAGCCTGAATACTGTGGATGAAGAGGATGCGGACTGCGCCTCCTGCAGTTTTGCCTTTTCTGACAGTGAAAAGTATCCCGGCATGACGGTAAACGGCAGCCTTTATCTCGGAAAAGATGTCTCGGTTCTTTTTGACATTCCGGAGGAAGCGGAGCTTGATCCGCTCGCTGATGGTTTTCTGGCAGAGCAGGTAAAGGCACTTCTGCCGGAGGCGAAAGAGGAAACGAGGACTTCCGGCAGCACCGTCTGGAACGTCCGCGCCTTCTGCCAGGAGGCACAGACGGACGGCTATGTCGTCTATGATCTGATCGCATGGAGTGAGGCGGACGGTGCTCTTGCTTATGTGAACGCGACGGCAGTTCTGCGCGGCGCGGCACTTGGAGATAAGGCCGCGGAGACGGTCTCCGCACTCATGCAGGAATGGTTCTCTTCCCTGGAGATCCGGTAAAGGAGGGCTGAGATGAAAAAGAACGGAACACTCATCATGCTGCTTGCCGTCTTCATCTTGACGGCGGCATTCGGAAAAACGGCGGAGGCAGACGGGGTGGAGCCCGCACAGCACGATCACATCTGGGAACAGGCGGACGTTGCGATGCGGCCAACCTGTACATCGCCCGCTTACTATGTAATTCGCTGCCAGATCTGCGGCAAAGAGGAGACGCATATCACGGAGCCGGCTCTTGGTCACGACTGGACCGCCTGGGATCTGGTGAAGCCGGCACAGTGTACCTATCACGGTGCGGAGGCGCGCCGGTGCAGAAGATGCAATGTCCAGGAAACAAGAGAGGTCGCACCTCTTGGCCACAGCTGGGGAGCATGGAAAGTGGCGCAGGCGCCAAGCTGCTTTGCGGAAGGAAAGGAAACGCGGGAGTGCAGCCGCTGCCTCATCACGGAATCAAGAGCGGTCCCGAAGACGGAGCATAAGTGGGGCAACTGGCATGTGACCACAGCGCCTAAGCATGGAAATAGCGGGACGGAAGAGAGACGCTGTCCCGTCTGTATGGCGACTGAGACCCGGACGATTCCGGCAGAAAAGCCTGAGATGCAGCTTGGTGATTCGGGCATCCTCGTTGTCATCGCGCAGGAACTTTTGAAAGACGGCGGTGAATATACGGGCGTCTGCGACGGCATCTTCCGCGAGGATCTGGCCTTAGCAATCAAGACCTATGAAAAGTCGGCCGGCCTGAATGAGACCGGAGCCATTTATCCGGACACGCTGCCGCTCCTCGCCAAGCGCTTCCTGGAGAGTCTGGAGGGTGAGATCCCCTCAGGCGAGTGCACCATCTTTATTTTCCAGGACACCGGCCTTCACGTCGATGCTCTGCGGGAGTGCAAGTATACGTCCAACGGTGACGGGACGCACAGGGTGGAGCCGGTCATCATCGGTTTTGATTTCAACAACTGGAAGGAAGAACAGGCGGAGATCTATTTCCCGGCGGGAGCGGAATTCAAACAGAATGCCTATAACTCTCCCTGTCATCCGGACGGCGATAAATCCGTGTGCATGGACTGCGGCGCCGACATGGGAGCCTGGCTGACGCAGCAGGTGGAACTGAATCTGGACGCGCTGCTGGCGGCGTTAGATAAGTACGGGGACGGGATCGGCATCAACCTGAACATCCTGCCGGATGAACTGACAGATTACGATCTGCCGCCGGTCGAAGGCATGGAGTATAATACGTTCTGGGCGCCCTGCCTGAAGTGGGATCCTTTCCCGGGCGCGCTTCGCTACGACGTCTACGTCTGGAAAATGGAGGCCGACGGGAACGGTAAGGAAGAATTGCTCGTCGAGGACTGCGTTGAAAACGCGACGGGTTATTACCTGGAAGATCTGGAACCGGGGAAGTATCTGGCTGCCGTGCTGGCCAAGAATGACGGCGGCGCGGTTTCCGATCATACCTTCCTGTATTTCGGCGTGGTCGGTGATACCATGCCGGAGCCGCTCGAGGTGGAACTGAAAGACGGCTGCGCGAGCTGGGCGTATGAATACGGAAACTTAAGTCCGATCTTCCATGTGGACCTCATCCGGGCTTACGTCATCGATCACGGCCTGAACCATGAATCCGTTTATGAGGCGGATACCGAAAATGCCTACATGGATTTTACAGAGGTCTATGCTGAACTGGCTGTGAAGGGAAAGATGCAGCCGGGAGATTTCCTGTTTGTAGGCGTTGAAGCCATAGATGCTGACGGGATCCTGAAGGACAGCGCGATGGTGCACAGCGAATTCATCCCTTGGGTGATGCCGAACTTCTACCGCGTGCTCTGCGCGGTAAACGTCCGGCGCGGGCCGGGAAAGAGTTTTGAACGGATCGGCGGCTACAGCCTCGGCGATTATTTCGTCTCCTTCGGGACGGAGACCGGCGAAGACGGAACCTATTACGTGGTCAATTACAAGGGCCAGACAGGTTACGTCCTCTCGAGCTGCGCCGCCTGGTTCGCGCCGAAGCTGTTTACGTCACATGTGGATATGGGCGACGGAAAGAGCGCTGAAGTTTTTACGAATCCCGACGGAACGATCGATCAGACCGATCTGGAGAATAAGGTGCAGAAGCTGGGCTGGCGGCTGGCCGGCCTGAAGCAGACAGGCGGAAGCGGGACCGGCGAACTGGACCTTACCAAAGTCCTTTCGCCCGGCGACACCTTTGAAGCCGTCTGGGAGAAAGACCCCGATTACGTTTTTGTCCGCTTCTGCAAAAACGCGCAGGGAGAATCAGCCCAGGTGTATGACCCGGAAGGAAAACTGACAGATAAAGAGATCCCCATCCGTATCGGGACTGCCTTCCGCATCCGGACGGGCGGCGGGGAAGCTTATATTCCGGGCTGGCGGTGCTGGGACGGCGATTCCTATCTGGAAGTCACCGATGCAACGCCGTTTACCGGAAAGATGACCACCGTCTTCATGTACGAGAGGAAGGGTCAGGAAATCACTCTCGGAAGAAAGACACTGACAGGGCGCCCGGAGGAACTGCTGTATCTGTATGATGTAAATAATAAACCGATCGGCCGCCTGCAGGAGGGAGACGTTCTCACGATCACGGACCGCGATAACAGGGCCGGGAACTTCGCCATGATGTATAAGGTCAGCGTCAAGCGGCTGAATAAGGAAGGCTATGCTTACGCCGAACTGCTGGAAGGCCTGAACGGTGCCGAATCCTGGAATATCTACTTTGACCCGGACGGCGGTTTTTGTCCTGTTGCCTGGCTGAAAGCCACCTATCAGAAAGGGTATCCTTATCCCACGCTGACACAATATCCGGCCGCGACCCGCAGCGGATATTATTTCGCGGGTTGGACGGATAAGACGGGCAATGTCGTAACGCCGGGCTATGAATTCACGGACAGCGTGAAGCTGAAGGCAAATTGGATCAAATACACTGGACAGGAAGTAAAACAGGGCCTTACGATTTCTCTCGGCGCCGTTCCGTTCGAAGAGCAGACGAAGCCTTACGGCTTTGAAACGCCTGGTTCCACGAAGCAGATCCCCCTGCCGGTCTGCGAGGAAGTACAGGTGATTGGTCAGACCAGGGAGATGTATCAGTGCCTGCGAAGCGACCACACGATCGTCTGGGTGGAGAAGAGATTCATCGAGACGGACTTCGAAGTGATCTTCAGTACGGCCAGGATCGGCCGGTGGAAATTTTCGCTGGAGGGTGGCGACCCCGACGACGAGTATATGGACGATGATGCCGTATACGCATATCTTGGCGACGTGTACTATAAGGGACAGTGGGGAACCCTGTTCTATGTGATCGGCCGGCGGGGGGGAAAATGGCAGAAGGTCGCTGTTCCCAATGCCATAAGGAACAAAGACGTATCGCTCGGCGCAGGCGTAGGCTGGGTCTGCAATTCCTGGATGGCGTATAGTACCTATGGCCGCGTGAATTTCTGTGCCGGTGAGGGCATCTGCTGGCTGGATTCCGTGGACGTGCCGGTAGGGCAGACCATCGGATCCGTGTCAAAATTCCCGGTGCCGTGCCTCTCCGGCTACAAGTTCGAGGGCTGGTATACCGATCCGGTCCTCGGCGAGTGGGTCGATGCGGCGACACCCATCAGGGAGAGCATGACGGTCTACGCACACTATAAGTATCTGTACGACGATTATCAGGCGGCCACGCAGGATGCGCCGATCTATGACCGGACCAGCACGAGCAAAGGCGAGATCCTCGGTTATGTGGAAGCCGGCGAGACGGTCATCGTGCAGAAGGAAAGCAAGGAGCATAAATTTGCCTGGGTCACGCACAAGGGGGTAAGCGGCTGGGTGCAGACGCGTTACCTTGTCAGCGGAAATGTGAAACGTGTTATCGCAAGTCCCAAGACCGACATGGCGATTCGGAGCGAAGCAAAGTACAAAAAGGGAACGGTCTATCGTAAAATCAAGCAGGCAGAGCTCTTTTTGGATATTGGTTCGAAGGACAGCTACGAGAAGGTAGCCTACCCCTGTGCGGATGGATATGCGTATATCGCCAAGGATCAGTTTGAGTAGGCACAGGCCTGAAAAGGAAGGGAGACCGTCCGGATGCGTTCCGGGCGGTCTTTTCGTGAGCACCGAATAACAGGAAAAACCCTATGAAATGGCCACTATAAAGCGAATTTAAACGCCATGCGTGGTAAATATTTCATTTGGAAGAATTCGTAAAAAAGGCTTGCATTTCTCCGTGCCCTCGGGTAAGATAAGGACGAACATAAATCTTTAAGCCTGGTACAGAGAGACCGGCAAGAGGCATGCCATACGAAGCGGAAGCGGTGCATACTGCACGCCCCGGAGGGTAGACGATCTTGCCAAGCAGGCAAGGTCAGTTTTTTTGTAAGGATTTATGAAATCAAATCGGAGGCAAATCCTATGAACGAACAACAACCCATCTACAATGCCAAGGAGCTTGGCACCGGCAAGACGCTGGTGCTCGGAGTACAGCATCTGTTTGCCATGTTCGGCGCTACGGTGCTTGTGCCGCTGTTAACGGGCCTTTCCGTTTCCGCAACGCTGCTGTTTGCGGGTCTTGCAACGCTGTTCTGCCACTTCGTGACCGGAAGAAAGATCCCCGTGTTCCTGGGATCCTCCTTCGCCTTCCTGGGTGGCTATGCGGCTATCGCGCCGACCACTCTCGCGGATAACGTGACCCCGAACCCGGACCTGCCGAGACTTCTTCCCTATGCCTGCTTTGGCGTGGCCTGCGCGGGTCTTCTCTATCTGGTCCTTGCTGCGATCTGCAAGGCCGTCGGTAGCAAGAAGATCATGCAGTTCTTCCCGCCCGTCGTGACCGGCCCCATCATCATCGCCATCGGCATGAACCTGGCCCCTTCGGCTATCAATAACTGCTCCCAGAACTGGTGGATCGCTCTCGTCGCGATCGTGGTCGTCATCGTGGCCAACCTGTGGGGCAAGGGCATGATCAAGATCATCCCCATCCTGCTCGGCGTCGTTGCCTCCTATCTGGTCGCGGCCGTCACCGGCAACGTGGACTTCACCATGGTCAAGGAAGCGGCCTGGATCGGCCTGCCTTTCCATATGAAAGATACCGTCTTCGGCCTGTTTGGCAGCGGTGAAGTTGACGGCGGCCTTCTGCTTTCCGCGGTCATCACCATCGTCCCGATCGCTTTCGCCACCATGATGGAACACGTCGGCGATATCTCCGCCATCGGTTCCACGGTCGAGAAGAATTTCATTGAAGATCCCGGCCTGCACCGCACCCTGATCGGCGACGGCATCGGCACCACCATCGCGGCCCTCTTCGGCGCCCCGGCCAACACCACCTACGGCGAAAACACCGGCGTGCTTGCCCTGACCAAGGTCTATGATCCCTTCGTGGTCCGTCTGGCTGCCTATTTCGCGATCCTGCTTTCCTTCTGCCCGAAGTTCGCGGCGATCATCCGCGTGATGCCTACCGCGACCATCGGCGGTGTTTCCCTGATCCTGTACGGCATGATCTCCGCGATCGGTATCCGCAACATGGTCGAGAACCACACCGACTTCCAGAAGTCCCGCAACATCATCATCGCAGCCCTGATCATCGGCCTGGCGATCGGCGTGAACTTCTCCGCTGCCGGCTCCATCAGCTTCGCAATCGGCTCCATGAATATCTCCCTGTCCGGTCTTGCGGTTGCTTCCATCGTCGGCATCCTGCTGAACGCGATCCTGCCCGGCAGACGTACCGACCTTGACCACAACGATAAGCTGTCCGGTTCCCTGGGCAAGTATTAATCTCTTAACGTAATGCTTAGGGGCTGCCGCAAGCTGCTGTCCTTGACGGGTTAGAGGATCCGTCAGACGTGACCTGCGGCAGCCCTTTCTTTTTGGAGGAAATATGGAACATTACAAGGCAACGCTGATGGATGAGGCCGCGGTGAAGCGCGCGGTCAAGCGCATTGCTCATGAAATTGTGGAACGGAATAACGGGGGAGAGGACCTCTGCTTTGTCGGCATTAAAAGAAGGGGGATCCCGCTCGCACACCTGATCGCAAAATATGTAGAAGAGATCGAAGGCACGAAGATTCCGGTGGGGGCTCTTGATATCACATTTTACCGTGATGACCTGAAGAAGAAATCGGAAAATCCGGAGGTGCATCCTTCGGACATCGGCTTCCCGATCGAGGGCGAGCATGTGGTCCTGGTGGATGACGTGCTCTTTACCGGCCGCACGGTCTCGGCAGCGCTGGACGCCCTGAAGGAATACGGCAGAGCCGCCTCCATCCAGCTGGCGGTCCTCGTGGACCGCGGCCACAGGGAGCTCCCGATCCGCGGCGACTATGTGGGCAAGAACGTCCCCACCAGCCGCGCGGAATTCATCGCGGTGAAGCTTCCGCCCTACGACGAGAAGATCGCCGTGGAACTGCACGAGATGCAGGGAGAATAAAAATGGCAACATACGTCATGGGGGATGTCCACGGCGAGTATGATAAATTCATGAGCCTGCTTGAGCAGATCGGACTGCGGGAGGAAGACACGCTCTATCTGATGGGAGACGTTCTGGACCGCGGGCCGCATCCGATCAAGCTGCTGTTAAAGCTGATGGAGATGCCGAATGCGTTCTGCCTGCTCGGCAATCATGAGCAGATGGCGCTCGAATGCCTGCCCTTCCTGATGCAGGAGATCACGGAGGAATCCGCCCGTGCGTTCGGCGAGGAAGAGATGAAGGCGCTTGCCTCCTGGCTGCAGAACGGCTGCGAAACGACGCTTAAGGAGTTCAGGACGCTTGATCGCGAAATGCAGGAGGAGGTGCTCGAGTACCTGCGGGACCTGCTGCTCTATGTGGAGCTGAACGCAGGCGGTGCGCGCTACTTTCTTGTGCACGCCGGTTTAAACGGTTTTTCCCCGGAGAAAAAGATAGAAGATTACTCTCTCTTTGATTTGATCTGGCAGCGGGCGGATTACGGCAGGCGGTATTTTCCGGACAAGATCCTCGTCACCGGCCATACGCCGACGCAGACTATTGCGGAAAATCCGGAACCCGGCCGCATTTTCCGCGGAAACGGACACCTCGCCATCGACTGCGGCGCCGGCTTTCCGGACGGAAAGCTTGCGACCGTCTGCCTCGAGACCGGAAAGGAATACTACGCGTAATCAGACAGGCAATCCGTGCATAAATCCCTTGTTTTTCAGCGGGTCTGTGCTATACTGATAATGCGACCATCTGTGCCGGTATCAGAAAACCGGACAGCTTAAGGAGGAATAGAATGAAAGTTTTAGTCATCAACTGCGGAAGCTCGTCCCTGAAGTATCAGCTCATCGACAGCGAGACCGAAGCCGTCATGGCGAAGGGCCTGTGCGAACGCATCGGGATCGATGGAAGGCTCACTCATAAGCCTGCTTCCGGCGGAAAATATGAATACAATGATCCGCTGCCTACTCACGTGGAGGCGGTCTCTGCGGTACTGGCCAAGCTGACCGATCCCGAAGTCGGTGTGATCAAGGATCTGTCCGAGATCGGCGCTGTCGGCCACCGCATCGTGCACGGCGGCGAAAAGTTCAAGGCTGCGACCCTGCTGACCGAAGAAGCCCTTGCCGAGATCGACAAGTGCAGCGAGCTGGCTCCTCTGCACAACCCGGCCAACCTGATCGGCATTCGTGCCTGCCAGAAACTGATGCCCGGCGTGCCCATGGTCGGCGTGTTCGATACCGCTTTCCATCAGACCATGCCGCCGAAGGCCTATCTGTACAGCATTCCTTACGATTACTATGAAAAATACAAAGTCCGCCGCTACGGCTTCCACGGCACCTCCCACAGCTATGTGTCCAAGCGCGCGGCTGAGATCCTCGGCAAGGATGTGAAAGAATTGAAGACCATCGTCTGCCACCTCGGCAACGGCGCCAGCCTGTCTGCCGTGAAGTACGGTGAATCCATCGATACCTCCATGGGCTTCACCCCTTTGGACGGCGTCTCCATGGGCACCCGTTCCGGCGGCCTCGATCCGGCCATTCTGGAATTCCTCAGCAAGAAGGAAGGCCTGACCATTGAAGAACTCATGGTCATCCTGAACAAGCGCTCCGGCATGCTGGGCCTGTCCGGCGTCTCCTCCGACTTCCGCGATCTGGAAGCGGCGGCGAAGGAAGGCAATGAGCGCGCGCAGACCGCTCTGGACGTCTTCACCTACCGCGTGGCGAAGTTTATCGGCTACTACACCGCTGCCATGAACGGCGTGGACGTGATCTGCTTCACTGCCGGCATCGGCGAGAACGACGCGGCCGTCCGTGCGACCATCCTGTCCTACCTCGAATTCCTTGGCATCAAGCTGGATGAAGCGGCGAACAACTGCCACGGCGAGGAACGCATCATTTCCACCCCGGATTCCAAGGTGACGGTCATGGTTGTTCCGACCAACGAAGAGCTGGCCATCGCCCGTGAGACCGTGGCGATCGTGAATAAATAACTGACAACAGCGACTTGGCGGGTCCGCGATCTATCTCGCGGACCCGTTTGTTTCTGAAAAACCCTCCCCAATGCCTTCCCCTTTAGGGGAAGGTGTCACGCGCAGCGTGACGGATGAGGTGGAAAGGCAGGAGGAGAACATGAAGATCTTATTTATGGGTACCCCGGACTTTGCCGTGCCGGTGCTGGAGGCGCTGATCGCCGCCGGCCATGAGATCGTGCTTGCGGTCACGCAGCCGGATAAGCCCGCCGGCCGCAAGGGCACGCCTGTGCCGCCGCCGGTCAAAAGCTGTGCGCTTATGCACGGGATCCCCGTGTTCCAGCCGGAACGCGTGCGCAGGCTCGAGGCGATGGAAGAACTGAAAAAGGTGCAGGCGGATCTTGGCGTGGTGGTGGCCTTCGGGCAGATCCTGCCGCAGGAGCTGCTGGACCTGCCGACGCATGGCTGCTTTAACGTGCATGCCTCGCTCCTTCCGATGTACCGCGGCGCTTCGCCGATCAATCATGTGATCCTTGCCGGAGAAAAGAAGAGCGGCGTCACCATCATGCAGATGGACGCCGGGATCGACACCGGTGATATTCTGCTTCAGGAAGAAACGGAGCTTGCCCCGGATGAAACGGCAGAGACGCTTTCCGAGCGGCTTTCCCGCATGGGCGCAGCCCTGATCGTAAAGGCGGCAGATAAGCTGCAGGCGGGAACGCTCACGCATACGCCGCAGGAGGGCGAGAGCTGCTACGCCGGCATGCTGAAAAAAGAGATGGGGCTTATCGACTGGAAACTGCCCGCAGAGGAACTGGACCGCCGCATCAGAGGCCTCAAGCCCTGGCCGGGAACCTTTACCTTCCGGGCCGGCAAAAAGCTGATCATCGGGAGCGCGGAAGTGCTGAAGCAAGATGTTCCGCCGAACCTTATCCCCGGCGCCGTCTTCCGGGCGGATAAAACGGGCCTGA
>DJYD01000014.1 GCA_002449955.1 Lachnospiraceae bacterium UBA6987
GTCCAGAAAACTGGGTACATATCATTTACCCGGGCCGGTTTTTTGCTGCTCACTTATGGCATCAGTTTGACTGCGGAAGGATCAGCCTTTCCAGAGACTGTGCAGATTGCAGTAGGCGTAGACCGCTTCAACTTCATCCCCTTCGGCCAGGGCAAAGAAGGCCTTCGGTGCATCACCGGGCTTAAGCTCCTTCCTCTGCACGCCGTTCTTCGTCTGCAGCACGATCCATTCGATATAGTGAACATCCAGCATGGGATGCTCTACTTCGCCGACCGTAACATTCACGATGCCGTCCTTCACTTCCCAGACCGGAACATGCTTTTCAACAGCAGCATCGGTGGTGCCGGGAACCAGTTCTTCCATGGGTTTGCCACAGCACATGACCGGGCAGGGTTTTTTCTTGATCATTTCGATGATCTGGCCACAGGTGGCACAGCGGTAGAATTTGACTTCCATGATATTCTCCTTTTTCGGACTTTTGTCCTGCCTTTATCGTAACAATTCCGAGGGAAAAAGTAAAGTGAAAAGTCCATAAAGCGGGAAAGCGTCTGTAATGCGGCAGCAAGATTAAGTGGCTCCGGAAGCGCTTGAAAAAGGCCACTCCTTCATGATAAAATACACCTGAAGGAGGAATGCGATGAAGGTTATCGATGTATTTGAAGGCTACTATGCAGCTGAGTGCCTGGCTAACGGCAGACCGCGTCATGCGGCAAAGGTTTGTCTGACGGCTACAAGTGATGCCGGAACCATCAGCTATGTATGGCAGATCACTTTCTTTCCGCACGATACGGAGGATGATTTCGGCGTGAGTTATGATGCCGAGGCGAGCCGCGAGATCTATGCAGGCAAGGGAAGACGGTCAAAAAAAAGAGAAGCAGGCCTCCTGGAAGAGCGGGAAAGTGTCTGTGATGAACTTGCTGCGGAGCTGAAAGGAAAGGTCTTCTGGGACAGCCCTCTCCGGGAGATACGCCTGGGATAAGGCTGCTGCCTGTCCGAAAGAGCTTCTTTCAAAAGAAGACTCCCGGTGTGATTATGGTGAAGAATACAGCTATATGATCCATGATGAATCATCACCGAAAGATACATGCTCTAAATTGGGCCGCGTTGCCGTTGGGTACGTGTATCTGACAGAAGAAACTGCGAAATTATTTTTTACCTACGAAAGCAATAATTTATTGCTGCTTGAAAACGAAAGAATTGAAAAGGGCAGTTTTACCGGAGAATACTATTACTATAAAAACCAAGGTTTTTCATCTTCAGATTTCTATTTTGATGCTTTCTGGGTCGACTCAGTAAGCGGTGTTGCTTTTCGGCTGACCGGTGACATATCCAAAGAAGAAGCGTTCAGAATCATTGAAAATGTAAAAAGAATAAAGTAAAACAGACAACGCAGATCAATCAATGAATACAGAAAAAGAAGGACAGATCACTTTATGACCTGTTCTTCTTTTTAACTGAAATAATACGGAGCATCCTCTGGCAGGGGTGCTGCCGCATGTCTTAGTACACCCAGAACAGAAGGTCAGTGTAGGAGGGAAAGTGCAGGTGCTTTCGGTGAAAAACGCTCTCTCTTCACTTGTTATTCCGCCCGGCTTCTGTTATACTTTAATTTCAGGAACGGAGAGGCGGAAAAAGCCCGGAAGACGCGGCTTAAAAAGCCTTCTCCCGAAAGATTTTATGACGGAGGAAGCAATGCTCGGAGAACACAGAGGAAAAAGCCTCATGACCTGCGTCGACGACTATACGGTGATCGACCTGGAAACAACGGGACTTTCTCCTTCGGTGTGCGAGATCATCGAATGCGCGGCGGTCAGGGTCAGAGGCGGAAGGGTCACGGACAGCTACACCAGACTGGTGCGGCCGTATATTGCGGTGCCCGGTTTTATTACGGGACTTACCGGGATATCCAACGCCATGCTGAGAGATGAGGCGGATATTGAACACGTGCTGCCCGAATTCCTTGATTTTATCGGGGATGATATCGTGGTCGGCCACAACGTCGGATTCGATATCGGCTTTCTCTGCGCAGCCGTGCGGCGGATGTGCGGCGATGAGTTTTCGAACGACTACATCGACAACATGCGCCTGTCAAGACGTCTTTTTCCGCAGGAAAGGCACCACCGTCTGAGCGACCTGGAGCAGCGCTTCGGCCTGCGCAACGAAAGGGCGCACCGGGCGCTTTCCGACACTGTCCTGACGCAGGAATGCTATGAAATCCTGAAGCGGGAAATGCTGCTCAGGGAAATGCGAATTTAAAAATGGCTAAATTATAATAATACAGGAGGACTTCCATGGAAGTAAGCAAAAATATCCGCTATATTGGCGTGAATGATCACCAGGTGGATCTGTTTGAAGGTCAGTTCCCGGTACCGGAAGGAATGGCCTACAATTCTTATCTGATCCTGGATGAGAAACCAACGGTTATGGACAGCGTCGATGCCCATTTTACCGAGGAATGGCTGAGCAATCTGGAACGGGAGCTGGAAGGCCGGCAGCCGGCTTATCTTGTTGTCCAGCACATGGAACCGGACCACTCCGGGAGCCTGAAAGCCTTTGCCGACAAATACCCCGAAGCCGTGATCGTGTCATCCATGGCGGCTTTCCGGATGATGAAGAACTATTTCGGAACGGACTATGCGGATCGCCGCGTGCTGGCGGCTGAGGGACAAAACTTATCGCTCGGCAGTCATGAAATGCAGTTTGTTGCGGCACCGATGGTTCACTGGCCTGAAGTAACCATGACTTATGAAAAGACGGAAAAGGTCCTGTTTTCCGCGGATGCCTTCGGTAAATTCGGGGCACTCGACGTAGAAAGCGATGAAGAGGACCTGGATGAAAAGTGGGCCTGCGAAGCAAGGCGCTACTATTTCGGCATCGTGGGCAAATTCGGCCCTCAGGTGCAGAATCTGCTGAAAAAGGCCGCCGGACTCGATATCCGCTGCATCTGCCCGCTGCATGGTCCGGTGTTAAATGAAGAGCTCGGATACTATCTGCAGAAGTATCAGACCTGGTCTTCCTATGCAGCGGAATCCGAGGGCGTATTCATCGCGTATACCTCCGTGTACGGCCACACGAAAGAGGCAGTTGAGCTTTTCGCGAAGATGCTTGAAGACCACGGCTGCCCGAAGGTGGTGGTCACGGACCTTGCCCGCTGCGACGTCTTCGAAGCCGTGGAAGATGCCTTCCGCTATGGAAAGATCGTGCTCGCATCCACGACCTACAATGGAGAAGTTTACCCCTTCATGCGTGAATTCATCGGTCACCTGACCGAACGCGCCTGGCAGAAGAGAAAGGTCGGCCTGATCGAGAACGGAAGCTGGGGCCCCATGGCCGCCAAGACCATGCAAAAGCTGCTCGAGGGCGCAAAGGATGTCACTTTTGCCGATTCCAAGGTAACGATTCTCGGCGCTATGAACGACGCCAACATCATCCAGCTGCAGAATCTCGCGGCTGAAATGCTGAAAGACTGAGAACCTCATCCGCCCCTTCGGGGCACCTTCCTCCTCTGTATAAGTTCCGGCAGCTGCAGTTAAATCTGCAGGCCGTCACTTACCTAAAGGGGAAGGCTAAGGGGAAGGCAAGGAAAGACAGAAAGGAGAAATATGGACAACAAGGCATTTTACAAGCTGACTTACGGCGTGTTCCTGCTCGGCTCGTCCGCGGACGGGCGCGACAACGCCTGCATCACCAATACCTGCATCCAGGTGGCTTCGAATCCGACCCGGATCGCGATCGCGGTCATCAATACCAATTTCACCTGCGACCTCATCAAAAAGAGCGGACGCTTTGCCATCACGCTGCTCGATGATACGGTAAGCTTTGATACCATCAAGTTCTTCGGCATGCAGTCCGGCCGGAACGTGGACAAATTCGAATACCTCACGCCGTCGAAGGATGCCTGGGGCATGCCCTACATCAATTGGTGTGCCTGCGCGGTCCTTTCCGGCAAGGTGCTGGAGCAGACGGATCTTGGCAGCCACACGCTCTTCATCGCTGAGGTTGAAGAGGCGCAGGTCCTGAGCGGCAACGCCCCGCTGACCTACGCGGACTATCAAAGCAAGCTGAAGCCGAAGCCCGCCGCCAAGCCCGCGGATAAGAAGCCGAAGGCCTGGCGCTGCAAGATCTGCGGCTATGTGTATGAAGGCGAGACGCTTCCTGCCGACTACAGCTGCCCGCTCTGCGGCCACGGCCCCGAAGACTTCGAACCGGTGTATTAAACGAAAGAAAAAGAAGGCTGTCTGTGATGTCCCGGTATGGGGAACACATTTCACAGGCAGCCTTCTTTTTCATGTACGGAATCTTATTCTGGATAGACCCGGGGCTTATACAGCCTGTTTCGGGTGAGGTAGCTTTGCAGAGCCGATAAGTGCCATTTCCGTGACTTTCTTCTCCGGTATCAGTGCGCCGATCAGGCCGCCCATGACAGCCGGTATCACCCAGACAAAGCCGAGTTCATACAGCGGAAGTCTGGTGATGAAACCGAACGGCAGTCCGAAGCCGTATGCGGCGTCTGCGAGCATGGGAATCACCGCGCCGAGGGCTGCGCCGGCAAAAACAGTATTTTTCCTGATCTTTTCACTGAAGAAGGAAAGGATGATCTGCGTCAGAAGCAGCGGATAGAGTACGGACAGAAGCGGCGCGGCAAAGCGGATCATGGTGGAGATCCCTACATTGCTGATCAGCATGCTGATGCCGCAGATGATCAGAACGAGCTTCGTATAAGACAGGCGGCCTTTAAGCCGGCCTTCAAAATAGGCGGCGGCTGAGCTTACGAGGCCGACTGCAGTTGTCAGGCAGGCAAAGAAGACGATCAGGGCAAGCAGGATTACGCCAAAACGCTTGAGCAGGAGTTCTGTGACAAGGACCACCAGATCCGTATGTCCGATATCACCAAGGCCCAGCCCCCCGGCAGTGGCACCGAGGTAGGCCAGCCCACCGTAGACAAGAAAGAGGGCGGCTGCCGCGACGATCCCTGCGCGGCGGATGACTTTCATCTGGGCTTTTTTATCGCCATATCCTTTATCTTTTACGGTTCTTAAGATGACAATTGTGATGGCCAGGGCGCCCAGAACGTCCATGGTCTGATACCCGTTCAGGAAGCCATCCTTAAGGGCGTTCATCCCGTCTAACGGGGCGCCGATCTCACCGATCGGTGACAGAATACCTTTCACGCAGAGCACAGCGATCGTAACGAGGAGCATCGGCGTCAGGTATTTGCCGACAATATCCACAACCTTTCCGGGGCGGATCGTAAGAACGGCAACAAGGGCGAAGAAGAGAAGGCCGAAGACCCAGGAGCTGAGTTTTGGAAACAGGACATGCGCACCCATTTCAAATGTGGTGGCGCAGGTGCGCGGAATGCAGAGAGCGGGGCCTACGATGGCCATGACGAGATCCATACAAATAAGAGAGATTTTTTTCGGCAGTCTTCCTAAGAGATTCTGCCCGTCGCCGAGCCTGACGATGGCAAGGACCGTCATAATGGCAAGCCCGGCATCGGCAATCACAAAGCAGGCAAGAGCAGGAAACCATTTTGTTCCGCTCTCGAGTCCGAGATAAGGAGGAAAGATCAGATTACCGGCACCAAAGAATACAGCAAATAAAGCAAAACCAACGACCATAAAGTCACTTTTGCGTCTTTTTTGTTCCTGCATGGCAGACCTCCGTGTCGACATTGATATAGTTTTGCGGTGTAGCTAAAAGCTGGGAAACAATATAAAATCACGTCTTTTCTGTCTCCAAATATAGCAAAAATAACGGATGTCCGCAAATTGGCTCATTTTTATGAGAAGAAATCAAAAAGAGTCAAAGTCTCACATTAAGAAACTGCAAACGTTTATGCGGCAGCATTGCGAGGAAAGCCGGGCGGCAGAAGATCGCATCCTGTTAATTAGTTGATTTTTAAGAAACCCAGGGTCTGGTTTTTTGCTTTAATTCAGCCCGGGCTTCATCTTGCAATCCTTGCTCAGTATGATACAATAAGGATGCAAGGAACCGGCTGTGGTACCGGCCGGGAAAGGAGACATAATGTCACAACATTTTCCGATAACGCCTCCGAATGAAGAGGAAATACTCAGACGGGCAGCCTGCCGTCAGCCGTCGGAAGACGAGCTTGGTTTAATGCGGGAATGCCTGCGCGATGCAGAATATCTGATTGATTATCATATTACGGAGAGAAACCGGCCGGTTTCTATTCTGGAAGAGCTGAAAGAAGAGGTCCCGGACAGTTTCGCAGCGGGGCTGCACACCGAGGAACTGAAAAATTGCAGTTCGCTGATCATCTTTACGGCCTCACTCGGAGATGCCATCCGTGAGGAAATCGAAGAGGACGGTGAAGCGGAGAAAAGAATATTTTATCAGGCAATCTGCGCGGAGCGGCTGGATGCCCTGTGCGAATCCTACTGTGACAGCAAGGAAAAACGACTGAACGAAAACGGCGCCTATATCACGCCGCATTATCCTTTCTTCTGGAAAGATGTGAAGGAAGATGCCTATACGACGACCCGCATCATGGGGATCAGTCTCGATCCGCAGTCTCATGCACCGGAACGCTGCAGAAGCTGCTATGTCAAAAATTGCCCGAGCAGAAGTAAGGAGATTCGTTCATGACGCAGAAAAAGAAAGAGAATACTTTTCTGAAGAAAAAGGATATCATCCTGGCATCGGCGTCCCCCAGACGCAAGCAGCTGCTGAAGATGGCCGGAATTCATTTCAGTGTTGTTCCGGCTGATATTCCCGAAATTGTTCCGGAGGATATGCCGCCGGAGAAGGAATCGCAGTATCTGGCAGCCATCAAGGCCGGTTATGTTTTGTCAGAGAATGAAAATTCGATCGTGATCGGTGCGGATACAACGGTGCTTTGCGAGGGCCGCGTTCTCGGGAAACCGAAGGATAAAGAGGAAGCAAAGGAAATGCTGCGCTTCCTGTCCGGCAAAACGCATGAAGTGTATACCGGGGTCGCCATTGTCTCCAAGGATGTCAATGATTGCTTCACGTCCGTGACAAAAGTGGAATTCTACGAACTGTCTGATGAAGAGATCGACTGGTATATTTCAACCCGTGAACCGATGGACAAGGCAGGCGCATACGGGATCCAGGGCTTCGGCTGCCGTCTGGTAAAACGGATCGAAGGCGATTATTTTACCGTGATGGGACTGCCCGTAGCTGAAGTGGCGAGACATCTGGATAAGATTGAAGGATAAAGGGCAAAACCGAGCCCCAAAAAGAGAACGCACCCGCAAAGGATGCGTTCTCTTTTTGCTTAATCGCTGAGATCAGTCGATCGAATTGACAGTCCCGATGAAGATGGGGAGCTTCGATTCGTTATCTACGATCATATACAGGAACGGTCTGTCTAAAATGACCTGCTTCGGCGGTTCCACCGGCATGGCTGTGGCTTCCGCCACGATCACGGCGGTAACGGCCGCTGCCCGGGTTCCTCCTTCCTCCACATCAATGAAAGTCTTGTGGATGACATCACTGATGTAAAGCGGATTGGTATCGCTGAGGAGGGAAAAGTCGGCAAAGTCCGGATCAAAAGGATCGCTTACAAAGGCATTGACGATGCCCATTTCCTGAAGGCGGTCCTTGAGACTTGCGGAATACTCGTAGCTGAATTTGGGCAAGCCGGCGTTTACCTTGGTGCCAATGGGGGCATTCAGGATGTCGGAAAGCCCTTCTCCGTCAAGATCAGCCAGGAACTGATCGAGAGTCGTGCCCTGATCCGGGAGGATCGCGACAAATTTGTACGAGTACCCGTCATAATCTTTGGCAAAACCGGTGTAGTTTTCGCCCTTATAGTATTCGTGTTCCTGTGAAAACATCATGCTGACGGTCTGGGTGCTGTCATCAGCTCTGGTGAAGGGCTGCTCATGCACAGAATAGTTCGGATCGTAAGGAGAAGCCCATTTTGCATCGAAGCAGATCGCATTGAGCAGGAGGAGACGGTCCTCGTCGTTTAGCTGATTGATGATCTGCTGAATCATGTCATCGGTGTGCTTCGAGACCCAGCCGTTGATCTCCCTGACGGTCGCATCCGTAAACGGCGTTTTGTAAACGTCTGCCTGATACCAGGATACATCCTTCTTCAGAAAATCATTCCGTACAGAGAAGTTTTCTTTATCGTTCAGCCAGATCGAATTGGCAATGGCAAGCTTTGCCTGTGTACTTGACGGAAGGGATTTCACATAGGCATAGAGATACGCATTCAGATCATCCATGCTCATGCCGTCTCCCAGTACGTCCAGCATCTGCTGAAGCGTCTCATCAGCAGCGCCGTTTGCCGTCATGGCGAGGGCAAGCATGACGGAGAGAGGAGAAACGAGGCAGTTGCCTTTATCCGATGCGTAAGACCGGCGCAGCAGATCAGCTGCAAAAGAATACTGTGAAGCGGTGAACACTTCATCGGCTGCCTTGCCTTCGACCGCCTCTGCACTGATCCCCTCGATCAGGTTGCCGGCTTTGACGGTGCCGGACTGAGGCACAAGGGGAATCGTCGGATCATCGATGATGCCGATGGTAGGATCCTGGTATTCGCTGCTTTCAGTAACTTGCTTTGAGGGCTCTGTTTCTGCTTTGGTGCCAGGCGCAGCAGCTGCGGTGCTTTCTGATGTCGAGGAAGCATCCACCGGAGCCTGGCTGCATGCGGCAAGAGAGCATAACAGACTGAGGATAATGAAAAGCGCCGGAAGGCGGAAATGTTTCTGATGGATCATTTTCATACCGGGTAACAAACCTCCTTGTACCATATCTTAGCAGATTTCTTCTGCAATTATAATACAGATGAACCGGAACGCCTGTCTTAGTTTATAAAAATTTCACAAATGATTCCGGGGCATTTGACAACAGTATTTCTGCTCCTTTTTCCTTTACAAAAATTGAAATATCAGATACAATATAATCAACTATGGCCAGCCATAGTCTACGTGTGTTTCGGAGGTTGATTTTTTTGGCAGAAGGCAAGAAAAAAACGTCAGTAAATAAAACCAAATCAGGAGGAAAGCAGACAGGTACAAAAAAGACCTCTGCATCCTCGTCTAAAAAAAGCAGTACGGCAAAAAGGAAGGAAACGCTGGCAAAGCAGCAGAAGAAAAGGGAAATCAAAAGAGATCTTTTTCTGCTTGCCGCTATGGCAGTGACCATACTTCTTTTTTTGGCTTTATTTGACCGGGTAGGGGCCATCGGTGCGGGCCTTGCCTCTTTTGAGTATGGCATTTTCGGCTCTCTTGCCTATGTTTTCCCCTTCTTTATCCTGCTTGCCGCTATGTATCTGATTTATAAAGGGGAGGCATATCCGCTGCATGCCTGGGGCAAAGTGCTGCTTGTTTTTGTGATGCTCACACTCCTTGCAGGCATGTTCGAACTGGTGGGAAATCCGAAATCGGTGCTGCCGACGCTGAAGGCGTATTATGAACAGGGAAAACTCCCTCGTGCTTCCGGCGGTCTGTTCGGCGGCTTCTGGTGCCGCCTGTTTGTGCCGGGACTCGGCCGGGTCGGAGCCTGGATCGTCTCGCTTGCCCTGCTTCTCGGCAGCCTGATGCTGCTGATCGGCAAAGGTGTCTTCACACTTGTCGGACAAAAGGGAAGCAAAGTTGTTGATTCAATAAAAGAAGAAAATACCCGCTATAAAAGTGCTGCTGAGGAACGCAGACTTGCTGCACAGCTTCGGCTGGAAGAAAAAGAACGGGCAAGAGCGGAGGAAAGAGCCGCCCGGGCAAAGGCGGAAGCGGATGAAAAGAAGGCTGTCCTTGCCAAAATCGCCGCGCAGCAGGAAGAACGCCGCAAGGCAGAAGAGGCGGCTGCAAAGGCCAGACCTGTTCGTTTTGACGAGATCCAGCTGCGGAAGGACGGTGAGCAGCCGCTTTCACGCAAGCAGCAGGAAAGCCTGCTGAAGATGCAGGCGGAAGAACGCGCCAGAGCACAGTCAAAAGCAGACGCCGACCGCAAATACGGAACCGTCGGGAAGACAGGCTGGGAGCAGACAACGCTGGATGAGGCAGGGATCCTGGAAAAGGGAAGCCCGCTCAGCCGGCTGATGAATGAAATGGATGAAAGCCGCGGGGTGAAGAGGGATACCCGTACGATCCGGGAAATCGGCAGACTGGACGGTGCGGCAGATGTGCCTGCTTCCGGCAGGGAATTATATTCGGATGATATCGTGATGGCCGGACGAGGCAATATGATGTCTTCAGAGTATGTGCCGACAGGGCGCATCACGCAGGGGTACGGGCCACACCGCTCTCCCGCAGCGGAAGATAGCGCCGCAGATGAAAAAGAGCCGCTTAAGGAAAGCAGCGCGAAAAAACCGACACCCGTGGAAGGGAAGACGGGGCCGCGTATCCGGATGAATCAGCCGAGCGCAGACCAGGCTTTCGGAGACGGGGTGACGGAAGCTGCTCCGCCTGTTAAGCCGATTATCAGGGATACCGCACCGACTGTCAGTACGAATTCTTCGGAAAACGTTGAAGAAGAGGTTTTTGAGGACCCGCGTCTGATCGCGGAAAGACTGAAACAGGCGGGAAAGGATACGGTTGCAACCAAGACGGACAGTATCTGGAATACCGGAAAAGAACGGTCCGGCTCCGGAAGCACGAGCTTTGCAGCGACAGAAAAGATGCCGCAGAACGCAGGCCAAACAGCTTCCCCGCAGCAAAAGGGGACGCCTGCCGCCGTCAGGAGAACCGAAGCGCCTGCACAGGATACGGATCCCGTAAAGGCTGCGCCGCATAAGGAATACAAACTTCCTCCGGTCAGTCTGCTTGCCAGGGGCAAAAGCGGGACAGGGATGAAGGAGAGCGACCTGCGCCGGACGGCAAAGGTACTTGAAGATACACTGGCGGAATTCGGCGTTGCGGCTACCGTGACCGATGTTTCCTGCGGTCCTTCCGTAACCCGCTATGAATTAAAGCCGGAGCAGGGCGTGCGCGTCAACCGCATTGCTTCGCTTTCCGATGATATCAAACTGGCTCTGGCGGCTACTGAGATCCGAATTGAAGCTCCGATCCCCGGCAAATCGGCTGTGGGTATTGAAGTGCCGAACTCGGAAAATCAGACGGTATACCTGCGGACGCTGATCGAATCCGAAGCGCTTGCCAAGATGCATTCCAAGATTGCCTTTGCCGTCGGACAGGATATCGGCGGCGAGATGGTGGTTGCTGACCTGGCCAAGATGCCGCATTTGCTGATTGCCGGCGCGACCGGTTCAGGCAAGTCGGTCTGCATCAATTCACTGATCCTGAGCCTTCTGTACCGGACAAAACCGGATGAAGTGCAGATGATCATGATCGATCCGAAGGTCGTGGAACTGAGTGTTTACAACGGAATCCCGCACCTCAGGATCCCGGTTGTGACCGATGCGAAGCTGGCCGCAGACGCTTTAAACGGAGCCGTCAAGGAAATGACCAGGCGCTATAAGCTCTTTGCGGATCTCAATGTGCGCGATATCAAGGGCTACAATGCCAAAGTTAAAGATAATCCCGAGGAATACGGGGACCGTGAGATCCTGCCGCAGATCGTCATTATCGTGGATGAATTTGCCGATTTGATGATGGTGTCCAAGCAGGATGTGGAGCAGTCTGTCTGCCGCCTGGCACAGCTTGCCCGTGCCGCCGGACTTCACCTGGTCCTTGCAACGCAGCGGCCTTCGGTCGATGTCATCACCGGGCTGATCAAGGCCAATATCCAGTCGAGGATCGCGCTTGCTGTCTCGTCCGGTGTGGATTCCCGCACGATCATTGATATGAACGGCGCGGAGAAGCTTCTGGGTAAGGGCGACATGCTGTTTTATCCGACGGGCTATCCGAAGCCGGTCCGTGTACAGGGCTGCTGGGTCAGTGATGAGGAGGTTGCGGCTGTCCGCGATTTCTGGGCCAAGCAGTGCAATGTTACGGAGGATGATATGGCAAAGCAGAACCGCAGCTGGATGAATGATCCGGTGGAGCGCGAGCATCCGGTTGAAGATGAACGGGATGAGCTCTTTGTCAAGGCTGCGGAGTATATCATCGACAACGAAAAGGCTTCCATCGGCAACCTGCAGCGCATTTTCCGCATCGGCTTTAACCGAGCCGCCCGTCTGATGGATCAGCTGGCGGACGCCGGCATCGTCGGGAAGGACAACGGGACAAAATCCCGTGATATCCTGATGGATCAGGTGCAGTTTGCGGATTGGAAGCATGAAAACGGATATGAATAATACGGTAATTCAGGATACATTGGGGGAGAGATTATGTTTTTGACAAAAATTCTGGAAAAGACTGAGTACACACTGGTGCGCGGTACTCTTGATCGTGAAATCACTAGCCTGGTCTATGATTCCCGTAAGGTCGAGGACGGCTCGCTGTTTGTGTGCATCAGCGGAACCAAGATCGACGCTCACTTTTTCCTCGCGGATGTTGCCCGCAACGGCGCGGCAGCAGTTGTGATCGAAAAACCGTGGCTGGAGCTGTCCGAGGTGATCAGAAGGGCCCTCGTGGACGCCGGCGTGACGGTGCTCCAGGTGCCGCTTGCCCGCGCTGCGCTGGCTTCCCTGTCGGCTGCCTGGTTCGATTATCCGATGGATAAGATGACCGTGGTCGGCGTGACCGGCACTAAAGGCAAAACCACGGTGACGCATATGATCGTCAGTATCCTGAAAGCCGCCGGAAGGAATCCGGGCCTGATCGGCACGAACGGTGTCAAGATCGGCGATACGCACTTTGATACCACGCTGACCACGCCGGAGTCCTATACGCTGCAGTATTTCGGCGCCAAGATGGTCGAAGCGGGCGTCGACAGCGTGGTGATGGAGGTCTCTTCTTCAGGCCTCAAGTTCCACCGCGTGGACGGCATCTCCTTTGACTACGGCGTGTTCACGAACCTCAGCCCCGACCATATCGGTGGACTGGAACATCCGGACTTTGCCGACTATCGCGCCTCCAAGGCAATGCTGTTCAGACGCTGCAGGGAAGGCATCCTGAATGCCGATGACGAGAATTATCTTGCGATGGTCAAGAACGCGACCTGCAAAATCATTTCCTTCGGTGCGGATCCCGCGGACGATTACAGCCTGACCGAGGTAAAATACGAAAAAAGAAACGACAAGCTCGGCTGCGACGTCAAGGTGGACGGCATCCATCATCTGGAATTCTTTGCCGACATGCCCGGCCTGTTCAATGTCTATAATGCGATGGCGGCAGCCGTGACGGCGGACCGCATGGGCATTCCCGAGGAAGCCATTACGCAGGGCCTTGCCGATGTGAGAGTGGACGGCCGCATGGAAGAAGTCTATGCGAACGGCGATTTCTCGGTCATCGTGGACTATGCGCACAACGGCCTTTCCGCCAGGACCCTGCTGGAAACGCTGCGCAGCTACAAACCGAAACGGCTCGTGGTGGTGTTCGGCTGCGGTGGCAACCGCGACCCGCACCGCCGCTACGAAATGGGCGCGGCCGCGGGCAAGTACGCGGACCTGTCCATCATTACCGAAGACAACTCCCGCTTTGAAAAGGCGGAGGACATCATCCGCGACATCCATATCGGTTTTGACCCGACGGGCTCTGCTTTCGTGGATATCCCGGACCGCAGACAGGCCATCCGCTATGCGATCAGCCATGCCGAAAAGGGCGACATCATCGCCGTCATCGGCAAAGGCCATGAGGATTATCAGGAGATCGAAGGCGTGCGTCATCATTTCTCCGATAAGGAAGAGATCCTGGAAGCGGTCAAGCTTCTGTACGGTGAGAACTGAAGCCGCCCCGGGCTTTTGACTGCGAAAATGCCTTCGGCCCTGTCAGAATGACCGGCACGGAAGCCGTTTTCGCAGTTTTTCTTTTTCTGAGAAAGGACTGACAAGCCATATGAATTATTCCGTAAGGCAGATCTGTGAGATCACGGGCGGAAGGCTCCTGTGCGGGAGCCCGGACACCATGCTTTGCCATATTACATTTGATTCACGCACCATGCTGGGAGATGATCTCTTCGTGCCGATCGCCGGCGAGAAGGTAGACGGCCACCGCTTCATTGCAGGCGCGTTTGCCTGCGGCGCCGCAGCAAGCCTGACGGCGCATGAAGACGCCGTACCCGAGGGAGACAAGCTTCCGGAGGGAAAAGCCGTGATCCTGGTTGATGATACCTTTGCGGCCCTTCAGACGATCGGAAAAGTGCGCCGGGCGCAGGAACTGAAGATGCCTGTTTTCGGGGTCACGGGAAGCGTAGGCAAGACCACGACCCGCGAAATGACGATGACGGCGCTTTCCGCAGGCGGCCGTGTGACAGGCTCTCTGAAGAACATGAACAGCCAGCTGGGCGTTCCGGTGACGCTCTGCCACATGGATGAGACGGCGGACTTTGCCGTTGCGGAGATGGGGATCAGCCTGCCGGGCGAAATGGAGCGCCTCGCGGCCATGGTAAGGCCGGATCACGTGATCGTCACCAATATCGGTGTAGCCCATATCGAAAACCTCGGCAGCCGGGAAGGCATCTGCCGGGAGAAGATGAAGATCGCAGATCACCTGCCGGAAGGCGGCGCCGTGATCCTGAACGGTGACGAGCCGCTGCTGCGCGCCTGGGCTGAAGGAAAGGCTGTGAGGACCGTGTTCTACGGCATGGGGGCCGGGTGCGATGTGTGGGCAAAAAATGTGGAACTCGGTGAGCAGGCTTCGTTTACCGCAGTCTTTGCTCCGGATCTGTACGGCGAAGCAAGGGAAGTCTTCGTACAGCTTTCCGTGCCCGGCGAGCATCATGTAATGGATGCCCTTGCCGCACTGTCCGCCGCTGCAGTGGCAGGCATCGATCCCGGCGCTGCAGCCTCGGCACTGGCGGGCTTCGGGGGATTCCCGCGCCGTTGGGAACGCATGGATATCCACGGCCTGCAGCTGATCGACGATTCCTATAATGCAAATCCCGTCTCCATGAAGGCCTCTCTTGCGTCGTTTTCACAGGTGAAGGCAAATCGTCTCATTGCCGTACTTGCCGACATGCTGGAGCTTGGACCGGACGGACCGGCCATGCACCGTGAGGTCGGTGAATACGCGGCAGCTCTGCCGATCGATCTGTACATCACCATCGGATCAGTGATCACGGAGATGGATGCCGCACTGACCGCAGCAGGCAAAACCGTCATTCACACGGCTGATGCGGAGGAGGCTGCCGGGGTTGCCGTGAAGCTTGCGGCAGAAGGCGACGCGGTTTTGCTTAAAGGCTCCCATTCGATGGGCCTTGACAAGGTGCGCGCCTGCTTTCAGAACCGCTGAGCGCGTAACATCCGGATCATGTAAATAAAAGGACAAGTATGGCAGAATACGCAGATGTCATCGTGAATATTTCCCGGGATGAACTCGACAAAACCTTTCAGTACCGTATTCCTGACGCATTAAAGGAGACGGTCACGCTGGGCACGAGGGTGGAGTTTCCTTTCAGTACGCGGAAAAAGATGAACGGTTACGTGGTCGGACTTTCTGATGTACCGAAAATCGAGGAATCCCGGATCAGGGAACTGAGCGGACTTGCGAAGCGTTCCGTAAACGTGGATGACCGGATGATGGCACTTGCGGCATGGATGAAAGAGGCCTACGGCTGCACATATAACCAGGCGCTAAAGACAGTTCTTCCGGCAAAAGCTGCGGTCAGGAAAGGCAGGACGAGGGTTGCATCCGTCGAATTGCCGAATCAAGAAGAGTGCGCGGCTTACGTGCCCTCGCCACTCACAAATGCACAGCAGGAAGCCGCAGACGGGATCATGGCACAGCAAAAGGGAGAAAATAAACCCTGTCTCCTCTACGGTGTGACGGGCAGCGGCAAAACAGAAGTTTATATGGAGCTGATTGCCCACTGTATCAGCGAGGGAAAGCAGGCGGTTCTGCTGATTCCCGAGATCGCCCTGACTTACCAGAATCTGAAGCGCTTTTTCCTGCGCTTCGGAGAGCGGGTGGGTGTCATCAATTCGAGACAGTCCGCAGGAGAAAAATACGAGACCGTCAGCAAAGCCCGCGAAGGCGCGCTTGATCTGGTGATCGGGCCGCGTTCCGCTCTGTTTGTCCCTTTTCAGGAGCTCGGCCTGATCATCATCGATGAGGAGCATGAGCATGCCTATAACAGTGACCTGACGCCGCGCTATCATGCACGGGAAGTGGCGGAAAAGCTCTGTGAACTGACCGGGGCGTCCCTCGTGCTAGGCAGTGCAACCCCGTCATTGGAGAGCTTTTTCAAAGCGGAAAGCGGCATCTACCAGCTGTTCCGACTGTCCGAAAGAGCCGTAAAAGGCGCTGCCCTACCTGCTGTCAGTGTCGTTGACTTAAGAGCGGAACTGGCGGAAGGCAATAAGAGCGTTTTCAGCAGACTTCTGACGGAAAAAATCGAGGACAGACTGGAAAAGAGGGAACAGATCATGCTGTTTCTCAACCGCCGCGGCTATGCGGGATTTGTCAGCTGTCGTTCCTGTGGAAAGCCGCTTGTTTGTCCCCACTGTTCCATCAGTCTCACGTATCACCGCGGCGGGACGCTGCGCTGCCATTACTGCGGATACAGTATTCCTTTTCCTGACAAATGTCCGTCCTGCGGTTCGCCGTATATTGCGGCCTTCGGCACGGGGACACAGAAGGTGGAAACCATTGTTCAGAAGGCCTTTCCGACAGCTCGCGTGCTCCGCATGGATGCCGATACGACAAGCGGAAAAAGCGGTCACAGCCGCATCCTCGATGCTTTCAGTAAAGATGAAGCCGATATTCTGATCGGCACGCAGATGATCGTCAAGGGACATGATTTTCCGAAGGTCACGTTGGTTGGCGTACTTGCCGCGGATCTTTCGCTTTATGTACCGGAGTATGATGCGGCAGAAAGAACATTCGCTCTGCTGACCCAGGCTTCGGGACGCGCAGGAAGAGGAAGGACTCCCGGCGAAGTCATTTTGCAGACCTACATGCCTGAGCACTATGCGGTACAGGCCGCTGCGCATCAGGATTACGAAAGCTTCTACCGGGAGGAAATGGCGTTCCGGCGCCTTATGCACTATCCTCCGGCAGGAAGACTCCTGACGGCATGGATAAGCGGCAGTGATGCGGCGGGAACCGAGCAGAAGGCGAGGGCCCTGCGGACAGTGCTTGAGGATACATTTCTTGCAGAAGCGCCCGTCATCACCGGACCGGCTGAGGGCGTGGAGATCAAAAGAAAAGATATTTACCGTGAGCAATTGCTGATCAAGCATCCGGATGCAGCGGTGCTGCGCAGGATCCGTGATTATGCAGCGCGTCTGCTCGGGGACACGATCCAGTTTGAGATACAATGACCCGTTTCGGGAGAAAGGAAACCGGCCTGTGTGAGCCGGCAGAGGAAAAGATATGGGAATCAGAAAGATCAGAACCATGGGGGATGAGATCCTGCGAAAGATAGCGAAACCGGTTACGGAAATGAATCTGCGCAACAAGGTTTTGGTGAAAGACATGTTCGATACCATGTACAAGGCAGAAGGCGTCGGGCTTGCCGCACCGCAGGTGGGAATTCTGAAGCGGATTTTTGTGATCGACTGCGGAGAGCATCCGTTAGTGTTTATTAATCCTGAGATCCTGGAGACAGAAGGAGAGCAGACGGGCGAAGAGGGCTGCCTGTCCATTCCTGGAAAGCATGCCCAGGTGACGCGTCCCATGAAGGTGACCGTACGCGCGCTTGATATGAATATGAATGAATTCACATTGACGGCTGAGGGTCTCGAGGCACGCTGCATTCTCCATGAAAACGACCATCTGAACGGAGTACTCTACCCGGATAAGGCTGAAGGACCGCTTGTGGACAACGAGGCCGAAGAATAAGCGGAAAACGGAAAGTCCGGACGAGACAGCACACTTTCGCGGTTTACAGATCTGTAAGCAGAAAGAAAAAAGCGGAAAGTGACAGATAAGGCACAAAGGGAAAACGGCTGCGGATATTACTGCGCAACAGGAGTTCGCCTGCAAGGGCAAGAAGGCAGGCCAAAAGCAGCATGAGAGCAGAGCGGTAAAAGCCAAGGTGAAGCGAGAGTGCTGTGATTAACTTGACATCTCCGCCACCCAGGGTTTCCCGGCCAAGGATGCGGTCCATAAGCCAGGTAAACGCAAGTAGCAGGAGGAAGAGCAGTGCACTGCCTGTGAGCATGGAAAGCAGCAGTGTGCCAGGTGCCGGTGCAGTCAGTAAGCGTAAAAATGCTGCGCCGGCCAGCAGGAGCGAGCGACTGGCAGGTATTCGTTCTGAGCGGAGGTCCTCAAGACTCAGGGAAAGAAGTATGGCTGCAGCCGTCAGGATCCGGATCCATTGAATCAAAGAAAAAAGCGTCATGTCATTATTATAAAGGACAGACGCTTTTTTTGACGGGGTGATCTGTGCAACAAATGACACAGTTTGTCGTTATATTGATTCGTCCTCGGGCTGATCCTTATAGGACATTTCCCATACATCGGCATAGGTGCTGAGCGGTACCTCGCTTAAGAGACACATCAGAAGGAAGCATTCGTAAGGATTGACAGGATAGACTTCTTCGAAGGCACATTCCTTAAGCAGTTTGTTAGTTGCATTGATGAAGCCGACATAGCGGCGCTTCGGATCGTCGGCAACTTCTTTTTTCTGTGACCAGAGAAAGAAGGAGAGCGTGATCAGATCATAGCGGCTGATCTGCGTCTTGCCGCTCAGGAGATTGTGCAGTCTTTGTCTGCTGATCCGGTGCTCGGCAAAGCTGCTGCCGAGTTTCGAGCGGGAAGCCGGGATCAGGTTGCCATGATGGTCTGTCGGAATCGCACTGCTGAGCACGTGCTCCAAATCGGTCTCAGTGATATCTGCAGCGCAGCATCCGGAAAAATAGCCGGTTGTATTGTACATGTCGGCGATCAGGGCCTGTGCTTCTTCATAAAGGGCTTGATAGACATGCCGAAGCCGGCTCTTTATCACGGCCTCACCGTCTTCCTCCGTCAGAGTCTGAAGCTGTCTGAGCAGCCTCACTTCTTCATCATTTGCAGCAGCCGAGATGGATTCCGGCATGCTGCGGTAAGCCTGACTCAGCCGTTCATAAGTGGAAAAGCCGCAGCCGTTCCGATAGCAGTATGCGCAGATCACTTCCATCGGATCCATCTCATTGAGTGCCTGTTCGTGCAGCGCTTTGAGCAGCATCTCGTCAACCTCTTCCTCCGTCATTTTCAGACCGAAGCCGAGAAGCAGCACGACGCTGCGCCTTACGGTCTGCTGCGTCAGCCAGTTTTTGGCCAGCATACTGAGCTTGGCTGTGGTCGGTTCGAAGGAAGCCGGGACTATGTTTTCACGAAAGCTGTCGAGGATGATCTGCCGGTAAACCTCGTCATCGATGGAGCGAAAAGAGCCGCTCATACCGGCTTGCTTATAGATATAGCGCCGCAGGTAATCGCCGAAGGGTATGCTTTCCATCTTCTTTGACAGACTCTCGAATATGGCGCCGGCTTCATTTTCCTGAAAATAATCCGTTTCAATGATGCCGTAGAACATCTCCCAGGAGCGATCGGTAAAACTTAAGGTCTGATCATACGGCTGAGGTTCCTCGATTGTGTGTTTGTTCATCATCTCTTCACCCAATGATCCGTGTCGTAGTAAAGGACGCCGTCTGTGCAGCCTACCTCAAGGCCTGCATGGCCCGACCAGTAATATTTGTATTCGCCTTCGACCCGGTCGGTAATGGCGATCCATTCCTCTATTGTTCCGGAATAGATAATATTCTTCGGAGATCCACCGCGGAAGGCGTCCGGGTAGATGTATTCTAATGAATGCGGCAGATAAACAGTTTGGATCGAAGAGGAATAAGCAGCATCTACTACGCGCTTGACCCCTTCAGGCAGTCTGATTTCATAAAGAGAAGAACTGATATTGCCATTAAAATCCGTGAAGAAGGGCATTCCGTCAATGATCTTCACACGGCCGTCTGTCGGGATGGTAAAACTGGTGGCAGCCTTCAGGAGCGTACCGCTTGAGTTGCGGATTAAGCACCCGCCTTTTACGGAATAACCGCTTACCGCGGGACCGAGCTTTATGGTATCAACAAGGCAGCTTCCGATACTGCCCAGTGAATCCAGCAGGCTTTGTGAATTAATGGTTAAGGTGGCGAAATGTGTGATTCCGGTGCTGGCGGTCATGCTGAAGGCATTATCATAACCTTGTACTGTTGAGGGAACGGTCAATGACGGCCGTCCGGAGAGAGAGCCGAAGGAAACGCTTTTCAAGTCCACGACCCCTTCACTGATGATGATCTCTCCGATATTTGCACTGGAAAAAGCCCATTCTGCAATCGTCTTAACTGTACCGGGAATGACTAAGGTGCCGGCAATCACACAGCCGGTAAAGGTGTGTTCTCCGATGTAATTCAACTTGGAAGGCAGCTGAAGACCGCCGTTAAAGGACCAGCCGCTGAAGAGCCCATCCTTGATTCTGGTGACAGGAAGCCCCTGATAGCTGTCAGGCAGCACCACCTTTTTTGAAGTGTCAAGATTGCCGCGAACGGCTGTCAGCGTATAGGAAGCCTGGTCAGCATTGATGGTAAACTGGTAAATGCTCTCACCGCAGCGGGTGCAGACGCCGTTTTCCATTTTATGGCCGAGAGCACTTATTGCCTGTTTCTCTGTCGCTTTGCAGCGGGAGCAGACGTGCTGCTGAGTACCTTCTTCCGTGCAGTTAGCAGGACTTACGACAGTCCATTCACCGAAAGCATGACCGATCGCGGCAAGTGGTTCTGTCTGCACATTGCCGCACCGGGAACAAGTCCTTTGCTGCTGTCCGGCCTCCGTGCAGGCGGCGGCTTTGACCACTGTCCAGCCTCCGTAGCTGTGACCGGCAGCGGGTATTTCTTCCTGTTGCGTCTCGCCGCAGGCACACCTGCGCAATCTCTCACCGGCAGCGGTGCAGCTTGCCTGACGCGTAACAGTCCATTCACCGAAGCTGTGAACATGAGCAGTCGTTTCAGCTGCTTTATCTGAGGATGTCTGCTCAGCAGTGGATTCATCAGCAGGCGTTTGTTCCGTGCTTGTTTCAAGGCTTGAGGAGGGAACCGTATCCGATTCCTTTTTGGTTTGTGATTCTGCTGTAGTGCTTGGAGCTTCTTCTGTATCGGCTTCGCCTGAATCCGGCACAGATTCGGCCGGGATAATAACAGGAACTTCATTAGAGGCCGCAGTGCTTAAGGCCGAGGCAGGCTCATCAGTGGAAGAGGCAGGCTCATCAGTGGAAGAAGCATGAGGAGCGACAGCGGGGATATTGCCTCTGCCGCCGGAAAAAATACGGGCTGCCGTACGGATCACGCCGTCGGTAAATTGATCGACAGCATTGCCGCTGCCGCGGCAGGCTAAGACGGTACCGCCGCCGACAAGCAGAAGAGCAAGAAACACTCCGGCAATGAGGATGCCCGGACGCTTCCACCAGAGGGGCACAGTGCGTTTTTTGACTCCCTCCAGGGCTTCCCGAAAGGCGGCAGCGTCTTCATAGCGGTTTTTCAGCTTCGGTTCACAGGCTTTGAGCACAACAGCGGCCAGACGCTCGGAGGCCCCGGCAGGCGCCGGCAGTTCTTCCCCGCTTAGTCTGCGTTCGAGCGCGTTTCTCCGGTCACCCGGCGTAAAAAGCCTTTTTTCGGGCAGGAAGGGAAGTCTCCCGTTGTTCAGCAGGCGGTAAAGCACAAGGCCAAGGGAATAAATGTCCGCGCGGCGGTCATAGCGTTTCCCCTCGGCAACTTCCGGAGCCGAGTAGAGCGGTGTTCCTACCCGGGTATAAGCACCGGTGGTGGAGTCAAGCTGTCTGGCAATACCGAAGTCCCCCAGCTTGAAATGGCCGTTCTTATCAACAAAGATGTTTTCCGGCTTGATGTCTCTGTGCAGGATATGCTGCTTTTCACAGGTCTCAAGTGCGAGGCACAGATCGATGCCGAGACGGATGATATCCTCCTCGGAAAGCGTATGGGCTTCAGCATATTCCTGAAAAGGCGTCAGATATTCCATGCGGATCAGAACATTCCAGCCGAAGCTGTCTTCGCGCGGAACAACAGCAGAGTCCTGAACATTGACGATGGAGACACAGTCATTTAACTGCTTCATCGTCTGAATCTCTTCGCAGAATTCATTGGCGACGGAAGCATAATATTTCTGCGTTTCCTCTTCGGACAGACCTTCAGCCCGAAGCTGCTCCAGTTCGATCTCATCACGCGGCAGCGTTACGACTTTGATCGCAGATTCTTCTTCTGTTCCGTTAAGTATCCGTACCGCCCGGTAGACTATGCCGTAGGCGCCGCGGCCGATCACGTTTTTTAACTGCCAGTCAGGCCATATCGCATTCCAGACAGCTGCATCCATGGCTGAATGTTCCTTCCTGAATTATTAGCAGAAGCCAGATTAATTATAATACATGAGGAAAACGATTTGTAATATGAGTTTTACCACGCTTTCTCATCGTATTTCGGAATTTGACTGTAATAATATCATAAATAACCCCGGAAGTCGAATCATTCTTATTGGAAAGAAGGGCTGTGATAAACAATATTTTTCGTAAAAAACTGCTTGACTTCCCGGAGAAAGGGTGCTAATATACCACTCGCAACAGTATTACAAAGCAGAGTATCCACTCTCACCTGCGCGCAGAAGGTGCTGTAGGTCATTTGAAAGGGCGAGACCCTTACCAGGTGGATAGTTATGCTATCCGCTTTTTTTTGCGATCATCATGAGGAGGTACCGCTATCAGCAGCGAATTTTTGGTCAATGAAGAGATAACGGAAAAAGAAGTACGCGTTATCGGCATTCACGGGGAACAGATCGGGATCATGAGCCCGCAGGACGCAATGCTTAAAGCCCAGGCAGAAGATTTGGACCTGGTGCTGATTGCGCCGAATGCCAAGCCCCCCGTCGCCAAGATTATTGATTACAGCAAATATCGCTATGAAATGATCCGGAAGGAAAAGGAAGCGAAAAAGAAGCAGCGTGTCATCGAGATCAAGGAAGTACGCCTGTCTCCGAATATTGAGGATAACGATCTGAACACGAAGGCTTCTGCAGCACGCAAGTTCCTGGAAAAGGGAAACAAAGTCAAGGTGACACTTCGTTACCGCGGCCGCGAGATGAGCCATATGGCGCAGACCAAGCACGTGCTGGATGATTTCGCTGAGATTCTTGCTGACATTGCCGTGATCGACAAGCCCTCCAAGCTTGAAGGACGCAGCATCGTGATGACACTCAGTAAAAAAGGGAACTAAAGAGGAGGATAGAGACCATGCCTAAGGTAAAAACCAAAAGAGCTGCGGCGAAGCGTTTTCACAAGACCGGTTCCGGTCAGCTTAAGAGAATGAAAGCTTTTAAGAGCCACATTCTGACCAAGAAATCCACCAAACGTAAGAGAAATCTGCGCAAGGCTACCATTGCGGATCCTACGAACGCAAAGGTAATGAAGCAGATTCTGCCCTACTAATTGAAGGAGGTCTCAGAACATGGCAAGAATTAAAGGCGCGATGGGCGCAAGAAAAAGACACAATCGTACGCTGAAACTGGCAAAGGGTTACTACGGCGCCAGAAGCAAACAGTATAGAATTGCCAAGCAGACCGTCATGAAGGCGTTAAGCAATGCCTATGCCGGCCGCAAGCAGAAGAAGAGACAGTACCGCTCTCTGTGGATCGCCCGCATCAATGCTGCAGCCCGTCTGAACGGACTGTCCTACAGCAAGCTGATGTTCGGTCTGAAGAAGGCTGGTGTCGATCTGAACCGCAAGGTGCTCGCCGATATCGCTGTGAACGATGCCGCTGGCTTCGCCAAGCTGGCCGAGACCGCGAAGGCACAGATCGCCTGACGAAAGACGGTTTGTTATCCCGAGGAGCCTGAAGGGCGACGTGGGGGTCTTACAGAGATTGCCGCGTCGCTTCGCTCCTCGCAGTAACAAAAAGAAAGTCGTTGGACAAAAGAACGTCGAAAATCATCCTTGACAAGTTGAAAAGCTTGTGCTATCTTTTCTTCAGGCGAAAGCCTGTTTCGGAGCGTGGCTCAGTTTGGTAGAGCGTCCGGTTAGGGACCGGGAGGTCGCAGGTTCGAATCCTGTCGCCCCGATTATCCTACGAAAGTAGGATTTTTTTTTAGGATACTTTGTTGTGTATGCGTCAGTAGCTCAGTCGGATAGAGCATCGGTCTTCTAAACCGAGGGTCGCAGGTTCGAATCCTGTCTGACGCATTTTTTTCTTTCTTTTTTTTCGTTTATGCTTTATGATTAGACTAACTTTTTGATGGAGAATCATACCATGAAGGAATATCTGATGCTGTTTGCGACAGCGATGCTGCCAGTTATTGCATCCGCGCTTCTATATAAGCTGAACGAAAGGACGATTATCAGTCGTTTAAAGGAACCCGTCAAGCAGCTGATCTACGGGCTGATATTCGGCGGTCTGGCTGTACTGGGAACAGAACTCGGTGTTCAGATCGAGGGCGCTACGGTCAACTGCCGCGACGCCGCGGTGTTAACGGGCGGCCTGTTTTTCGGCGGCCCGGCAGGAATCATTGCCGGTCTTATCGGTGGGGCGGAACGGTGGATCGCCGTGGCCTGGGGCGCAGGTCTTTATGCCAGAAATGCCTGCGTTATCTCGACGGTGCTTGCCGGTTTTATCGCAGCACTGCTGCGCCGCTATATTTTTGAGGATAAAAGACCGCGCCAGATCATTTCCTTCCTGATCGGTATCGTGGTGGAAATGTTTCATTTCACCATGGTTTTTCTGACCAATATCTCCAATCCGGAGCCGGCGTTAGCCATTGTCAGAGTTTGCTTTTTCCCCATGGTGATCGCGACCGGCCTGTCCCTGATCATCACGTCTTTTGTCCTGACGCTTCTGGCAGGAGAAAAGATCCGAGTCATGAACGAGAAGCTCAGCATCGCGCAGATTTTCCAGACGCAGCTGATCGTCCTCGTCATCCTGGCCCTTTTAGCCAATACCTATTTTACCCTGCGCCTGCAGGAAGGGATTGCGACCGGGCAGGTGGACGCCAGGCTTTCACAGGTGATCCGGGATGTTCGGACGGATATTGAATTGTCTACCGATGAGGATCTGTTAAAGCTCTGCCGTATTGCCAAGGAACAGCTCGGAACGGCATCCCTTGCCGACCTCGCAAGACAGTTAAACCTGACGGAGATCAACCTGGTTGATCAAAACGGCATCATCATAGACAGTTCCAAAAAGAGCTATATCGGTTTTGATATGCATTTTGGTGTGCAGTCATCGGCATTTCTCTGTCTTCTCGAGGATACGCAGGAATATGTGCAGGACTACGGAACGATTTCTTACGAGGATGATATCTCGAGAAAATATGCAGGCATCAAAATGGACTTTGGTTTCCTGCAGGTCGGCTATGATGCAGAACAATTCCAGAAGAATATTTCCAGCCAGATCTCGAGAGCAGCCGCGATCCATCATGTCGGGGAGGAAGGCGGGGTCATCATTCTTGACCGCAATATGATTATTGTCAGTTCGGCGGATGACCGTGCCATAGGCCGCCATATTCTCGAAGAAGACCTTCAGGATCTTCCCGGGGATGATGTGACCTTCAGACGGACGGTTTCCGAGGTGAAATGCTTCCTGCGCTACAGCATGGCGGAAGGTTACTACATTGTGGCCTACCTGCCGGAAAGCGAAGGACTGCTGGCGCGGAATACGTCCCTCTTTGTCAACAGCTTTGCGGAGATTCTGATCTTTGCGCTGCTGTTCGGAGCAATTTACCTTCTGATCCGTAATTCCGTTGTCAAACAGATGCGGGAAGTGACCGGCTCACTCACAAGGATCGTGGACGGGGATCTTAATGTGAAGGTCAATGTACACTCAAGCGAGGAGTTCTCCATCCTTTCCGATGACATCAATACGACAGTGGATACGCTGAAGCGCTATATCAGCGAAGCGTCAGCCAGAATTGACACGGAACTGGAATTTGCACGCAGCATTCAGAGCTCGGCACTTCCGGGAACCTTCCCGGCCTTTCCCTGGATCCGGGAATTTGAACTGTATGCGCTGATGACGCCTGCGAAAGAAGTGGGCGGCGATTTCTATGA
>DJYD01000018.1 GCA_002449955.1 Lachnospiraceae bacterium UBA6987
GTCATAGGTATGGTTGTAGACGACGTCCATGACCACGCCGAGTCCCGCCTTGTGCAGGGCCTGCACCATCTGCTTGAATTCCTTCACGCGGACTTCGCCGTGCGCCGGATCGGTCGCATAGCTGCCCTCGGGCACGTTGTAGTTCTGCGGATCGTAGCCCCAGTTGAAGTCCTTGCAGGTCGATTCATCGACAGAAGCGTAGTCGTAGACCGGCTGCAGATGCACATGTGTGATGCCGAGGTTCTTAAGATAATCGACACCGATAGGCAAGCCGTATTCATTTTTCAGTCCGGTTTCTGTAAAGGCAAGGTATTTTCCCGGATAAGCGCTTTCTTTCATCGCGTTCGAAAAGTCGCGCACATGCACTTCCCAGATCACAGCATCCTCGTAGGTATCGATCGCGGTATTGAAGGTATCCTTGTCCCAGCCCTCGGGATCGGTCGCATCCAGATCGACGATCATGCCGCGTTTGCCGTTCACACCGGCTGATTTCGCATACGGGTCAACGGCCTCCTGCTCTCCTGCAGAGGTGGTCACCGTGTAAGTATAATAAAGCCCGGCGCCGCAGTCTGCCGCAGTCAGCTGCCAGACTCCTTTTTCGCCCTTGTTCATCTCGATGCTCTGCAAAAGCGTGCCGCCGTCTTCCCCTCGGTCGAAAATATTCAAGAGCACTCTTGCGGCTGTCGGCGCCCAGAGCTTAAAGGTCGTGCTGCCATCATCATTCGGCACGGCGCCCAGATCATTCCCGTCATAGGTCTGATTCTCGATGAAATCCTGCGAATCGAAGATCGTCGTGGGCATCACGGGCTTGGTGCCGTAGCCTTCGATGAACAGTTCATAGTTTTTTGTGATGTCCAGCGGCTTTGCCGTTGTGATGACGCCGCTGACGACCTTATTGCCGAGCACGCTCAGCTTTTCGATCGCCACCTCTTTGCCGTCCAGCGTCAGCTTGATCTGCGACAGGTCGCTGATGCGCACCGCGGGCGCTACCGTATAGCGGATCTCGTTGGCCGAAACGATCCCGGCCTGGGTGAAAATGCGAATCTGGTCCAAAGTCTTGCCGCCGTCCTCACTGACATATTGTGCGCCGTCGCCGGACACCAGATAGATATGAGTTTCTTTCCCGGTGATCACGGCAAATCTGTCCGCCTCGAAATCCTTTGTGGCGCTGCCCCAGCTCGATCCGCCCGGATCCGAGCAGCCGGTCCGGACGATGAAGCCGACTTCCGTGACATCCTCGGGAACATTGACGACGCACTTAAAGCCGTAAGCGCAGGGCAGAAAGGTATAGCCCTTTCCGGCAACATCGCCCCACCAGATCCATACATCCGAAGTGTTGATATCAACTGCCCGGTCTGCATGCCAATACAGAACCAGCTGATTGCAGCCGTCTTCGATGGGAGGAAACTCTTCCGTGTAATCGACTACTGTATCCGCAGGTTCCGTTGTCACGGCCTCACTTGTTTCCTGTGTCGGGGCAGCCGTTGTTCCTTCGGTCGTTTTTTCTTCTGCCTGCGTACTTACAGACTCTGTCGTCTGAGCCGGGCCGCTGCCGCAGCCTGTAAACCCCAGTATCATTGTCAGCGCCATGAAAAACGCCAACAGTCGTTTGCTGTTTCTCATCTTTGTGCCCTCACATTTACGGTCCCTGCTTTCAGGGAAATACAGATATATTATATGTCAGTTTCCGCAAATGGTCAACCAAAAAGGCCATAAGCGAAACAGCTTGCGGGAACGCGTCATTTATAGTATGATGAGACCATCCTATGAAAGGTGTTAATTATGAAAAAGATCCTGTTTACCGCATCTGAATGCGTACCCTTCATCAAAACCGGCGGCCTTGCCGATGTCATCGGCTCACTCCCCGGCGCCATTAACCGCGATGAATTTGAAGTTCGCGTGATGATCCCCGCCTATACCATCATTCCCGAACAATACCGCAGCAAAATGAAAACCGTCTGCTATTTCCAGTCCTTTTTCAACGGCCGTGACCGCTACATCGGCGTCAAGGAGCTTGAACTTGGCGGGGTCACTTACGATTTTATCGACAATGAAGAATATTTCGGCGGAGGTTATCCTTACACCGATTATTATTACGATATTGAAAAGTTCTGCTTCTTCTGCAAGGCCGTCTTAAGCGTACTGCCTTCTCTCGGATTCCGCCCGGATATCATCCACTGCAATGACTGGCATACAGGCCTCATCCCGGTTTACCTCAAAACAGAATTTGCCGGAGATCCCTTCTATCAGGGAATCAAATCCATTATGACCGTACACAATCTGAAATTCCAGGGTGTGTATAATGCGAAATACATGAGCAGGGTGTCCGGTCTGCCGATGGACCTCTTCACAATCGACAAGCTGCTCACCTATGACGACGGCAACATGCTGAAGGGAGGTCTCGTCTATGCAGACAGGATCACCACTGTCAGTGAAACCTATGCAGAAGAAATCAAGACCCCGGATTACGGCGAAGGGCTTGACGGCCTCTTCCGTGCCCGTTCGCACGAATTCTGCGGAATCGTTAACGGAATCGATGATCAGGTATTCGATCCGACAAGCGACCGTCTGATTCCCCATCGTTACTCTCTGCGGACAGTGCTTTCCGGCAAAATCAAGAATAAACTGGCCCTGCAGCGCCAGCTTGGTCTCGAAGAAGACGACAGCGTGATGATGTTCGGCATTGTCTCCCGCCTCACCGAACAGAAAGGCATGGAACTGATTGCAAGAGTGCTGCCGGATCTCATGGCGAGCCGCGCACAGCTTGTTGTTCTCGGCACAGGCGAGTATCATTATGAAAACGTGTTCCGTTCAGCCGCTCAGGCCTATCCGGGACGCCTCAGTGCGAATTTCACCTATTCCGAGGAGCTTTCTCACCGCATCTATGCCGCATCCGACGCTTTCATCATGCCTTCCCGCTTCGAGCCCTGCGGCTTAAGCCAGCTTATCGCACTGCGTTACGGTTCTCTGCCTATTGTGAGAGAAACCGGCGGTCTTAAGGATACGGTTGTGCCCTATAACCGCTTTACGGGCGAAGGCACCGGCTTCTCCTTCCAGTTCTATGACAGCAATGTGTTCCTGAACATTCTGCGGGACTCCCTGAAGACCTTCTATGAGGACCGCAAGGCTTACGCAAAGCTTCAGCGCCAGGCTATGGAACAGGACTTCTCCTGGGAAGCCTCCGCAAAGAAATACGAAGAAATGTATCGAACGCTGTAAAAAGCAAAAAGCCGCCCTTCCGGCGGCTTTTTTGTATGTTCTGAAATCTTTATTTTTCATCCCAGTTGTGGTAGACATTCTGCACATCATCATCCTCATCCAGGAAATCCAGGATACGGTTGATGTTCTTGATGTCGGCTTCGTCAGTCAGTTCTACCCAGGTCTGCGGGATCATTGTCACGTCCGCAGAAATAATCGGCAGCTCGTTCTTCTGGATCTCCTGCAGCACGGCATCGAAATCCTGCGGATCCGTAATGATCTCATAGCTGTCTTCTTCATCGCTGAAGTCTTCCGCGCCGGCATCGATGGCCAGCATCATCAGCTCATCCGCATCCATTTCAAGGTCTTCTTTATCGACCACGATCAGACCTTTTTCATCGAACATGAAGGATACGCAGCCCTGCGTACCGACACTGCCCTGTCCCTTTGTAAAAGCATTGCGGACATTGGAAGCGGTACGGTTCTTGTTGTCGGTCAGGGTTTCAACGATAATCGCCGTCCCCTTAGGGCCGTAGCCTTCATATGTGGCACGGACGTACTGCGCCGTATTGCCTTCGCCGGCGGCTTTCTTAATGCTGCGGTCAATGGTGTCATTCGGCATATTGTTGGCTTTAGCCTTGGCAATCAGTGTTGCCAGCTTGCTGTTATTGGCCGGATCAGGTCCGCCCTCTTTGACCGCTACCGCAATCTCACGGCCGAAACGGGTGAAGATTTTGCCCTTTGCGGCATCATTTTTCTCTTTTTTGTGCTTGATATTTGAAAATTTGGAATGTCCTGACATAACTCTTTCTCCTTTAATCTTTTTTTCTTTCGCGGTAATAAACCTTAGGCACCCGGCGGCGGGACAATCCGCAAATGATTTCATACGAAAGCACACCGCTTCGGTCCTGTAATTCTTTGACTGTGATTTCCTCTCCGCCGTCGCGGCCGATAAGCGTCACCTCGTCACCGACTGAAACGCCCGGAATATCACTGACATCCACCATCATCTGGTCCATGCAGACTCTGCCCAGGATCGGCGCCTTCTTGCCGCAGATCAAAACATAGCCTTTGCCGGACAGACTTCTGGGATATCCATCGCCATAGCCAACCGGGATCGTGGCGATCCTCGTTCTGTCTGCACTCGTTGTATAGGTGCCGCCGTAGCTGACACTGACGCCCGGTCCGCATTCCTTAATATAGACAACGCGGGAATAAAGCGTCATCACGGGCCTGAGCGGTACTTTGACCCGGCTGACTTCGCTGGAGGGCCACAGTCCGTACAGGGTGATCCCGGCGCGCACCAGATTCAGATTGGCCTGCGGGAACTCGATAATGCCGGCGCTGTTGGAGATGTGGCAGATGGGGATCTCATAGCCGAGCGCCTTCCGGATCCTGTCCGCGAAATCCTGATACAGCGCAATCTGCGCGTGGGTCGGGGCGTGTTCGCTCTCGTCAGCCTTGGCAAAGTGGGTGAACATGCCCTCGACGATGACGCCGGGCGTGTGGATCGCTTTGTCCACAAACTGAAGGCCCTCATCATCCGGACGAATTCCGATCCGTCCCATGCCGGTATCCACTGCGATGTGAATGCGGACGGGATTTCCCTGCCGCGCTGCCGCCTCGGAGAGCTGCGCCAACATGTCCTCTCTGAAACAGGCGGGCCGGATTTCCAGTTTGATCAGTTCCTCATAACAGTAAGGAAATACGTAGCCGAGAAGGATGATCGGCTTCTTGGCGCCGTGTGCCCGAAGCTCCCTGGCCTCTTCAAAGGTCGCCGCCGCATACCCCCACACATAGGGAAGCTTTTCCAGCTCTTTCATCAAAAGCACAGCGCCGTGACCATACCCGTTTGTCTTCAGGACTGCGACCATCTGCGTATTGGGATCGATGCTGTTATGCATGCTTTCCATGTTAAAGTGAAGCGCATCCAGATCGATCTGCGCCCAGATCCGGTCAACGCCTTCTACATCCGTCGTTCTGCAAGACGTCTGTTCCCAAATTCTGTCAGCCATTTCCGCCTCCATTCTCCTGTCGTTGTGTGCTTGTTTCTGTGCAAGGCCCGCATTGCGGGCTTCTGCGCCGCTTCAAAAGCCGTCGGCCACAATGATTGCGGGCCGCTGCGCTGCCTAAAGGCCGGCGCTCTCGATTGCATGAAATACCGATTCCTCCGCGCGGATCAGGTCGCCTGCCAGCATGGCCCGCTCCCCCATCCTACGTTTGCATGCGTCTCCGGCTTCCGCATGGATATAGGCCGCCGCCTGCGCCGCCCTGTGTCCACGGNNATCTGGTCCATGCAGACCCTGCCGCGTATCGGTGCACGCTTTCCCCGGATCAGGACTTCGCCCTTGTCCGAGAGGGCCCTGCTGTAGCCGTCTGCATAACCGACCGGAATCGTAGCGATACGGCGTGGCAAAGGGGCCACGTATGTGTACCCATAGCTGACACCGGTTCCCGCCGGAATATCCCTCAGGCAGCTCACGTGGCTTTTCAGTTCCATAGTACAGTGCAGCGGGATCGGCTTTTCCATCTCGTCGGAAGGATAGAAGCCGTAAGCTGCAATCCCTAAGCGGACCATATTCAGCGAAGCTCCCGGCATGACCAGAGAAGCCGCGCTGTTGGATGCATGACAAATCGGGATCGTTAATCCCTTGGACCGCAGAATCTGAATGAAATTCTGGAAAATGATGAACTGACGGTAGGCATCCGAAAGATCCGGCTCATCTGCTTTGGCAAAATGGGTAAACAGACCTTCCGCGTCAATTCCCGGAAGTTTGCTGATCCTGACCATGGCATCCGCGGATGCCTCTTCTGCCGCAAAGCCAAGACGGCTCATCCCGGTATCCAGCGAAAAATGCACCTTTGCCTTTTTCTTCATGCCTTCGGCAACACTGCTAAGCAGTCTGGCATCATCTTCATTGAAGATATTGATGCGGACGTCCATGCGGATCATTTCTTCATAATCCTCCGGCCAGGTATAGCCGAGGATCAGGATCGGCTGGCGCAGTCCTGCAGCTCTGAGCTGCATTGCCTCAAAAGAGGTGGATACCGCATAGAAATCCACGAGATCTTCCACTGCCCGGGCGACGTCCTCCGCGCCGAAGCCATAACCGTCGGCCTTCATGACCATGCAAAGCTTTGTCCCCGGTTCAAGGCGCTCCATAATGGCTTTCAGATTATATCTGATTTCTTCCAGATACACATTCATATGAATGCGCTGCAAATATCTCATAAACAGTTCCTTTTTTCATTTACTGATGCTTGAGACGGTAGGTAAGCTGCATCAGACTGTCAGACAGATGGACATTTTCCACATAAGCGTCAGCCGGCAGTTCCAGATCAAGGTGCGCAAAATTCCAGAAGCCGCGCACGCCGTTATTGTAAAGTGTCTGTGCCACAGCTAAAGCAGCTGTTTTCGGAATGGTCAGCACAGCGATATCCACACGGTTATTCCGCAGATATTCCGGCAGGGCATCCATGGAATATACCGGAAGCCCGCGCACCTGGCTCACGGTGTTCTCCGGCGCGATGTCAAAAAGTGCCCGGATATACAGGCCGCGATTTTCAAAATTGGCGTAGCCGGCAAGTGCACGGCCCAGATTGCCTGCTCCGATGACGATGATATCATGCGACTGATCAAGGCCCAGTATGCTCCCGATCTCATGAATCAGGTTTTCCACATTGTAGCCATAGCCCTGCTGGCCAAATCCGCCGAAAAGATTCAGGTCCTGACGGATCTGAGAAGCCGTAACCTTCATCTGTTCAGACAATTCCTGAGAAGATATCCGGACAACTCCTCTGGCCCGCATCTCAGTCAGGTAGCGCATATAACGCGGCAGACGTTTGATCACAGCCTGTGATATGGCGCGATTCTCCATGCTCTTTCCATCCTTTCAGAAATACCCGTTTATTATATTACTTGCCTTTTTCTTTGTCAATCCTTTGACAATGTTGATCCGTGCAGCGGGATGCATCGTTTTAGTTTGCCTTATTCCTTTGCACTAAACGGCTTGCCAAGCGGCACTTTTTCGATTATAGTATATGGGATTATCGGAGGATTGTTATGCTGCTTGCCTGCCGCGAATTATCCAAAACCTATGTCTCCGCCCCTGTTCTCACCGGGGGCTATTTCCATATTGAAGAAAAAGAAAAGGCAGCGATTGTCGGCATCAACGGCGCCGGAAAGTCAACCCTGCTCAACCTGATCACCGGGCAGCTTTCCCCTGACAGCGGTGAAGTGATCTTTACCAAGGGCAAACGCATGGGCTATCTGACGCAGCATCAGGGCCTTGTATCCGACCGTAGCATCTATGAGGAGATCGCTTCTGCCAAAGCAGAAATTTTCTCCATGGAAGAGGAAATGCGCGGGCTCGAGCAGCAGATGCATGCGCTCTCAGGTGAAGCGCTTGAAGCCGCCATGGAGCGTTACAGCCGTCTTTCCCATGAATTTGAAGAGGCAAACGGCTATGCCGTCCGCAGCGAAATCACCGGAGTCATCAAGGGACTCGGCTTCAATGAATCTGATTATGACCGACCTGCCGGCGTTCTTTCCGGAGGAGAAAAGACCCGCGTTGCCTTAGGGAAGCTCCTGCTTTCCCGGCCGGATCTCATCCTCCTTGATGAGCCGACAAACCACCTGGATATCGCTTCCGTAACCTGGCTTGAGGGGTACTTAAAGGACTATCCCGGCGCTGTCATCGTGGTGTCCCATGACCGTTACTTCCTTGACCGGGTTGTCACGAAAGTTATCGAAGTCGAAAACGGCGTCGTCAGTATGTATACCGGCGGCTATACTGCGTATGCCGAAAAAAAGCAGCAGCTGCGTGCAATACAGCTTCAGGCCTGGAAGAATCAGCAGCAGGAAATCCGTCATCAGGAAGAAGTCATTGCCAAGCTCAAATCCTTCAACCGGGAAAAATCCATTAAACGGGCGGAAAGCCGGGAGAAAATGCTGGGTAAAATCGAACGGCTGGAAAAGCCTAAGGAAATCCACGATGCCATGCATCTTTCTTTTGAACCGCACGAAGTCAGCGGGGAGGACGTCCTGGAAATCAAGGACTTGTCCAAAAGCTTCGGCAGTAAAAAGCTGTTTTCTGATCTTTCCTTCTCTATCCGGCGCGGTGAACATGTCGGTCTCATCGGAGAAAACGGCACCGGCAAATCCACTATATTGAAAATCATTAATGAACTCACGGAGCCGGACAGCGGGTCACTCCGGATCGGGGCAAGAGTCTGCATCGGATATTATGACCAGGAGCAGCAGCTTTTACAGGATGATCACACGCTTTTTGATGAAATCCGCTCTGCATATCCGGGCATGACCGACTCGGAAGTACGCGGGACCCTTGCGGCGTTCCTCTTCACGGGTGATGACGTTTTCAAGCTCGTTGGGGATCTCTCCGGCGGAGAACGCGGCAGATTGTCCTTAGCCAAGCTGATGCTCTCCCCCTGTAATTTTCTGATTTTGGACGAACCGACAAACCACCTGGATATTACGTCACGAGAGATTCTGGAAGATGTACTCTCCCGCTATACCGGTACCGTGCTTACCGTTTCACACGACCGCTATTTCCTGAACCGGGTCGCCACAAGGATCCTCTCCCTTGAAGAGGGGTGCCTGTATTCCTCAATCGGCAATTATGATGATTATCTCGTTGAATACGGCAAACGAAAAGAACTGGCCCTGCAAAAATCTGCAGGGGCTTCTGACCGGGCCTCTGCTTCGCCTGCGGCAGGCCTCACCGACTCTGCCCTTGAAAGGAAGATCAAAAAAGAGGCCGAAGCGAAACGGCGCCGTCTGGAAAACGAGATCAAAAAAACCGAGCAGCGCATCGAAGCCCTCGAAGCCAGAAATGAGGAAATTGATCAGCTGTTTGCCGATGAAAGCATAGCGACCGATCTCGCCAAGGTAACGGTTCTAAGTCAGGAAAAAAATGAAATTCGGGATGAATTGGACAGTTTATATCAAAAATGGGAGGAATTAACATGCTGATCCACGGCCTTCAGAAAATGACCCTGCTTGATTTTCCCGGCAAAGTCGCCTGCACCGTTTTCCTCGGCGGCTGCGATTTCCGCTGCCCGTTCTGCCACAACAGCGACCTTCTGGATATGAACGCAGAGCCCGTCATGGATGATACGGAACTGCTCTCCTTTCTGAACGGACGAAAGGGTCTTCTGGACGGTGTCGCCTTTACCGGCGGCGAACCGCTGCTAAGGCCCGATATCGCCGATCTTTTCCGTAAAGTCAAGGCACTTGGCTACGCCGTAAAACTCGACACGAACGGGACGCATCCGGATGTTCTTCTTTCACTAATCCGGGAAGGCCTTGTTGATTACGTTGCCATGGACGTCAAAAACACCCGCGAGCGCTACGCAGAAACCGTCGGCAGAACACGTCCCGGCGATTCCTTTGAAGATTCCATGACAAGGATCGAAAAAAGTATTGCTGTTATTCTGAAAGGCCTGGTTCCATACGAATTCCGGACAACGGTCGTTAAGGAATTTCATGATGACGCTTCCTTCCGCGGAATCGCTGCGATGATAAAAGGCGCGGACCGCTATTTCCTCCAGTGCTTCACCGACCGCGACAGCGTTCTGCAGGGCGGCCTTTCTGCCCCTTCCCGCGATGAGATGGAGCGCTACGCTGACATCGTGAGACCTTTCGTCCGCGACGTGCAGATCCGCGGCATGGATTAGTTTTCACATTATCCTTTCCTTGAGCAAGTTTTCAGACTGCAAGCATTTTTTGCTTTGTCAGAGCATCTTTTGCACAACCACTATATCTTGTGTTTGCTGAATTTTTTCGCAACAATATATTGACAGCCGCTTCGGGATTTGTTATATTCAGTATAACCGCCGCAGAAGCGGCGTTCTTTCTGCCCAGCGCAGAGCCCGATAATACTATCCGGACCTTTGTCCGTCAAAGAGGAGTTGTTATGTATCAAGTAGTCAAACGAGACGGTAAAATCACTGATTTTGATATTAAGAAGATCAGTGCAGCGATTACCAAAGCCTTTGAGGCAACAGGCAAACCCTATCACCCCACCGTGATCGATATGCTTGCTCTCCGTGTCACTGCTGATTTCGAAGACAAGATTAAAAACGATACCATCGCCGTGGAAGATATTCAGGACTGCGTGGAAAAAGTGCTGTCCGAAGCCGGCTACGCCGATGTTGCCAAGGCCTATATTTTGTACCGCA
>DJYD01000022.1:0-53917 GCA_002449955.1 Lachnospiraceae bacterium UBA6987
CGAGTGGCTCAGCGGTGGAGCACCACCTTGCCAAGGTGGGGGCCGCGGGTTCGATCCCCGTCTCGCGCTTTTCATTTGCAGATGTGGCGGAATTGGCATACGCGCATGATTCAGGTTCATGTCCATGTACTTGGGTGGGGGTTCAAGTCCCCCCATCTGCACACTCGATCCTCTGAGATTCAGGGGATTTTTTATTGCTGAAACAGCTTTTTAAAACGCTGAGTAACAGATCATCTATAAAAAACAGGCGGTCTTAAACCGCCTGTTTTCGCCATTTCCGTTTTACTCCTATAGTTTTCCGTCTCTGTTGTCAAAAGGCTTTCACGGGCCGATTAGCGGCCTTCTCAGCCCTGTTCTTTACAGATATCTTACCAGTTCTTCCAAGGCTTTGGATTCTGCGTGGATCTTGGACGGATGTGAGCCTTCTGCCGGGTATCCGATCGGCATGATCAGAATCAGTTCCTCTTCTTCAGGGATCGCAAAGGCTTCCTTAACCTTCGTATACGGAATCCAGTTTACCCAGCAGCTGCCGATACCGAGATTCCAGGCTTCCAGCATCATATGTGTTGCTGCGATCGCGGCATCCTGAACACCGGCCGCCTGTCCCGGTTCCAGATCATTTTTCCACTGCTCATTGCGGTTCATGGTTACCATCAGAACAATGGGTGCATTGAAGGCACAGCGGCAGAGCTCACGCATTTTGGCAAGGGCTTCCGCACTCCGCACAACATAGACCCGCTGCGGCTGACTGTTATGTCCGGTCGGTGCAAGACGCGCAGCCTCCAGAATCATCTGCAGCTTCTCTTCTTCCACCGGTGCAGGGGAGTATTTCCGCACCGAATAACGTTCTCTGATGAGTTGTTCAAATTCCATCAGCTGACTCCTTTCACATTTTATTATTCAAGGAACAGACGCAGAGGGTTGTTCTCCTGAAGAAATGCCGAGAACAAAGTCTGATCCACAGCCGTTTCAAAGGTGCTCCAGTGCAGTCTTCCACAAATATAGAACACGATCAGTATCACGGCCAGCATGAGAATCGCGCCGAGCAGAAATCCCAGAAACTTATCCAGAGATTTCAGGACATCGACCTTCCATATCAGGCCGCGTGTCCCATTGACAAGGATCTGCAGCAGGACGGAAACCAGCAGTACAATAATGAGAAAGAGAACGATCTGGACAATGACCCGGATGGCTGCCTTTGTCGTTGTCTTTGCCGACTCAGTCAGTGCTGCATTCAGATCACGTCCGCCTTTGCCCAGGGTCTTCAGGGTTTTAGCCAGGATCGTCCGGATGCGGTTCTCTTTCAGCCCGGCAGCCTGCATCGCTGAAACCAGCTTTGCGATCCCGCTATTGGCCTGCAGCGCCGCATATTCCTCATCGCTTAAGCTGTCCGGGTGGGCATTATTCAATTCCAGCGCACTCAGATCCACATTTTTCAAATCGATCTCCACGCTATCAATCGCTTTAATGACCTTCTCTTCTGCTTTCGGATAAAAATGGTCAACGATCGGCCCGTTGATCCAGTTGCAGACCTGTGAAGCCACAAAGACGGCTACCACGAGGATCAGCAGATCCATCAGGCTCTTGAAGAATCCCTTTCTGACGCCCGTTGTGATACCAATCACCAGCAATGCGATTATGAGCAGTTCCAGAATAATGGCTGCAGCTGTTCTGTACATCGTATGCCTTCCTTTCTGTTTTACTCTTCGCCCGTCTTGAAACGGAAGGTCGTAAAACTGTCGAAGCTCTCTCCCGCTCTGAGCATAACGCTCGGGAAGTTCATATGGTGAAGTGCGTCCGGATAGCCCTGGGTTTCCAGGCAGATTCCGTAAAACGGACCGTACATGGTACCGTCTTTTCCGGCTCTTTCACTAAGGCCGCCGGAACTGTAGACCTGCATCGCAGGGCGGTCCGTCAGGACCTCCATGCGGATCCCGCTGTGCGCACCCTTAAGCACTGCCGCCGGCTCCGCGCCGCCTTCACAGGCTGCGCTCAGGACGAAATTATGATCCAAGCCCTTGGTTTTACTCAGTTCAGGCAAGTGCAAAACGTCTCCCAGTCTTTTGAAAGAGGCAAAATCAAGCGGTGTCCCGCCGACCGGGTCAACCGCCCCTGTGGGCACCAGATCGTCATCCGACGGCGTATATCTGCGCGCGGCAAGCATAAGCTGATGATCATCCACCGTACTTCCTCCCTGACCGTCCAGGTTGAAATAGCTGTGATTTGTCAAGTTGACAGGTGTGTCGAAATCGGTTTCCGCATGATAGCGGATCGTCAGTTCTCCGCGCTCTTCCATGGTATAAAGCACGTCCACCTTCAGATTTCCGGGAAATCCCTGATCGCCGTCAGGGGACAGCAGACGCAGCTGCACGCTGCGGGAGTCACGCCGGATGACGTTCCATTCCTTGTAGGAGAAGCCGACCGGACCGCCGTGAAGCATGCCGTATTCCTTATTGGCCTCCAGATTGTAGCGCCGTCCGTTCATAAAATAGCACGCATCCTTGATCCGGTTCGCCACGCGCCCGACAACGGCCCCAAGATAACCGTTCTGCATATCGTATGCCGCCGTGGTGTCATAGCCCAGAACGACATCTCTTATTTCGCCGTCTGCATCCGGCACATTCAGCCGCTGCAAAGTGGCGCCGAAGGTTAATATACAGGCGCTCATTCCGCGTCCATCCGAGATCGTCACGCTGTCCTGAATATGCTGATCCTTCCGCAGATCATAAAACAATGCCATAGCTTCAATCCTCTTTTCCGCCGATCAGTGCGCCGCCCTCCGGGCAAATCTGAATCCGGCGCGTCCTGCCTGCGCCGAGGATCCGATCAACTGTTTCGGCAAATTCTTTACTTTTTTCTTCCGGTACAATGGCAAGCGCCGTACCGCCAAAGCCGCCGCCGTGCACACGCACTGCCCCGTCTTCGCCGAGCGCCTTCTCGCATACGGCAAGCGTCAGCATCATCTCCTGATGGGCAACTGCGCCGGAGGGGATCACGTTCTGCAAATATAACGCCGAAGAGCGGCCGCTTGCCCTGACAAGCTCCAGAAAACCGTCAAAATCGCCGCGTTCCAGGGCTCTGGCTTCGGCCTGTGCTCTTTTATTTTCCGCATAAAAATGCATTGCGCGAAGCACTGCCCGGTCGCCAAAGGCTTCCCGAAGGGTGGGAACGGCAGCCATAAACGCCTCTTCTTCTACGTCCCGCAGCACGTTCACGCCGAAATACCGGCTGATTTTCCGGCAGTCAGACGGAATCGCGGCATATTCCGCCGTGAGATTCTCATGCCCGGCCCCTGAGTCAATGATAAACAGCGCATAACCATAGTCGGCAAAATTCACTTCCAGCCTTCGGATCAGCGGGTTTTCCGGATCATTGAAATCAACGGCAACGAGTCCGCCTTCCGCAGATGCGATCTGATCCAGCAAACCGCTGGGCTTTCCGAAATAGACATTTTCTGCAAACTGTCCGGCTTTGGCAATCGTCTCGGCATCAGCGCCGCAGTGGTATTCCGTATTCAGGATCTGTCCTAACAGTACCTCGAAAGCCGCTGAAGAAGAAAGTCCGCTTCCTGCCGGAACACGGCTCGTCACATAAATATCCAGTCCGCCCTCATTATAGTCTGCGCCTAACGCAAAAAACCGTGCCGCCATACCGCGGATAAGACCGATTGTCGTTCCCTTTTCTTCTTCCCGCATAGCCGTGTCCATCAGGTCCACCTCACAGAGGCTGTACCCTTCAGACTCCAGTCTGATCACACTGTCCTGACGGCGTCTGACCGCCGCAGCAGCATCTAATGTCACCGATGCCGCAAGGACGCAGCCATGCTGATGATCGGTATGGTTGCCGCCGATCTCAACGCGGCCGGGTGCGCGGTAGATCCGCTCCGGTTCCCGCCCAAAGCGGGAGGCAAAGAAAGCAGCCAGTGATTCCAGCCTTGCACTTTCCTTTGCCGCCTCATCACCGTAGAGCTTTCTCAGTCTTAGATCCGTTAGTTTCATAATGCTTCTGCCTTTCTGAGCAGTTTTTGTACCTGTTCTTTTAATCTTTGATGTTCAGTTAACCGCAGTCCGGGGTCTTCCTTTAACAGCTGTGTGGCTGCCTCGGCAGCTGCAAGAAGCATATCATGGTCGTTATAAATATCGCCAAGGGCAAAATGCATCTCGCCGCTTTGACGGATCCCGAAAACATCGCCCGGACCACGCAGCCGTAAATCCTCTTCTGCTATTTTAAACCCATCATTCGTCTGATTCAAGACTTCCAGACGGTCATTTTTCTTCTGCTTTCCCGAAGCATTGACGAAGATCGCATAGGACTGCGCACTGCCCCGTCCTACCCGGCCGCGCAGCTGATGCAGCTGGGCAAGGCCGAAGCGCTCGGCATTTTCCACCATCATCACTGTTGCATTCGGAACATCCACCCCCACCTCAACTACGGTGGTCGAGACCAGAAGCTGCACTTCTCCCTTCTGAAAGCGTTCCATCACAGCATTCTTTTCAGTGTTGGTCATGCGTCCGTGAAGAACTGCGATTTTCACATGAGACGGCATGAGTGAGCGAAGCTTTTCGGCATAATCGGTCACATTTTCACCATCCATGGCCTCACTTTCCTCAACAAGAGGGCAAATGATATAGGCCTGATGACCGGCCTCGATTTCGTTTAAGATCAGGCGGTATGCACTGCCGCGTGCCTTAGGCGTTACAACGGCATTCCGGATCGGCTGACGTCCGATAGGCAGTTCATCCACCACGGAAATATCCAGATCTCCATATAAAATGATGGCTAAGGTTCGGGGAATCGGCGTTGCACTCATCACAAGCATGTGAGGTTTTTCCCCTTTGATGCCAAGCATTTCACGCTGTCTGACGCCAAAACGGTGCTGCTCATCCGTGACCACAATTCCCAGTTTCTTAAAGCTCACGCTTTCCTGGATCAGAGCATGCGTGCCGATGGCAATATCCGCCCGCCCGTCCAGCAGTTCCTGCCTGATCACCCGTTTGGACGCTTCCTTTACGGCGCCTGTCAGCAGCACAGTACGAACCGGGATCCCGGCGTTAGCAAAAAGCTTCGTGATCTTTTCAAAATGCTGCTCCGCCAGCACCTCCGTAGGCGCCATGAGCGCCCCCTGAAAACCGTTTTCCACCGCAGCAAGGAGCGCCAGGACAGCCAGGACCGTTTTGCCTGAGCCGACATCGCCTTGCACAAGCCGGTTCATGCGGCAATCGCCTGCAATATCTGAGCGGATCTCTTTCCAGGCTCTTTCCTGTGCCGGTGTCAGGGCAAACGGCAGGCTTTTCCGGAAGCGCTCGGCAAGGCCGGAAAGCGGCATCGGACAAGGATTCTCGCGCTTTTCCGCTTCTTTCATCAGGCGGATCCTGAGCAGGAAAAGAAGGAATTCTTCAAACACCAATCTGCGTCTTGCCGCGAGCAGAGCCTCCTCGCTCTCCGGGAAATGAATCTGCCGCAAGGCTTCTTCTTCGCTCATCCAGCCGTCCCGGATCAAAGCCTGCGGCAGCATTTCCGCCTGCGGCTCACACTCTCTGACGGCCTGGGCGATCGCTGCCCTCATTTTCTTCTGGCTAAGCACGCCCATGGTCGGGTAGACCGGCTGAATGCTCCCGCAAAGTGCCTGGTACTCCTCTATGCGGAACATCTTCGGGTGCTCCATCCGCAGTCCGTACCGGCTTTCGGAGATCACGCCGCGAAATACGCGTTCTTCCCCCTTGTGAAGGCTGTTCTTCAGATAGGGCATATGAAAGAAAGCCACTCCTATCGAGGCCGTTCCGTCGGAAATGCGGAAGCTTGTTACGGTCTGTTTCCCAAATCCTCTGTTGGCAGGTGCTGTTTCAAGAACCGCTCTCACAGCAACGGGAACGTCTTTCGGCGATGCAGCAATTTCCGTCACAGCTTCCGGTCTGTCATAGCCGGCCGGAAAAAAGCGCAGAAGATCCTCCGCCGTCAGAATACCGAGTGATCTCAGTTCCTCTGCGGACTTCGGACCGATTCCTTTTAATGCCGTCACGGCAGCATCGCGCGCAATCATGCTTCTCTCCTGTCAAAAAATGAGCTGTGAAAACCGCACAGGATAACTTCCTGTGCGGATTCTCACGGCTCTTCGCTATTATTCCACCGATACGATATAGGAGTACACCGGCTGTCCGCCGTTTATCACATCAATATCGCAGTCCGGATACAATTCAGCAAGCTGGTTTCTCAGGCTTTCGCCCTCTTCTTCCTGAACGTCATCGCCATAATACAGCGTGATCATGCCTGACTCGTCGTCAACCATGGCTGCCAGCATATTCAGCAGAACCTCTGTTTTATCACTGCCGACTGCATAGATCCCGTCCGGTCCGCCAAGGCCCATGAAATCGCCTTCATGGATCTCCTTGCCGGCGATCGAGGTGTTGCGCACCGCATAGGTGACTTCACCGCTCTTAACGCCTGCAAAAGATTCCTTCATCATATTCAGGTTATCTTCGAGCGAATCTTCCGGCATGAAGCAGCTCATCGCTGTGATACCCTCCGGCAGATTGGTTGTCGGAAGCACTTCGATACGGCGGGATTTGCAGAGTGCCTGTGCCTGCTGCGCAGCAAGAATGATATTCTTGTTGTTCGGCAGAATGATAATGGCTTTGGCCGGGATGGATTCGATCGCCTCCAGCATATCTTCTGTGCTGGGGTTCATCGTCTGTCCGCCCTGAACAACAGCATCAACGCCAAGGCTCTTAAACACCTCTGAAATACCGTCACCTACCGCCGTCGCGATGAAGCCCACGGCTTTCCATTCGGCCTCCGGAACAGCGGTTTTCTCAAAAGCCGACACGGAGGTCTTCGCAGGTGCTTTTTCCTCCGGAGCGGCTTTCGGCTGCTGCGCAGGTGCAGCACCGTCCTCGCTCTTGTTCAGGATCGCGATCTGCACCAGACTGCCGAGCTTCAGGCTCTTCTGCAGTACAAGGCCCGGATCATTCGTCTTAATCTTCAGACTGACCGTCTCATCCTGCACGTTCAGCTCGCCTAAATCGCCGACGGCTTCCAGATAAGAACGCAGACCAGCCTCCTGTTCCTGAGAAAGCGGCTGCTTGAGCTGAATCAGGAAAGACTCCCGGTAACTGTACTTGTCCTCGGGAACTGCCGCAGCGCCAGCCCCGGGCATCACTTCACGCCCCATCAGGCAGGCATAGCAGCCCTTCAGGAAGATCATAAGTCCCTGACCGCCGGAGTCAACCACACCGGCTTCCTTCAGCACCGGCAGAAGCTCCGGTGTATTTGCCAGAACTTTATCACCGTACTCAAGGACCTGCTCAAAAATCTTCTCCAGGTCACTCTCTTCTGCAGAAAGCTCACTCCACTTTTCCGAAATGCCGCGCGCCACGGTCAGGATCGTCCCTTCCTTCGGCTTCATGACCGCTTTATAGGCGGTCTCCACGGCTTTGACCGTCGCCTCAGCGATAGCCGCTGCATCAACGCTTGCTTTTGTCTGCAGCACTTTGCAGAATCCGCGAAGCAGCTGAGACATAATCACGCCGCTGTTGCCCCGCGCTCCGCGCAGTGAACCAAAAGACATGGCCTTAACTGCCGACGCCAGATCCGTTACTTTCGGTCCGGACAGTTCCTTAACCGCACTGGTCAGCGTCAGGGACATATTGGTTCCTGTATCGCCGTCCGGTACCGGAAATACATTCAGATCATTGATCCAGGCTTTGTTGGCTTCCAGATTATTGGTTCCGGAGATGAACATCCTGGTTAACATCTTCACATCTATGGTTTGTGTTGCCACCTTGTTCTCCCCCAAAGCTTAATCGATCAGGCGCACGCCTTCAACAAAAATATTCACCTTATCTACCGGAATGCCGGTAAATGTTTCGACTCTGTATCTGACATTTTCGATCAGGTTTTCTGATACAGCAGATATGCTGACACCGTATGCCACGATGATATGAAAGTCAAGACTAAGCTTTCCCTCTTCAACGCTGACCGAAATCCCCTGTGACAGGTTTTCTTTTTTCAGCAGCGAGCTGATGCCTTCCATCATATTGGTCGTGGCCATGCCGACGACGCCAAAGCATTCGACAGCTACCGCACCGGCATATTTTGCAATCACATCAGTATCGATGACGACTTCACCATGATCGGTCTGAATATTGGCTTTCATCAAGGTCTCCTTTCTTGTGATACAAATCAATCTTATTATACCGACTGCTCGGCCAAAATGCAAGCAGGATCAGCTCGCTCCGTATCTGCAGATCAGTTGTTCTTCATGTTGACGTCAAGCTGTTCGTTCGGGGTCGTGATGCCCTTGGCGGCGAAGACGGGGCCAACCGCCTCGATCAGGCCAAAGTAAACATCCCAGTAATCAGCGGGCTTGCAGTAAGAACGGCAAATGATCTCGATGCCGCGCTTGCTCGGGCCGTTCAGCAGAGCCACAGGAGCAGGTTCACTTACCACCTTCGGGTTGTCAAGGCACATCTTTACGAGAGCGTCTCTGGCAACGTTAAAATCGGTTCCGGCAGCCACGTTGAAGTTCAGGTCGACACGGCGCAGATCCAGTGCGGTGTAGTTCGTGATGGCGCTCGTGGAGGCGATGCCGTTCGGCACATAGACAACTTTGTTGTCCAGCGTGATCAGCTTGGTGCTGACGACCTTCAGTTCTTCAACCGTTCCCTCAAATCCGGCAACTTCAATGTAATCACCGATCTTGAAAGGGCGGGTGATAAGCAGCAGGACGCCGCCGGCAAAGTTGCTTAATGTTCCGTTAACAGCCAGGCCGAGGGCAACGCCGAGTGAGGCGATCAGTGCAGAAAAACCGGTGGTATCAATGCCGAGATATCCTACCAGGGCAATGACGACCAGGATCTTGGCCAGCCATCTGCCAGCGTTGATCAGTGCCTTGGTCAGCATCGGATCGATCTTTCCGGACTTGTCACTTTTCTCTTTGATCTTCTTGAAAATGACATTGATGATGTTGAAGGCGACGATCAGAATGATCAGCGCGACAACGACTTTGATCCCCGTGTTCAGGATCGAGGTTTTGATTGCGTCCCAGTTCATTTTGTTACCTTTCCTTTCTTTTCACCTTTCGGCGTGATAGACGAACAGCCCGGGAGTTTTACACCCCTGGGCTGTTCGTGTACAAGAATCAGTTATGCTCTTTCCACTTTGCCGGACTTCAGGCAGGAAGTGCAAACATACATCTTCTGTGTGCCTTCTCCAACTTTAACCCGAACGGATTTGATGTTGGACTTCCAAATGTGATTGGATCTTCTATGCGAATGGCTGACATTGTTGCCAAAGTGCACGCCTTTTCCGCAAATAGCGCATTTTGCCATAACCGCACCTCCTTCCATCTTGTCATGCAGCATACTGCCGCAACATTGAGACTATAGCAAAGAGCTCCAGAAAATGCAAGCCCTTTTTTAGGTTTTTGTGCAATTAATTCACTTAGTTTTTCTGTTATTGCAGCTACTGCCCTTACACTTCCATATTGTCGAAGGCCTCTTCAGTCTCCGTAGTGGTCTTCGTCTCCTTGTTCAGGAAAGCGGTGAAGCGATTCACCAGATCCGGGACGGATTCCAGGAAATGGATAGCCTTGTTTTCTTCCTGCACATTGATGATGCGGGCGGTGCCGTTTTCGATCAGCAGGACTGCATGAGGGGTCATCTTCGCGCTGACGCCGCCGCCCCCGCCATTGCTGCTGTATTTTTCATTGACGCTTGCACCGGCCCCCATGCCAAAGGAAACATCAGCTAACGGGATCACGTATTTTCCGCCGCCAAGGTCCATGGCCTCGCCCATTACCGTCTTGGTTCCGATCGCTTTGTCCATGCCTTCAAACATCTGCTGCATCGAGCTGCCGAATTTTGTATTGTCTGCCATAATCCTCTCCTTACTGCAGGGCTGCTTACGCAGCCATGACTTCCTGATCCGCACCCGCGGCGGTTTTCTCTTTGTTTTTATCCTTATGCATCAACTTTTTGATCCACTGACGAAGGTTTCTGTTCAGCAGCAGCCGCAGGCCGACACTCACAAAGAGGCCAAGCCGCAGGCGGCCTTTCATTTCCACCCGGAACCGCATCACAGGTTCCTGATAATTGCCTTGAATCTGAATGTGTTCCTTATAGACAGGATACAGACTGTAAATGAGGCCCATGATCTTGCCTGTCTGTCCGGGATCCTCAAAGCCAAGTTCTCCTTCAACCTGAAAACGGGTAGGCTTCAGATGTTTTCCGATACGCTTCAGCTGCTTTCCGATAAGGCGAACCGTTTTTCTGTTCTTCTCATCGTACCAATAGCCCTGGAATTCATCCAGCTTTTCTGCGATTTCCGCAAGCTTCTGATCGATCTGTACCAGCTTCGGCAGATCTTCCGAAGGCTCCTGTGCCTCTTCAGCTGCAGGCTGCGCCCCCTGTTCCTGTCCGGGTTCCTTTCCATTCTGCGTGGAAGAAGCAGATGCTTCAGTTTCCGTACCTTCCACCTTTTCTTCTCCCTTTGGAGGTGTCTGCGAGGCAGTTTCCGCAGGCGCCGCCGCCTCTTCTGCCGGCCTCTCCTGCGATCCGCTGTTTTCTTCGGAAACAGGTTTTTCCTGATCAGCTGCGGCGGCTTCTTCTGTCGTTTCCGCATTTACCGGAGGGTCTGCCGGTGCTTTCTCCGGTTGCGGGCCCCAGTCGCCGAGATGCTTCTTCATGATTGTTTTCAGGCCCAGCAGCTTTGCCCGCAGAAGCCCGTGATCTTTCAGCCACTCCAGCTTGACATGCACGGCGCGAAGCAGCCAGCTGACATGTACCCGCGCCCTGATATCTTCCTCATAGCGGGCTTTGACATTCATTCTGAGCGGCACCAGGAGAACGATGAGCAGAATCAGCAGTACCAAAGCAAGAATGGCCAATAAGGCTATGCCAATGATCTTCAGGATCGTCAGCAGCACTGATAAAACGGTTGCTATGATACCACCTCCCCTCTGTCTGCATAGGCATCTTCCGGAAGGCTGAGAAAATACTCCTTGACCCGGACACCGCCTCCTGCATCAAGGCAGTCCTGGGTCATGGTCAGAAGCAGATTCACGGCTTCCTCCATACCTGCGGCAATCCCCAGAACGACTCTGTCCTGCACATTAAAATGCTTCTGACACAGCATAAAGAGGGGAAGAATCTCCAGGTTCTCCCCCTCCTGCGGCGCAGGCGAGATCAGGCAGCAGAAAGCAAACCGGTTCTTCCATTCCGGATGTTCAATCAGCCGGATCACAGCTGCTCTATCCTGTCTGATCTTTTCCCCTACATAGAGGTTTTTCAGCCACTTCATGTGCAGGCTCCCTGCGGCCTAAGCCGCCCAGTTATACATCATCCTTAAGAACATTTTTGTTCCCAAGCAGATAATCGATGAAGGAATACACGGTCAGGATCACGGCAAGAACCATGGCGACCGTTGTCAGCACCTTCCACACTGACCATTCGATCGGGAACAGCATGCCGATGCACCAGCAATTCTGCAGCGTAGTTTTGATCTTGCCGCTCCAGTCCGCTGCTATCACCACACCGCGGCCGGCAGCAACCAGTCGGAAACCGCTGATGGCAAATTCTCTGGCCATGATGATGATAACCGCCCAGGCAGGTGCCCGTCCGATCGCCACCATGCAGATCAATGTACTGCAGACAAGGAGCTTATCTGCAAGCGGATCCATGAATTTACCGAAATTCGTGACAAGGTTGTATTTCCGGGCAATCTTGCCGTCAAACAGATCCGTAACGGCTGCGATCAGATAAACGACTCCGGCGGCAATATCCGCCCATGTGCCCTCAAATACCAGCAGCAGGACAACCACTACCGGGATCAATAAGACCCGCATGGTTGTCAGTTTATTCGGCAGATTCATCTTCCACCTCCCCGATCAGGTCATATCCTTTTGCTCCGGTAACCCGTACCGGGACAAAATCGCCGGTCAGATATTCCTCTTCCGACGGGAAAAACAGGTAGCCGTCCACATCCGGTGCATCCTGATACGTGCGGCCGATATAGACGCGTTCATCCCCGGGAACCTCACCCTCTACCATCACAGTTAACCTGCGGCCGGGCATATTCCGGGCTTTCTCAAAGGCGATTTCCTGCTGCAGCTTCATGATTTCGTCCCGGCGCTTCTTTCGGAGCCGCTTCGGGACCTGATTCTTGAATTTGGCTGCAGCGGTGCCTTCCTCTTGTGAATAAGCAAATACACCAAGGCGTTCAAAGCGGATTTCCCGGACAAAGGAGAGGTTTTCCGCATGATCCTCTTCTGTTTCTCCCGGAAAGCCGCTCATAAGGGTGGTGCGCAGTGCGATATCCGGCACCTGTTCGCGCAGCTTTCGGATCAGCGCTGTGACTTCTGCCCGGCTCGTTTTCCTGCCCATGGCCTTCAGAATACGGTCTGAGGCATGCTGAATCGGAAGATCCAGGTAGCGGCAAAGCTTAGGCTCCTCCGCAAAAAGGGCAATCATTTCATCCGTCAGTTCCTCAGGATAACCGTACAGCAGGCGAATCCAGCGGATATCCGGGATCTTCGCCAGTTTTCGGATGAGCTCCGGCAGTTTTTTGGCACCGTACAAATCCGTCCCATAGAGTGTCGTCTCCTGGGCAACCAGAATCAGCTCACGAACGCCGCGCGCGGCAAGTGCCTCTGCCTCCTGTACCAATTCCTCCATGGGAACGCTTCGGTAAGGACCGCGGCAAAGCGGAATGGCACAGTACGTGCAGAATTTGTTGCAGCCTTCTGCGATTTTCAGAAACGCATAATGCCCGCCGGTTGTGAGTTCACGGGCACCGCCTGCATCGGGAAGCCTCTCCAGGCTTTGAAACACCGCATGCGGCAGGGGCTGTTCCTTCTCCCGTTCCTTGATCGTATCCTCCACAACAGCCGTTATGGCATCCCAGGAAGACGTTCCCAGGACTGCATCAAGCTCCGGCAGTTCCTTCAGGATCTCGTCTTTGTAACGCTCGGCAAGACAGCCTGTTGCAATCAGTGATTTGCAGCCGCCATCCGTCTTATAATTCGCGAGGCGCAGGATCTCTGCTATACTTTCCTCTTTGGCATCTCCGATAAAAGCGCAGGTGTTAACGATAATGACATCCGCTTCCTCTTCGTTATCGGTAAAGCTGTATCCGGCGCGTGAAAGCAGCCCGAGCATTTTCTCGGAATCCACAAGATTCTTGTCACAGCCCAGCGATTCAAAGAAGATTTTCAGCATATCAGTCTTCCTGTTCTTCCTTCTGCTCTTCCGTCTCAGGCACTTCAGCTTCTTCCGTCGCTTCTGCTTCCACTTCTTCCGCAGCTTCCACTTCTTCCACAGCAGCTTCCTCTGCAGCCTTTTCTTCTTCCTTCTGCGCTCTGAGCATCTGGTATTCCTTATCGCTCAGAATACGGATACGGCCTTCATCCAGTTCTTCGACTGCGATCGAAAGCGGCTTGCGGGAATGCTCTTCCTGCTCCATATATCCATTGTCCACCATCTGGCGGGCACGCTTTGCCGTCCCCATCACGATGGAGTAGCGGCTCTTCACAACAGGATCATCGCCCGTGCCGCCGGCATTGATCTTGGTCATCAGTTCGGAATAAGAAGGATGAATCATAGAAATCTCCTCATCATAAATTGCTTTTCTATTAATATTATCATTATTTGTTGGGTTTTTCAAGTAGGCAGTCAGGTCTTCCCTGATCTTGCAGGCCAGCTCTATGCCTTCTTCGAGGGAAAGCTGAGGTTTTTCTGCTCCGGTGACAAGCGCATGAATCTCATCTGCTGTCACCTGGACTTCATGGTTCACCACAACATAGTCATAATTCGGAATAACGGCGGTCTCTTCCACCGCCTTGTTCAGGCGTCCCCGGACCTGTTCCGCGGTTTCCGTCCCGCGGCCGGTCAGCCGGCTGATGAGAGCCTCTGCACTCGGGGGAATGATATACAGCAGCTTCGCCTCCGGGCAGGCTCTCTTGACATTCAGGGCGCCTTCAACCTCAATATCCAAGATCACGTGACAGCCTTCATTCCGCTTGGTCTCCACATAATCCCGCGGCGTGCCGTAACAGCGGTCAAGGTAATTTGTGTGTTCCAGGAAACGGTCCTCGGCCAGCCATTTGTCAAACGTTTCTCTCGTGAGGAAAAAGTATTCTCTGCCATCCACCTCTCCCGGTCTTGGAGCTCTGGTCGTAGCCGACACGGAAAAAACGTATTCGGGGTGCTGTTTCATGAGTGTTGCAATGACCGTACCCTTGCCAACACCGGAATATCCGGACACGACGAGAAGCTCGCCTTTAGTCTTGTTTTTTTGCATCATGGTGGTATTTGTCCCTGCCTCTTTCATTGACATGATGATTGGGATTCATTATAATGCAGACATGACTTTTCGTCAATGAATGCACCCCTGTTTTCGGGAGAAAGTTTGAGGAGAAATCATGAAAAAAACCCAGAGAATTCTGGCTCTTGTCGGCGTCGTTCTGCTTCTTGGCATGTATGTGTGCTGTTTTGTTCTTGCCGTCACGGGCAAACACGAAGCGACAACACTGTTTCGCGCAGCGCTCGGAGCCACCATCGCTGTTCCCATCGTCCTGTACGCCTTCATGATGCTGTTAAAACTGTTCCCTCCGTTCCGCAGGAATGAGGAAGCAGACGAAGGTGATGAGTCCTCCTCCGATCTTAATGAGGACAGTTAGGTTTACTTTTGCGCGAATTTACGATATAATATTACGGATTTTATTTTAATCCGTCAGGACGTTTCCCCGTCCTGCATTGTATTATGGGAAAACCATGAAATCAGGCAGACTATGAAAACAGTAGACATCATCGTTCCCTGCTATAACGAGGCCGAAGGACTTGACCTCTTCTATCAGGAAACCGAAAAGGTCGTCAGCCGCATAGACGGCTACGAATTCTCCTATATTTTCATCAATGACGGAAGCCGCGATGCTTCCCTTTCCGTCATGCGCAGGCTGGCTCAGGAACACCCGCGCGTGCATTATATTTCCTTCTCCCGCAATTTCGGCAAGGAAGCGGGCATGTACGCCGGCCTTCGCCACAGCAGCGGCGACTACGTGATCATTATGGACGCCGATCTCCAGCATCCGCCGGCGCTGATCCCGCAATTTACCGCAGCCATTGAAGAAGGGCATGAATGCGCTGCCGCCTGCCGTTTAAACCGCAGCGGCGAAAAAGGCCTGCGAAGTTTTCTTTCCGGTCTCTTTTATAAGTTCAGCAATTCCATGACTGACGTGACGCTTCCGCAGAACGCGGTGGATTTCCGCATGATGAGCCGCAAAATGGTCGATGCCATCTGCTCGCTTTCCGAAGTGGAACGTTTTTCCAAAGGGATCTTTGCCTGGGTCGGTTTTGACACCAAATGGATCCCTTACGAGAATGTTGAACGGGCTGTCGGATCCAGCAAATGGAGCTTTAAGGGTTTAGTCAAATATGCCATTGACGGTATAACGGCATTTACCGTCAAACCGCTCCATATGATCCGCAACATGGGGATCCTGCTTTTTGTCGTCTCCCTGATCTATATTCTGGTCGTCCTGATCAAGACGCTGATCAGAGGGGTCGATGTGCCGGGTTATGCATCGATCGTCTGTCTCCTGCTTTTCCTCGGCGGCATCATAGAATTCTCAATAGGCATTGTCGGCGAATATGTCTCCCACATTTATCTGGAAGCCAAGGACCGGCCGGTCTATATCATTCAGGAAACAGACCTTACGGAAGGGAAAGAGCATGAATAAGCTGCTCGCCCGCTTTCACGACTGGTGTGAAGCGCACCCGAACCGCTTTCTGAATCAGGAAACGGTCACTTATCTCTTCTTTGGGGTCCTCACCACCCTCGTCAACTGGATTGTTTACTACGGTCTGACCCTGCTTGGCGTTGATTACCTGGTTTCACAGGTCATTGCCTGGATCGCCGCTGTCATCTTTGCCTTTTTCACAAACCGGCGCTATGTCTTTCACAGTGATGTCACTGACAGTGCCGGGATCCTTAAGGAATTTGTCGGCTTTGTCGGAGCCAGGCTTCTCTCCTTCCTGATCGAGACCTTTATCCTGTGGCTCTTTGTGGAAAAAGCCGGTTTCTCCGAGCTGCTGATCAAGATTCCGGCCTCGGTGCTGACCGTCATTTTAAACTATGTATTCAGCAAGCTCTTTATTTTCAGAAAAAAGGGAAATGAAAATGGATGAAATGATGCAAACAAAGCATAAACGCAGTTTCGAAGAAAGGCTCCCGCTGATCCTCGCCTTTATCCTGCCTATTCTGATCATGCTGGGCATCTTTGCCGGTAAGGAGATCTGGCCTTTCGGGGAAAACTGTTTCCTGCGCACAGACCTGTATCATCAGTATGTGGCCTTCTTTGAGAACTATGCCGAGCGGCTTCGGGCGGGCGGCAGTCTGACCTATGCCTTTGATATCGGTCTCGGCAGCAATTATCTTGCACTCCTTGCCTATTATCTGAGCGGCCCGCTGCACATCTTTGCCTTCCTGATCCCACAGAATCTCATCATTGAATTCATCACCTACCTGATCGTTCTGAAAATCGGCCTGTGCGGTCTGGCCATGGCCTGGTATCTTTCCAAGCACTTTAATACCCGCCATTTTGCGATAGCCTTCTGCGGTATCTGTTACGCGCTCAGCGGTTATCTGGCGGCTTACAGCTGGAACATTATGTGGCTGGACGTCCTTTGGCTTGCTCCGATCGTTCTGTACGGTCTGGAACAGCTCGTTGAAAAGAACCGTCCTTATCTGTACTGCATCACATTAGGCCTTGCGATCCTGTGCAATTACTACATCAGCATCATGCTCTGCATTTTCCTGGTGTTCTATTTCGCCTGCCGCATGATCTGCCTCCCGAAGACAAGTTTTAAGCAGATCCTGCTTAAACTGTTCAACTTCGCCTTTTTCTCGCTGCTTGCCGGGGCGCTTGCCTGCGTACTTGTCATCCCGGCCGCCTATGCCCTCATGGGCACTGCCAGCGCCAACACGACTTTCCCGCGCAGCGTCACCAATTATTTCTCCATCCTGGAGATGCTCTCGCGCCACCTGGTCGTCGTCGATGTGGAGACCGGTCTGGACCACTGGCCCAACCTTTACTGCGGTGTTGCTGTATTCCTGTTTGTCCCGCTGTATTACATGAACCGGGATGTCAACTACAAGGAAAAAATCGTCAACACCTTCCTGCTGGCCTTCCTTCTGCTTTCCTTCAACACCAATGTTCTGAACTACATCTGGCATGGGTTCCACTATCCGAACTCCCTGCCCTGCCGTCAGTCCTATCTGTATAACTTCATCATACTGGTCATGGTCTTTGAAGGCATCCGCGCCCTGCCAAAGATCACAAAAGGGAAACTTCTGGGCACCTTAAGCGGAGCAGTCTTTCTGATCCTGCTGATGGAAGTCTTCGTTGATCCGGAAGAGGTCCAGTATTACGCCTGCTATGCCAGCATCGTCTTTATCTGCCTTTATGCCCTCTTCTGTTACCTGCATAAGACGCGGCACATCACCGGTATTACCGCTGTCTGTCTGTCGCTCTGTGTCCTAATTGTGGAAATGGGACTGAACACGGCAGTCACCAGTGTGTCGTGGGTCAGCCGGACCAATTTTATGCAGTATGACCACAGCTACGATGAGCTGATCGATATGGCCAAGGCAGACAATGGCGACAGCGGCTTCTTCCGTATTGAACGCTATAATCTGCGCACCAAGAACGACGGTCCTTACTTCGGCTATGACAGCGCATCCATCTTCTCCTCAACCACCAATGCCAAGATTTCTCAGTTCTACAAGAAGATGGGCATGGAAGGCAATACCAATGCCTACGCCTTTACCGGTGCCACACCGCTTGCCGCATCCATGCTGAGCGTGAAATACATCATTGCCGATTCGAACCTTCCCGTGAATCCGCTCTTTACCTATGTTGGCTCTGCCACCAATGAGCAGGGAACCACCAGCAACCTGTACCGCAATGAATATACGCTGCCGCTTGGCTATCTTCTTCCGGATGATACCGACACCCTGTGGTCTTATGCCTCCGGCTCGCCGATCAAGGTCCAGAACAGCTTTGTGAACGTCGCCACCGGCGTCGGCAATCTGCTGGAACAGGTGAACTCTACCACATCCGGTTCCTCCATGACGGCTATCGCCACGGAGGATGGCTATTATTACGTCTTTGTAACCGGCTCCGTGACCAAGGTTTCTGCCACGGTAAACGGCAGCTCCTCCAAGACCTGGGACAACCTCGGACGCGGGTATCTCGTGCGCATGGGCTACCTGAGCGAAGGGGACGAGATCAAAGTCTCCGCTTCTGATTCCTCAGCTACTACAATAACCGCTTCCTGCTATCGTTTCGATGATGCCTCCTTTATCGAAGCTCACCGCAGGCTCTCCGCGCAGCCTTTCACAATCACGTCCTTTGTCAACAACCGGAGCAATACGGAAATCCGCGGTACAGTCAATGCGCTGGATGATTCGCTGCTCACCTTCTCGATCCCTGTGGAAAACGGCTGGACCGTCACGGTTGACGGAGTGCAGCAGGATACCGTTGCCTTAGGCGATGCGCTGCTTTCCGTTCACATTAATGCCGGGGAGCATGACATTGTCCTCCATTATGAAGCAGAAGGTCATAAACTGGGGATCCTCGTTTCGCTTGCCGCACTTTTGCTCCTGCTCTTCCTGATTCTGGCCGATTTTGTTTTCAGAAATCTGAAGCAGAAAAAGGCTGAGGAAGCGGAAACGGCCGGGCAGAGCAGCCATGCTGCCCGCGACCGCATCGCAAGGCTTCACGAGCTTGACGCCGCCGAACGGCTTGACGATAAGGCTTCTCTTTCAGACGAAGCTGTTCCGGATGAGCCGGACGCTTCACCCGATACAGAAACGGAGGCAGTATCTGCCGCTGAGGATGCGGACGCTCTGCCTGCGATTCAGCCGGCAGAACCTGCCGATCAGACCGTTATGGAGGAGCCTTTAGAAAAAGAGCCCCCCGAGGAAAGATCCTTTAAGCGTCTGAGCTTTTATGATAAGCAATAACGCCAGCCATGCAAAAAGACCGTCTGTGTGATAGGCAGACGGTCTTTTTTATTCGAATCGAGCATTCCGAAAAGCAGAAATCAATCAGACAACTCTGCCCACAACCTTGCCGTCGCTGAAGAAGTGAACGACATTCTCCGCTGCCGTACGGGCGACGTTATAAGAGGCTTCACGGCTCTGTGCAGCAAAGTGCGGCGTCACGATCACATTCGGGAAGCTGAACAGCGGATGATCCTGCGGCAGAGGTTCCGTCTCCGTTACGTCGACTGCAGCTGCACCAAGGTGGCCGGATCTGACCGCTTCCACAAGCGCATTCTCATCCACAATAGGACCGCGCGCACAGTTAATGAAGATGACGCCCTTCTTCATGGCGGCAAATTCCTTCGCACCGATCAGGTGTCTTGTCTCCTCACTTAAGAAGCAGTGGATCGTAATGAAATCCGCCTGTTTCAGGACTTCATCAAGGCTTCCCACCAGCTCACAGCCTTCCGGAACCTTGCTGATATAAGGATCGTAAACGAGCACGCGCATTGAAAAACCGCCGACGCACATACGAGCCATACGGCTGCCGATGTCGCCGCAGCCGATCACGCCAAGGGTCTTACCCCAAAGTTCAACGCCGTCACCGCGCTTCTTGGCATCCCAGCCAATCGTTTCATATCCGCCGGCAACTGCCTTCAGATTTCTGGCGGAAGCCATCATGAGCGCCAGGCTGTGTTCCGCAACAGACTGTGCATTGCAGCCGGGCGTGCAGGTCACAGCAATGCCAAGCTCTTTCGCCGCAGGCAGATCATAGTTGTCCAGGCCTACGCCATGCTTGCTGATGATCTTCAGATTGGGATTGCTCTCCATCATCGCACGGTCGATCGGAAGGATACGGTTGACAACCGCATCACAGTCTTTAATATATTCGCGCAGCATTTCGGGATCCATTGCCGGCATTTTGACCACTTCATGGCCTGCTTCAAGAAGGACCTGTTCCGCGATCGGATTCATGTTTTCGGAAATCAGAACTTTCGCCATTTTTTCTCCTTATTGTCATCTTTGTATGGTTTATTTCAGCGCATTTGCGCGCCCTATAGCTTAGCACAAACAAGCGCTTTGATTCAAGTATTATTTATTGTCAAGTGAATTACAGCCGTTTTCCCGTCTGTTTTATCGATTTCGGTAATACTGTCTGGCATACTCAAGCAGAACCGAGAGCTGCTCATTTCTCATCTTTTTTGTCTCCGCCCCGAGCAGTACGGCGACGATCGTCTGGACCTCATCATCCGCCTTGATGTCCATACTCGCTACAATGCAGTTGCCGGCGCGGTCAGTCGTTCCTGTCTTCATGCCGCTTAACGAATACGAGGAAAAATAGCTGCTGTAGGTGCTGACAGCCCAGACATTTTCTCCGAAGCTCGGCAGCTTGATGGTCGGCTGTGCGCTGATCGCCGTAAATTCAGCACGGTAATTGGTGAGAATGTAGGCAGCCAGCACATACAGATCACTGGCAGTCATTCTGTTCGCGCGTTTCGCAGACATCTGGTCGGCTGCATAATCGGGAAGGCCGCTGGCGTTGTAGAACATGGCAGAAGAAAGACCAAGTGTATAGGCACGGTCATTCATCATCTGCACAAAATGAGCCTCCAGGTTCTCTGTGTGTCCATAGGCATGTGCCACTGCTTCCGCAATCGCGAGAGCACTTTCATTGGAGGACGGCAGCAGCATCGCCGCGGCAAGATCCTGCAGAGTGACTTCCTTGCCTACGGCCCAGTTCGCCTGGCAAATATCTTTGCCGTAGGTCGAATTGGTCAGCTTCATCACATCTTCCGAGATCTTGACCGTATCCGTCAGGACCAGTCTTCCGTCATCAACCGCTTCCTGAAGAAGCAGCCACGTCATCAGCTTTGATGTGGAAGCGATTTCATTCGGTGCCGATGCGTCGTTGGCATAGAGGATCTCACCGGCAGTAATATTGCCGAGGATGACACCGTCGAGATCGCGGAAATATTCCGACTTTTCAAACCGTTCTATGTCCAGAATAAAGCCTTGATCCATGCTTACGGAAAGTGCCGTTTTATCGGTAAACTGAATATCCAGATTCAGCATCAGACCGAAATCGATCAGGCTGACGAAAGCATCGTCGGTTACCGGAGAACCATCCGGTCCCGCCTTGTAGTACCACATGTATTCCTGCTTTTCACCGTCTATGCTGACGGACGGGCTGTATAACAGGAGGCCGTCCCGGCCCTGAGCATCATTGCTGCCGGAAAAGGCGCCGGGATATACCGTGGCAAAGGGCGTGTTTTCCTTCTTTGTGGTATTTACATAATTGCGCTCCGTGTTGATCTCCCACTGAACACCGTTCTTTCCCCGCTGAACATTGAAGTGCTTTTCTGTACCGGACAAGGCACCGGCAAGATCACGGATCGAAAGGAAGGTATTGTTCTCACTCAGCACATAATATCCCTTGACTATATTCGTCTTCCCGTCAGCGGAAAGCGTAAAATTCACCCGTTCACCGAAATCGCCGATCATGGCGACTGCACGCATCCTGTTTCGCTTTCGGAGCAGAAGCAGTCCGCAAATCAGGACCAGTACCAGAAACACGGCGCCGGCCACAATAAACAGTTTTTTTCTGCTGCGCTTCATCACGAGTCCCTCCATTACGGCCGCCTTGCGGCCTTACTGAACGATCATGCCGCTGTGGAGCTTGATCAGTTTGTCCCCCATGATTTCTTTCATCATATCGAAAGCCGTCTCACCGGTGCAGTGGCCGGAATAAAACAGCGTCGGAAGCTTGCTTAGTTCTTCGGCGACTTCCCGGATCGTCTGTTTTTCCGTATCCGTATATTCACCCTTCTTCATGAAATGGAACCCTGTCAGGACCTCATCCGGCCATCCCCCGTATAAACAGTTGTAGCGGTCCAGAATATTCAGTACGCCATTATGGGCACAGCCGGAAAACAAATAATTCTTTCCTCCATCATGAATCACGGTACACATTTCATGATGGAAAGGATCCGGCTTGTAACGGTCGCCAAAACGCACCCGAAGGGTATTGTTGCTGGCGGAAAAACACCGTCTTCCCGTAATATTCGTAAACAGATCGATTTCATCGTCCAGCGAGATTCTTTTCTTTACCGGAACCAACTGTTCCAGCTCCATGATGGCCTTATCAATGCCGATGTAGCGGATATCATTCTCTTCCACATGATAAAAATCTTCATCTGCACAATCACGGATATAGATCTTAGCCCATGGATTGATCTTCACGAACGGCATAACACCGCCGGTATGGTCATAATGGCCGTGACTGAGAATCACGGTATCCACCTGTGTCAGGTCAACACCGAGTATTTCCGCGTTGGCAATAAACTGATCGGAAGCACCGGTATCCAGCAGGATTTTGTGCTTTGCTGTCTCCACATAAAAACTAAGGCCATGCTCAGCAGCGCAGCCAAAGCCGCCGTCGGTATTCTCCATTAGTGTAATGATATGCATCTCTTCCTCCTTGATACTGCTCAGGAAAAGTACTAATTCAGTGAATAAGAGTCGCCTCTCTTCATCGCTTCCACCCAGAAATCCCTGATCCGTTCATTGATCTCAGCCGGGTCCGAACGGCCGGTATTGCCAAGACGCACTAATTTATTCTCTCCGTGGTAATCACTCCCGGCCGTGACCAGTAAATGATAACGGCTTGCCAGTTCAAGCATCATGTCCTGATGCGCCTCTGCAAAGCCTGAATAATAGCACTCCAGTCCCATCAGCCCGGCATTCATCAGCCGTTCCACACGGGCGGTCATTTCTTTTTTATCCAGATTCTGTTCCCCGTCACCGAAGGGGCCGTGCGCCAGAACCGGTATGCCGCCGCCCTGAATGACTGCTTCTATGGCCTCTTCCGGATGGATCCGCCTTTCCGGGCCATGATAGTGATCGATAAAGCCCAGAATCGCTTCGGAAATGGTCCCGGCATACCTGTGCCTGACCATCAGCTTTGCGATATGCGGCTTACCAGGATTGCGGTGCCTCATCAGCGAGGCAATTTCCGATTCGGAGAAATGAAATCCGTACCGCTCTTTCAGGAAGCGCATGCGGTTTGTCACCTTCTGAATACGCACCTCATGCACCGCCTCCATCAGCTTCCGGACTGCTTCATTTTTAATATCATAGGCATAGCCGAGAATATGGTACTTCCCCAGATCATCCCGGCAGGAAAACTCCGCGCCGCTGATGAAATACGGCATCACTTCCGTCTGTTTTCTTTTCTTGACCTGAAGAATCAGCTCTCTTCCGCCCCTGTATTCGTCATGATCGGTGATCGAGAAAAAATCGATCCCTGCCGCTATGACCTTATCCAGAAGCTCTCTCGGTGAATCTGTCCCGTCGGACCAGGTTGAATGCATGTGTAGGTCTGCTTTATGAAAGCCATTCGTCTGCATCTGCGTTCGGCATTCCTTTCTATAGGCATCATAGCCCTCTTGAATTTTAGCATAGAAAAAGCCGCAGGGCAAGCCGCGGCTTAAGTTATAATCTTTTTTTGCACTGACATGCTATCGTATAATTACATTGAATGAGCACGGTGCAATGAGGTATGACAATTGCTTTGTCAGTTCTTCAGGTTATTAAAGCGATACAAAAAAGTCACGATCTGCTCACGCAGACAATTCAGATTTGTTCCAAATTGGCCTGCGTACTCGCCAGAGGAGTACCCTTTTGTAATCCCCTTTTGTGATCCCCAAAGAATAGAGCGATAAGTGTCACTGTTTTTATTGAGTTTTGTACAGTCCGTAAATGTCAATGTCCCGCTGACAGACGGCTTTCCTGCATAGCGATAAAGCATTATCATAACATCTTTACGCACAATGGAGGCTGTTGGATGAAATCCTCCGTCTGAATAGCCCTTGACGATTCCTTCTTTATAAGCCCATGCTATTGCCTTATTAGTGTCAGTAGTAGCACCGTAAGAACTCAAATCATTGAATAGTCTACGAGCATCGCCGTAAACAATTCCATACTTATCTTTGATCGGCTTTCCAGCATAACGCCATAGGAAAATCATCAATTCCCTGCGCTGGCAATTGCGTCCCACACCAAAACTTCCATCACCATAACCTTTTGTGATTCCATTTTCCGCTGCCCAGTAAACCGGATTATAATAATACCCCGATGTCACATCGGTAAATAGAACTGACACCTCACAACTGGCAGAAGAATGATCGTTACTTGCAGTGATCACGGCTTTGCCCACAGCATTTGCAGTCACTCTGCCGTTACTGTCAACTGAAGCTATATTCGCATCGCTGCTGCTCCATGTAACAGCAACAGGATTACCATAATAAGTAGATGCTGTCAGTGTTTCACTGCTGTTAACTGTGATTTTTAAACTGTATCTGTCCAGTATCACCCGTGCAGGTTTAATGCTTACTCCATATACAGCTTTTCTTCCGCCGAATGTAAGCAGTGCCTCGTAAGTATTGCCAACGCTAAACTGATTTTCAAAACTCTGTTCATCAACGAAAGAAGAATAATAATTAATATGTTTTCCATATTTGTCATATAGATTCTGGTAAACAGAGTAACTACTCCCGGAGAATGACTCTCCGTCCGATGTTCTAACAGTCATCTGGTCCGGTTCAGGACACGAATAGCAGAACCATTCATTTCCGTCTTCGTCCTGAGTAAGCCAACCAAAATCGCCTTCATAAATCGTCGTATTATATGCTTCTATGGAAATAATCGGGTTCTCGGCAATCGAAACATTATACTCAGTTCTCTTACCGCATAATTCCACCACAGATTCATAAGTGCAGCCTATTTTAAATTGATTTAAATAACTTTGATCTGAAGTGAAATGGTAATAGAAATCAAACCATTCCCCATATGCATCATATAAGTCGCTGTTAACATCATCAAAAGATCCGGAATATACTTCTCCATCCATTGCTGTAACAGTAACTGTTTCCGGTTCAATTCCGTAATAATAAAACCATTCTACACCGCTATCTTCACGATATCTACCAAAGCTGTTCTCAAAGGTTGTCGCATCAGTTGCAGATACCATCCAGATCGGATTTGCAAGAATCGTTACACTGTACGTGGCTATTTTTCCCATCATAACAAACTCTGCCTTATAGGTGTGTCCTGCTGTAAATTGATGGTCTATGCTCTGAGATTCGACAAAGTAATAATTATAATCATATTGTTCAGACCAAAATGCGTACTTACTATTCAGGTCATTCAGAACCTGGTATAAGTCTCCTGAGTATACCTCCCCGTCACCTGTTGTAACTGATATTCTTTCTGGTTCCAAAGCACTATAATAATACCACTCTTCGCCATCATCTTCTCTAACAAAAAAACCTCGATTGTTCGCATAAATGGAACGACTGTATGCTTTTACGGATACAATAGGATTCTCAACAATAGTAACCTTGTAGTTAACTCGCTTACCGCAGATAGTCGTTACTGCATCATATGTTCCTCCTGCCGTAAACTGATGATTAAAGGATTGTTTCTCTACATATTCGTTAAAGCAATGAAGCCACTCCCCATATTTCAGATGTAGTTTTGAGCAAACCTCATCATACGTTCCAGATAGAACAGCGCCATCTTTTGTTTTAACTGTTAACTGTTTTGGAGGAACCGCACTATAATAGAACCATTCTTCCCCATCACTTTCTCTTTCAATCCAGCCGTTGCAGTCTTCATAGATCGTCACACCGGAAGCTTCAACAGAAGCAATCGGATTCTCTTTGATTGAAACATTATATACAGCTTCTTTACCGCAAAGTGTAACGACAGCATCATAGGTATTGTCCTTTTTTAGCTGATTTGAATAGCTTTGCTCTTCAATATAATGGTAGTGGAAATAAAACCAATACCCGTACACATCATACAGAGCATTGCTGACCTCTGATAAAGATCCCGAATACTCTTTTCCATCAATTGTTGTGACCGAAACGGTATCTGGTTCCGTTTCATAATAGTAAAACCACTCTTGTCCATCATTCTCGCGGTATTCACCATAATTCCACTCAAAAACTGATGTATCAGTTGCCGAAATCTCCCGGAAAGGAGCAGCCAGAATCGTAACAGTGTAGGAAGCTCTTTTTCCAAGCAAGTTAAGTTCTGCCGCATATTGTCCCACATCAAATTGATGATCGGAGCTCTGATAATCAGAAAAGTAATAATCACAGTTCAACGATTCTCCATATACATCACGAAGTTCATTAAGGACCTGATATACTTCTCCTGAGTAAATATCTCCATCAGTTGTCACAACCACTATTTTTTCCGGTTCAACATTGGAATAATAGAACCACTCTGCACGATCCTTTTCCTGTTGGTAGTATCCGTAATTTTTTTCATAAATCGTTACATCGTATGCTTGTACCGAGGCAATAGGGTTTTTAACAATCGAAACCTTGTACTCTGCCTGTTTTCCCAGGAAATGCAAAACCGCATCATAAGAATGACCTGCTGTAAATCTATTATTGTAGTCCTGTTCTATAACATAATTACAATAATATTGATCGACAGTTATGCCATATTTATCCTGTATTTGTTCTGCAACCCACCAGACATTTCCTGAATAAGATCTTCCATCATTTGTTTTAACCGTAATATTCTCCGGATTAATGCAAGAATAGTAAAACCATTTCACACCGTCCGTTTCATTTTCATACCCATTAGTTCCTTCAAAGACAGTTCCATCAGCAGCTTCGATTGAAGTGACGGGATTCAGAATGATGGTTACGGATAATCTTGCCTTCGAGGTACCCAAGACAAAGATTTCGTCATACGTTTTTCCTGTTGTTAGTTGATGCTCAAAGCTCTGCTCAGTTTCAAAACAGTATGTATAACTCCACCATGTATTATACTTTTTTTCCAAGGCAAAACATACGGTATCTACACTTCCTGAATATGTTTCTCCATCGTTAGTCACAACAGATATATATTGAGGAGTTACGCCATAGTAGCGATACCATTTTTCCGAGCCGGATTCAATATAAGCACCATTGGTGTATTCACATACCTTAGTATCATCTGCTTTAATAGATACAATTGGAGATGGTTTTATCGTTACTTGATAAACGGTTTCTTTTCCATTTATTATAAAAACAGCATTGTAGGTTTCCCCGGGCTTTAATTCATTGTCCTTGCCTTGTGATTCCGCTAATTGATACTCATAGTAGAACTGTTCCCCATACATATTATTAAGATCTTGACATACCTTATCGGGCGTACCTGAATACACGCCACTCCTAGTTGTCACTGAAATGAACTCAGGAGAATATTGTGTATAGTAGAACCATCCGCCTTGTGAATCATTTTCATATTTACCCTTTGTTCCTTCATAAATGTAAATATTCTCAGCTTCGACAAACAGAATAGGATTGTTATCGCCCTCATCAATTATTGATATATTAAAGCTTTCTTGTAATTCGCCTACATTGACCGATAATATCGATGTTCCTGCCTGCGTATTATCAAATCCACTGATCATGTAATTTTCCATAGAAAAACTTTCCTGTGTTCCGTCGTCATACGTAAACAGCAAAGTGCCTCCTGTCAGATCAAGACTTTCTCCAATCTGATAGTTCAGCTTATATGGAAGATTCGTGATTTTAATTGTCTGAAGATAATGCATCGTCGTTTCAGAAAGATCTGAATCCTCTGAAATCGTGACCTTGCGATTCCAATCCGTTTCAGAACCGGAATAATAAAGATCCTGCACGAAATGCCCTGTAATTCTCAATTCTGATAAGTTTGCCGGAATATACAGCGACTTTATGCAACCACTCCCCATGCCTTGATAGATACTTAAGTTTTCTTTTCCTTCAAAGATCAACTTGTCAAGGTAATTAATATAATCATGCATTTGCATGTATGATAATTCAGAACCACTCTCAACACGCATTTCCCTCAGTCTCTCGGCTCCATAAAAAGCATACAGCCCAATAGACTGAATACCCTTTGGCAAGTAGATGCTTTTTATATCAGATCCGTTAAATGCGCAGTAACCAACACCTGTTATTTGCTGGTCATCAATCACGGACGGAATAATAAAGTCTTCAGTCCATGAATCCCCTTCTCCGTTAATATATGTACCAAGCACCTCCCCTTGATAGGCATAATTATATCCTCGGCTTTCATGCGATCTGGTCTTATCAGAACAATAAAGCGTTGTTTGGGTCGGATGATAAATGACATAATAATTATCTGCTTCTAATTCCCCTAATGTTATCTCTTCTGTTATCAATCCCCAATCAACTCCGTCATACAAACAAGTTGATTTGATCTTAGTTGCTTTCCATTGTTCTTCTGAGCCGGCATAATAAATACTTTTTAGGTTATAGCAGCCAAAGAAAGTCCTACAAAATCCGTGATTGGCATTACGGATATCTACAGGATTTCCACTAGTATATTTATCCCCAAAATCATTATTTCCTAATATGGTAATACTATCTGGAAGATACACTGTTTGAAGATTAGAATGGTTACTGAATCCTTCACCAAGAATACTGTCAACGCCTTGATCAACAACAACCACCTGAATCTGGTCAATATAAACTGCCCAAGGCACATGATTTCTTTTTACATCAAGTGTACCCTCACCGGTGATGGTCAGGGTGTTTGTCGCGTCATCAAATTCCCAGGAAAGATTATCTCCGCAAGAATGAGCTTCAGTAACTGTCAACTCACCAATATATTTCCATACATTGTAGTCTGTGGAAGCTGCGTTATTCCAGTTGATCTCGCAAGTATTCCTGCTTGTCCCTGCTTCCGTTTGAATGCCTGTAATTTTGATGGTGATTGTATCTGTTCCGGCCAAGGCAACACTTGTGTTTTCACCATGTATAAGAGCTGTTTCAGTTCCGTCAAACCATACGGTACCATCTGCTGTCAAGGCAGTTCCATCATACACCTGTTCAGCACTGTCAGTATAAATCGACAGATCCGCGGGCATTACTCGAAGCTTGCCAAACTGATCTGCTCCTCGCACATAATAATCTTCATTTTCAACCGTCCAGGTAAATTCATTGTCAACAGCCCCCTCAGAAACGTGAGCAACTTTCGCAGATGATGTCGGTGTGATGGTCAATTTATCACCGGTAGAGAGTGTAAACTGCGTTCTGCCTTCCGTTCCTACAATTATATCTTCTCCATAAATCACAGTATAGGTTTGATTGGAATGCGTCGTCCCATCATAAGTCCATCTACCATCTGCTGATTCAACCTTCAATTCTCTTACATTTTCAACGGTAACATCATAAGCTACGGCGAAAGCCCCTACATTAACTGTCAAAGTTTGTGTTCCCGGTTCCGTATTGTTAAATCCGCTGATCATGTAGCTTTCCATCGGAAAGCTTTCCTGTGTTCCATCATCATACGTAAACAGCAAAGTGCCTCCTGTCAGATCAAGAGACTCTCCTATTCTATAATGCAGCTTATCCGGAAGATTGGTAAATTCTAAACTCTGGAGAAAATGCAGTGTTGTCGCTGATGAGTCAATGTTTACGGGAACATCAACTTGATCGTTCCAATCTCCTGCTGTCCCTGCATAGTAAATATTCTTTAAAGGTATTATGGAATAAGAATTGTTATAAATATGGGCTGTAAAAGATTTCAAGTCAGAGGGAAGGAACAATTGATCTATTCTGCACCATCCATCAATCGTTACTGCACCAGAGCCACGCACAATCATCTTGTGTAGTTGAGCAGCACTAAAAGGAGCATCATGGGAATTGCCACCTGGATCTGCACCATTTTCATAGATCACTTCAGTAAGTTTCGAGCACCCCGAAAAAGCCAAAAAGCCTACTTCCTGTATGCTGGAAGGAATAACGACTTTTTCATAATCCTGGCCATTGAATGCAGAGTATGAAATACCTGTAACAGATAATCCATCAATCTCTGAAGGAACTATCAAATTCTTGTTCCAATAGTCTCCGGGGCTGGTAATGACAGCCCCTCCGAACTGTCCCCAATTCTCACGATAGCAAAAGCCTTTATTTTCATATTTTCTGGTAATATCTTGACAATGAAGTACAGTCTGCGAAGGATGATAAATGACATATATGCCGACGTCTTCAAGTTCGCCCAATGAATGCGTTTCATCGGGATATGATAATTCATTTCCGATCACTTCTTCCGTTACTTCTATTGCTTTCCATTGTTCCTCTGTTCCAAGGTAGTAAATATCCTTTAAATTGTAACAGCCAAAGAATGTTCCACAAAAACCCCCGTCATTTCTGGATGCATTTAACTCCCTGCCAAGATGACGAATTCCCGCAGGAAGCGTAATGCTCTCAAGACTGCTGCAGTTCGCAAATGTTCCATTTTCAATTACAGTTAAACTATCCGGAAGGCTGATTGTCTGCAGATTATGGCAGTCGGAAAAACCGAAAATAGATGTAGTCCCTTCGTGAATAACTATATTTTTTATTTGTTCTTTATACTTATACCAGGGAATAACACCGGAGCTTTCACTTGAAAGACTCATCTCACCTGTTCCAGTTACTGTCAGTGTGCCGGTTACATCATCAAAACTCCAGGTTAGATTTTCTCCACAAGATCCGCTGGACATCTGAGGCTCAATAGATATTCCATACACCGCACTTTTGCCACTGCATGTCAGAAGCACCTCATAAGTATCCCCCGCAATGAACTGTTTTTCATAGGATTGCGTATCCTTATAATTATATTTAAAGACCGGTTCCGCATCATACTTCTCATTCATTTCTTGACAAACAGAATAAAGACTGCCCTTATAGATTTTCCCGTCACTGGTTTTAACTGTCACGCTTTCCGGCTCAATACAATCATATTTGAGCCATTTCTTATTGCCATCTGTGATGATCCTACAATGCGTTCCTTCAAGAATATTGATTCCTTCTGCTTCAATGGACTCAATTGGAAAACCAATTATTGTTACACCATAAGCAAAGGTCATTCCTGCAAAAGAAAGCACCGATTTATATGTTTTTCCGAGTTCAAACTGATTGCTGTAACTTTGTTCAACAACATATTGATAATTGTAATCAAACCTGACATGATAATCTTCATACAGTTCATTTGAGATATCGTAAATAGGCCCTGAATATGTCTTTTCTGCAGTTTTGACCTCAATATCCGAAGGTGCAATATTGAAATATTCAAACCAAAATGTGTCTCCATGATACTCTCTTTCGCAATGTGTTCCCTCGTATATCGTTATATCAGCTGCATTTATTGAGATAATCGGCGTTTCCTTTATCAAAATCTCATACTGCACAGTCATTGGGCCAATAGTAAGTTCCGCCGAATATGTTTTTCCTCCGCTGAACTGGTTTTCATAATTTTGCGAAACAGAAAAGCTACAATTATAACCTAACCATAATTCATATGTCTCCCCAAGTTCATTGATAACGCTCTCAATAGTTCCAGAATAAACATTGCCGTCTGACATTGAAAGTGTTATCCCCTCCGGCTGAGGACAGTCGTAGCAAAACCATGCTTCTCCGTTTTCAGCGATGGCATAATATCCGTTGCTACCTTCATAGATCGTTTTATTTATTGCAGAAACAGACAGAATTTCTGGTACAGCCGCAACCATAAGTGGGATACTACCAGTTATTTCACTACTAAGGAACTTGACCGCAACAATGTAGACCGTATCTTTTTGTAACGAATAGTCAATCCTGAAATTACCGCCATTTCCCCCATCGTCATTTTCTGTCAGCAGGTTCATTTTTTCATCATAAAGGTATCCATAAGTATCTTCGTCAGATATAGAATAGAACCTGTAATTCCCTGTTTCATTCGGCATAAATCTTAAATATGCCAAATCACCACCATTACTAATTACAGCTGTTATTTCAACATTGAGTTCAATTGTCGGATAATCATCAGATGAACTATTTATCTCGAACTGGCTGTCTTCCGAAGATGCCTCCTCTGCGGAATAATCATTGGATTGACTCTCTTCACTTTCCATACTCTCTTCAAAAGATGTTTCTATGTCAGCTGTATTATTCTCAGACGATTGCACTTGAAAAGGAGCTTCCTCTGGCTGATTTATCTGCTGAAAATCCTCCTCCAAAGCTTCATCGACAAACGAAGTTGTTTCCTCTGCAATTGTTTTTTCAGGTTCATTCTCAGTGCTCTCTTCCGCGTATGCTGGAACATGCATAACAGACAGGCACATTGCAACACAAAGCAGCATTGACAATAATCTCTTTTTCATTTTTCCACCTTCGCTTTTTGCATAATTAATTCGTTAAAGAGCTTGATTCTAACATTATTCCGTTCATTTGACACGGCTTATTTATTTTATCACAAGGACGCAACAATTTGTAATTTATATTTTACATAATAAATAAAAAAGTGGGATTCAAACGAGTCCCACTCTTCATACTAAGCCCTCTCTCATTGAAAACTCTTCTGATACAACTTTTTCAGTCCGCATTTCCAGACAAGAAGCCAGGCGCAGACAGCGCCGACTGCGGCCTGCAGGATCTGGTAGGGGAGCTTGAGCATGGCAGCTTCCGGCGTGCCGTAAATGTAGGCACGGCCAAAGGTGTAGCCGGCTACCATGATGACTGCGCCGACAGCGAGTGCCGGTACCGAAGCAAGCTTCTGCTCCTTTTTCAGCAGTCTCTGTGACAGCAGGGAGATGGCAACCGCCTGCAGTCCGTGAGTCACGAGCGATACAAACATCGGGGTCGGATAGAAAAACAGATCCCCGAGAAAGGCTCCGACTCCGCCGACCAGAAATGCCGAGAACGGATCCATTAACAGCGCTGCAGTATCGATCACCACATCATTTAGATACAGGTGTCCACCGGGCACCGGTATGCTGAAGCTGCTCATAAAAACATTCAGCGCCATAAACAGTCCGGTTACGCAGATCCAAAGTACCATTTTATGATTTCTCTCTGACGGCTTTGCCATTGTATTCTCTCCTCTAATGGGTATTGTCAAATGTTTAAGAATATCATATACTGAAATTGATATGATTAAAATGTTCAGAATGGAGTTTTTTTATAAGGTCAGATGATGAATCACGAAGAAAAATACATGCAGCTGTACCAGCGCATCCGTAAAGAAATCATCGAGGGGGCCTGGCCGCATGGCAGCCGCCTCCCCTCAAAGCGCACCCTTGCCGCAGAAAACGGCATCAGCGTAGTAACCGTCGAGCATGCCTTCAGTCTCCTCTGTGATGAAGGCTATGCCGAAAGCAGACCGCGCAGCGGATACTATGTGACGTACCGGGCAGGTGATCTCTACGCGCAGCCGGGCGCAAAGGCAGCCGCCGAATCTTCCCCTGTCTTTGCGGGGGAACCGGACCCCGGCGATGCGGCACCGCTTTTTCCCTATTCTGTCCTGTCCCGTGCCATGCGCAAGGTGCTTGCCTTACAAGGCGAAAAACTGCTGATCAAATCTCCCGGCAGCGGCCTTCCCGAATTGAAGGACGCCATCTCCGCCTACCTGATGCGTTCAAGAGGCATCAGGGTCTCCCGCGAACAAATCATTATCGGAAGCGGAGCAGAATACCTGTACGGGATCGTTGTCCAGCTGCTCGGCCATGACTGCATCTATGCGCTGGAAGATCCCTCATATGAAAAAATCCGCCGCGTTTACGAAATGAACGGTGTGAAGACCGAGCTGCTCGCCATGGGAAATGACGGGATCCTCTCTTCTGCGCTAAGCGCCAGCCGCGCCGCAGTGCTTCATGTCACCCCGTACAACAGCTGGCCAAGCAGAGTTACCGCCTCCGCTTCCAAACGGGCCGAATATATCCGCTGGGCGCAGGCCAGAGAGGCCTATATTGTTGAAGATGATTACGACTCAGAATTCACGCTGCTTTCCAAGCCGGAAGATACGCTCTTTTCCCTCGAGCCCGATCACCGTGTGCTTTATCTCAACACCTTTTCCCGCACCATTGCGCCTTCCCTGCGCGCAGGTTATCTTGTGCTGCCGCCTGACCTTGTTCCTCTTTATGAGGAAAAAATGGGCTTCATCTCCTGTACGGTTCCTGTTTTCGAACAGTATCTGCTTGCAGAGCTCATTGAAGACGGCGATTTCGAGCGGCACATCAACCGGGTAAGAAGACAAAGAAGAAAAGCCTGACCGCAAAAGGTCAGGCTTTCCATTTTGGATATTTGTCTTATTTTTTGAAACCGTCCTTCAGGCTGACGCTTCGGTTGAATACAGGATGTTCAGCCGTGCTGTCCTTGTTGTCAAGGCAGAAGTACCCCACACGCATGAACTGGAAGGTCGGTGCATTGACCGCGCAGCGGTCTTCTTTTTTGTCATACTCAGCCGCGACTCTTGCCAGATCCCGCTCGATTTTGCAGCCCTGCAGGATCTCCAGACTATCCGGATTCAGTGCCTCAAGGAAATTCTTGTCCGGGCCATCCGGATTCGGATCACTGAAAAGATTGCTGTAAAGCCGCACTTCGGCATCGACCGCCGTACCGGCGTCCACCCAGTGCAGTGTTGCGCCCTTGACCTTTCTTCCGTCGGCAGGATCACCGCCGCGGGAATCAGGATCGTAGGTGCAGAAAACCTCTTCCACCTCGCCGGCCTCATTCTTTCTGCAGCCCGTGCAGGTCACAAGATATGCCCCCTTCAGGCGCACCTCATTGCCCGGGTACATTCTCTTATACTTCGGAATAGGGGTCTCCAGGAAATCCTCTGCCTCCATCCACAGATCCCGGCTGAAGGTGATAGTGTGCGTTCCCTGCTCCGGCGCAGTCGGATTGTTTTCCACCTCAAAGGTTTCGCTCATGCCTTCCGGATAGTTGGTCACCGTCAGCTTCACCGGATGCAGCACCGCCATAGTCCGCTCGGCCGTTCCGTTCAGATCGTCTCTGAGGCAGCGCTCTAACTCCGCAAATTCGATCACATTCGTACTCTTCGCAACACCGATCTGATCACAGAAGTCGCGAATGGATTTCGCCGTATAACCGCGTCTGCGCAGACCGCAGAGGGTAGGCATGCGGGGATCATCCCAGCCGCTCACATACCCCTGCTCCACCAATTGGCGCAGTTTGCGCTTGCTCATCACCGTGTGGTCGATGCCGAGCCTTGCGAATTCGATCTGGCGCGGTTTGTGATACGGAATGGACACGTTGCTCACGACCCAGTCATACAGCGGACGGTGATCCTCGTATTCCAGCGAGCAGAGGGAATGTGTAATGCCTTCAAGCGCATCCTGGATCGGATGGGCAAAATCATACATCGGGAAGATGCACCACTTCGTACCCTGACGGTGGTGATTGATATAGCGAATGCGGTAAATGACCGGATCACGCATATTAAAATTGCCGCTCGCAAGGTCAATCTTCGCGCGGAGCGTCATTTTCCCTTCCGGGACCTCACCGTTTTTCATCTTCTCGAAGAGCGCCAGGTTCTCCTCGATCGGCCGGTCACGGTAAGGCGAAGTTGCCGGCACACCGATATCACCGCGGTTAGCCTTGAACTCCTCGGGGGTCAGCTCGCAGACATAGGCAAGCCCCTTCTTGATCAGCTCCACCGCGTACTCATAGTCTTTTTCAAAATAGTCGGAGCCGTAGAAGAAACGGTCACCCCAGTCAAAGCCAAGCCAGTGAATATCCTGCATGATCGCTTCAACGTATTCGGTATCTTCCTTGGCCGGGTTAGTATCATCCATCCGCAGATTGCACAGACCGCCGAACTGTTCAGCCATCCCGAAATCAATGCACAGCGCCTTGCAGTGACCGATATGCAGATATCCGTTGGGTTCCGGCGGGAAACGGGTATGGACCGTCATGCCTTCATACTGTCCGCCTTTTGCGATATCCTCCGCAATAAACGCATAGATGAAATTGCGGCCGCCGAAATCTCTTGCTTCCTCACCGCTTGCTTCTGTCTCAGGGGAACTCACTTCCCGCAGCACTTTCTCTTCTGCCATAATGCAGCTCCTTTTTTTCAGATTGGTTTATTATAAAGCAGGAACCGAAGAAGTGCAAGCAGCGCTTTCCCTCCATTTCACAAAATCTTCAGCAAAATCAAGATGACACTGTTTACAAGCTGTGTTAATATTGTATCAGAGCAGGATATACCTGCCGAAAGGAAGGTAATATGCGAAATTTCTTTCAACGATTGAGTGAAGGCTACCGCAGATTCATGGTTGGCCGTTACGGCAGCGATCAGCTGTCCCGCTTTCTCATGTTTCTGTCCGTTGTCATGCTGATACTGAACATGATCTTTCGCTCCCGGACACCGATTTTCTATTTTCTGGTCTGGGCACTGATCGTTTATTCCTATTTCCGCATGTTCTCAAAAAATATTGAGAAACGTTATAACGAAAACACCCGCTATCTCCAGCTGAAGGAAAAGGTCATGAACTGGTTCCGGAACAGACGCTCCTCCGGGAAGTATTACAACAGTTCTGCCAGTAACCGGGACAGCTATCAGAACTACAATCAGGCTTATCACAATGCACAAAGCGGCTCTCATACCATGCGCAGCGACAGAGAGCACCGCATTTTCCGCTGCCCGAGCTGCGATCAGCGTGTCAGAGTTCCGCGCGGCCGCGGAAAGATCGAAATCACCTGCCCGCGCTGCGGACAGACATTTGTCAAGAGGTCATAAATGTTCGGTACGGTTACGATTCATCAGCCCGAAATGAAATTCAAGGATTTCGGCATATATCGTTCGTTCTACTGCGGCCTCTGCCGCTCTTTGAAGCACCGCTACGGGCTGAGCGGGCAGTCGACCCTGTCCTATGATATGACCTTTCTTGCTCTTCTCCTGAGCGGTCTATATGAGCCGGAAACCATCTCCGGCACCACCTGGTGTGCAGCGCACCCTTTTGAAAAGCATGCGACGCGCACGAATTCCTGTGTGGATTATGCAGCAGATATGAATATCCTGCTTGCGTACTGGCAGCGCCTGGATGGCTGGAACGACGATAAAAAAGTTACGGCCAAGCTGGGGGCAGACCTCCTTAAGCGGGCTTATGCCAAGGTCAAAAAGCAGTATCCGGAAAAGGCTCTGGCTGTCGAGGAATACGTACGCGATCTGACAAAGTGCGAAAAGGATGACAGCAGCAATCTGGACCAGGCCTCCGGACTGACTGGAAAAATGCTCGGCGAGATCTTCTCCTTCCGCGACGATGAATGGGCGCCTGTCCTTCGCCGCATCGGCTTCTATCTCGGCAAATTTATTTACCTGTCCGATGCCTTTGAGGATTTTGACAAGGACAAAAAGAAGGGCGCCTATAATCCGTGGCGCAGTTACGCGGAAAGCCGCGCAGAACTTGCCGAAAAGGCCAAAGATGTTCTGAATATGATGATGAGCGAGTGCAGCCTTGCTTTCGAATATCTCCCCATACTCATGTATGAAGACATTTTAAGAAACATTCTCTATGCCGGCGTATGGCTTCGTTATGAAGCTGCGGTAAAAGAGGATAAAGAAGCCGGCAGCAAGTCTGCTGCAGCTCCTCAGGAACCTCAGGGTCCGGAAACGGCAAAAAAGGAGGAAGACCATGGTATTTGATCCCTATCAGGTTCTCGGTGTTTCTCCTTCGGCTTCGGATGAAGAAGTCAAAAAGGCTTACCGTCAGCTCAGCCGGAAGTACCATCCGGATGCAAATGTGAATAATCCGAATGCCGCACAGGCCGAAGAAAAGTTCAAACAGGTCCAGCAGGCTTACGAAGAGATCATGAAAATGCGTGAACAAGGCGCACGCGGCTATGGACAGACCGCCTACGGTCCCGGCAGTTCCCGGGCCGGCTACGGCTCTTCCGGATCCTATGGCAGCAGTTACCGTGATCCGAATTATGACGGTGATTACCAGCAGGGTCAGGGCAGCAGCTGGGGCTGGGGCTTCGGGCCTTTCGGTTTCGGATTCGGTGATTTCGGCTCTTATCAGCAGAGTGCCCGCCAGAGCCAGACCAATTTTGACGGGTATGATGAAGAAGACTCCGGCAGGATCCGCGCAGCTGTAAACTACATCAATGCCGGACACTACAGCGAAGCCTGGACCGTGCTGCAATCTCTCTCCTACCGTTCCGCACTCTGGTATTATCTGGCCGCTATTGCCAACAGCGGTCTCGGCAACAATATGACCTCTCAGGACTTTGCCAGAAAAGCCTGTGAGATGGAACCGGACAATGCGGAATATCGCCAGCTTCTGAACCAGCTGCAGGGCGGTTCGAACTGGTATCAGAATCAGGGCATGGATTTCGGGCGCTCCAGTGTGCCGATGTCCAACCTCTGTTCGCGGGCAGCCCTTGCCATGCTTTGCTGCTTCTGCTGCGGCGGTGCCGGTTCTTATCTCCCCTTCTTCCTGTGCTGTTAATATTAACTGCAAGACACGGATACACAGCAAAAGATCCTTCGCCTCTCCGGCTTTCAGAAACAACTGCTGTTTTCTGCAAAGCCGAAAAACCGGCGAAGGATCTTTTTTAGCGAAGGTTAATATCCATTACAGGATCTCGTCCCTGTAGACATCCTTGAAATAACGGTAGGTATCCACTTTCAGTTCGCCGCAGGCGGCTTCATCACAGACGATAACCGCATTTTTATGCAGCTGAAGCGCACTGATGGTCCATTTCTGACTGACACCGCCCTCAACGCAGTGCGCTAAGGCTCTTGCCTTATTGTGACCGCTGACAAGCAGCAGGACCTCACGTGAATCCGTCACCGTGGCAACACCAACCGACAGGGCGAGCTTCGGCACCTGTTCAGGGTCACCGCCAAAGAAACGGGCGTTGACGATCCGTGTATCCTCAGTCAGATTCCTTACTCCGGTACGGGAAGAAAGGCTGGTATAGGGTTCATTGAAGGCAATATGCCCGTCAACGCCGCTGCCGCCCATGAACAGATCGATACCGCCGTAGGAGGCGATTTTCGCTTCATATGCCGCACATTCCGCCTCCGGATCTTCGGCAAGTCCGTTCAGAATATTGATGTTTTCCCGCGGAATGTCAATATGATCGAACAGATTTTCATGCATGAAATACCAGTAGCTTTCGTGATGTGTACGGGGAAGGCCCACATATTCATCCATATTGAAGGTGACAACGTTCTTAAAGCTTACCTCGCCGCGCTTGCATGCCTCTGTCAGGCGCTTGTAGACGCCGATAGGGCTGGAGCCGGTCGGCAGGCCGAGAACAAAGGGACGCGCCTCGTGATGATGATTGATCGCGTCAATAATATGGCGCGCCGCCCATTCACTCATGTTTTCATAGTCTTTTTGAATCAGAACTCTCATTTTGTTTCCTTTCCTGATATCTTTATGAAGAGAGCGGGTCAGATCGATTCCGCTATCTCCATCAATTTTCTCATGCGGTGATTCACACCACTCTTTCCAAGCGGAGGATCTAACAGGTTCCCCAGCTCCTTCAGTGAAACATCCGGGTATTCGAGCCTTGCCTGGGCAATCTCCCGCAGCTGCTCCGGCAGGCTTCTAAGGCCCTTTTCCCTGGCAATTTTTTCAATTGCCCGTACTTGATCCATCCCGGCATCGGCCGTTTTTTTTAGGTTTGCCGTTTCGCAATTGACCCTGCGATTGACATCTCCCTGAATGCTGCGGAGGATCCGTATATTTTCCATCTCCAGACGGCTCTTGGATGCGCCGATCAGACTTAAAAAATCGGAAACAGCTTCCGCTTCCTTGAGATAAACCACAGGTGCGCCCTTACGGTGCGTGATTCTGGCCGGAAGTGAAAAGCCTTCCAGTAGGTTTTTTAACTCTTCTGCTCTCGCTTCACTTTGCGCCAGCAGCTCCACATGGTAGTCTGCATTCGGATCCCGAATGTAGCCAGAAGCCAGAAAGGCACCGCGGAGAAAAGCCCGCTGACAGCATTCCCTGTCAAAAAGCCCTTTCGGTGCCGGCGCAGAAAATTCGCGCAGCACCCCTTTTGCGGTCAGAAACCCCAGATCACGCAGCAGAGCCTTAACCGTTTCCGGCTTTCGCACAATGAGTGTGAAGACGGGTGCCCTGACGCCGGCTCCGCGCACAGCTGAGACTTCCGGTGCATCGTCGGTCAGTGTGCGCAGCAGATAATCTGCACGCGCCATTACCGGCCTGCTCTCACTCTGCAGGACAAAAAGCAGTCTGTCGGCCTCATCGAAATCAACTAAGCCGATGCAGGCGGCAATTGCCGAAAGCTCTGCCTTCCTGCAGTGCAGCGCCTTGACCGGAAGGACCGACAGAGCATCCTTGGTCAGTGCAGAAAACGACGTCATGCAAAATCCCCCAGAAAAATAACCTCTGTCTCCAGGTCGACCCCGCTCGTCTCCTTCACCTTTGCCTGGACATCCCGGCAAAGATGCCAGACATCTGCCGCAGAAGCACCGCCCAGATTGACAACGAAGCCGCAGTGTTTCGGCGAAACCTGCGCCTGTCCGACCTGGTAGCCCGAAAGGCCCGCCTCTTCGATGAGCTTGCCGGCAAAGTAGCCTTCCGGCCGTTTGAAGGTAGATCCCGCGCTGGGAAATTCCAGCGGCTGTTTTTCGCGGCGCCGTTCATTGTACTCTTTCATCAGGGCTTCTATCACCGCAGGCTCGCCCGGTTTCAGGGCAAGCTCTGCGGAAAGGATGATCTCGCCGCTTGTCTTGAACCGGCTGTGCCGATAGCTAAGATCCAATTCCTCAGCCGGAATGGTACGGATCTCAAACTCGGGCGTGAGCACGCGTACGGATTTTACCACATCCTGCATCGAGCCGCCATAGGCACCGGCATTCATAAATATACCGCCGCCGAGCGACCCGGGTATCCCTGCAGCAAATTCAAGACCGCTCAGGGCATGTTCCGCCGCGTACCTCGCAAGCTGTACCAGTGCTGTGCCGGCCGAAGCCCTGAGGATATTGCCCTCTGCTTCGATCCCGCTAAGTCCTGTCATGTCGATCACGACGCCTTTTAAGCCGCGATCGCTGACAAGGATATTGGTTCCCTTTCCGAAGATCCAGTAAGTCGCCTTCTGCTCGCGGCATTTCTGCAGTGTAATGATCAGGCCCTCTTCCGAAAGCGGCTTCACATAAACCGCAGCAGCACCGCCGATCCGAAAGCTGGTGTGATCCCACATATATTCACCGAATACGATCTGTACATCGTCGGTCTCTATGGTAATGTCCTCTGCCAGGGCAAATTCATTCAATGCCATTTCCTGCTCCTGCTTATCTCTCTTCGTTGTTCATGAACTTCTTTTCAAGACGCCGCTCAAGTTCCTGCATGGCATCATAGCCCATGCGTTTCTGGCGGAAATTCACGGCTGCGGTTTCCACAACAATAGCGATGTTCCGGCCGGGACTGACCGGCACGGTATAACAGGCCAGCTTATTGCCCAGGTATTCCACATATTCTTCCTTGGCGCCCAGCCGTTCAAAAGTCTCCGATTTGTCCATGTATTTCAGCCGCACGACCATGCTGACAGCCATTTCATCCTTCACAGACTGCACGCCGTACAGCGCTTTGACATCCACCAGACCGATGCCGCGCAGCTCCATGAGATAGCGCGTCGTCTCCGGAGCAGAACCCACTAACTCATTCTCCGAAAGTCTGCGCAGCTCCACGGCATCGTCCGCCACCAGACGGTGTCCTCTTTTGATCAGTTCCAGCGCCGCTTCGGATTTACCGAGTCCGCTTTCTCCCAGAATCAGAACGCCCTCACCGAAGACGTCCACCAGAACCCCATGGATCACCATCATGGGCGCCATGCGCACTTCCAGCAGCCGCATAAGACGGGCCAACAGCTTTGACGTATTCATCGGCGTGCTGAGCAGCGGCATCTGGTATTTCAGGGCAAGAGCGATGACTTCCACGTCAACCTCATAGCCGCGGCTGAAGATCACGCAGGGGACATGATGTCGGAACAGGCGCTCATAGGCACGCAGCATGGCTTCATTCGACATGGTCTGCAGATAGCTGTATTCCACCTTGCCCACAATCTGAATGCGGTGTTCATCGAAATAGTCATAATACCCGGCAAGCTGCAGTGCCGCCCGGTTCACTTCCGTTGAATCAATGTAGATGTCATCCAACGCCAGCTCGGGCGTCAGATTGACAAGCTGCATGGCATCTATTATTTCCTGTAAAGCAATTCTGTCCATATTGCTGCTCCATCTGATTAATCGTTTCAGACTATCATGAAGTCTCCGCCGCCAGTATAACGGATGCGGGGTAAAAACGCAAGATTCAGTCCGGCAGTTCTCCCTCATGGAAGAAGGCATAAACCGTTTCTGCCGACGCTTCATTCATGCCGGGAACGGCTTTCAGCTCTGCCACGTCGGCATTCCTGATGGTTTCGATGCTCCCCATGTGTTCCATGAGGCTTCGTCTGCGCACCGGCCCGATCCCCGGGATATCATCCAGCAGCGAATGCACCTGAGCCTTCCCCCGCAGCGAGCGGTGATATTCGATGGCAAAGCGATGCGTCTCATCCTGGATTCGTGTCAGCAGCTTGAATGATTCGGAATGACTGTCCACCGGAATCTCCCGTCCGTCAAAGATCAGTCCGCGCGTTCTGTGCCTGTCATCCTTGACCATGCCGCAGACCGGAATTGAAATGCCTAACTCGTTAAGCAGGGCTAACGCCGCATTCACCTGGCCTTCGCCGCCGTCCATCAGAATCAGATCGGGGAAATGCACAAAGCCGCCTGACGGTTCATATAACGCCTGCTCCCGCACCATTTCCTGCTCCCGCAGGCCATGGCTGAAGCGGCGGTACAGCACTTCGGCAAGGGAGGCAAAATCATTGACCCCCTCAACGAATTTTATGCGGAATTTGCGGTATTCGTTTTTACGGGGCCTTCCGTCCTCATAGACCACCATCGATCCCACCGTGGCAAAGCCGCTGATATGAGAAATATCATAAGCCTCCAACCGGTGAATATCAGTCAGTCCCAGCAGTGAAGCCAGTTCATTCTGAGCACCGACCGTGCGGGCTTCTTCTCTTGCGATCCGGTCCAGATCCTGCTTCAGTGCCCGCGCGGCGTTATCCTTAGCCAGCTCAAGCAGCCCCTTCTTCTCACCCTTCTGCGGCACTCTGATCTCTGTCCTGCGGCCGCTTCTTGCTGTCAGCATGGCTTCCAAAGCCTCCTTGTCAGCCGGCTCACGGTCCGTCAGAATCACTTTCGGCAGAAAGGGCGTTCCGCTGTAAAATTGCCGGAGCACCTGAGAGAGGATCTCTGCCGGATCCTCTTCCGCCCCGGCACCGATACGGAAATGGTCCCGGCCGATCATGCGGCCGTCACGCACAAAAAAGACTTCTGCCATACCGCCCTCACCTTCAAGGGCAATAGCCAGAATGTCCATATCCTCTCCCCCGGTGTCACTGACCTTCTGTTTGTCACCGAGTGAGCGGATATCCGCGATGTGATCGCGCAGCCTTGCTGCCTCTTCAAAATCCAGCGATTCCGCGGCCGCTTTCATTTTTTCTTCCAGCACCCGGATCACCGGCGCAAAATCACCCTTCAGAAAGCGTCTTGCCTGGTTAACGTTTTCCCCATATTCCTCCTGAGAGACTAAGCCCGTGCAGGGTGCAGGGCAGCGGTTCATATCGAAATTCAGGCAGGGGCGTTCCTTCCCGCAGGTTTCCGGCAGTTTGCGGCTGCAGGTACGCAGGCGGAAAAGCGTCTGCAGCAGACGGGAGGTTTCTTTTGCCGCTCCCGGGTCGGCATAGGGTCCGAAATATTGATTGCCGTCTCGCTTCATCTGATGTGCATAACGAAGTCTGGGAAAGGCTTCATTTGTCAGGCAAAGGTAGGGATAGGCTTTATCATCCATCAGCAGCGTATTGTAACGCGGCTTGTGTTCCTTGATCAGGTTGCATTCCAGGATCAGGGCTTCCGTCTCATTATCCACCATGATCGTCTCAAACCAGGCGATCTCCTGAATCATTTTCAGAATCTGTGGCCCGCGGTTCACGGTCTTCGCAAAGTACTGCTTGACCCGCTTCTTCAGATTGATCGCCTTGCCCACGTAAAGAACTTCCCCGTTTTCGCCGTGCATCAGGTACACGCCGGGGCGTTCAGGCAGCTTCTTCAGTTCTTCCTGGAAAGTCTTCATACTGATGATTATACCTGTTTTTTTTCAAGACGCAAGCCCTGCATTTTATCTTCCCTTCTTCATACATTCTGTCTGACAGGCAGGACTTGACCTGAACGCCCAAAATGGTGTATGATTAAAAACGCTAATTACAGCAAAAGGGAGAGTACTATGCCTGAATCAAGGTCAAAATATAGCCAAACTGCAGTAGCAAGACGTAAGGGGAATGTCCGGAATATTCTTTTAGGCCTTCTGATCGGCCTGGCCATCATTTTTGTCATCCTGGCCGGCCGCTACGTCTATGGCAAAAGCCAGGATCCGAATTACAGCATCCGCGATTTGTTCGGTCTGACGACAGCCTATGAAGGCACGCTGCCCACACTGCCTACACTGCCGCTTGACAGTCTGGTGCCGTACTTTACAACGGCTGAAAGCGATAATACCGGGACAGGCAGCAATGCTGATACGACCGCAGATCCTTCTTCGGAAGATACCACCCCGGAATCTGTCACAGATGAAGTCCCGTCAACGGAACCGGACACGTCTCAGGAGACGACGCCTGAGGAAACGCAGCCCACAGCAACGGATGAGTCTGCAACTACGGAACCGTCTGCCGAAACTGAGGAGCCTACGTCAGAATCTCCTGCGTCTGCGGATACAACGGAGGGAGCTTCCTCTTCTGAAGAGACCACCGAAGCCACCACGCCTGCGGAAACCACTGCACCGCCCGTTGTGGTTACCGATCCTACGGATATCAATTATCACTTAAAACGCTACAACATGGAAGAATCCGACCTTGGCAAATCCACGCAGCTGATCGTGGTTCAGTCGACGGGGACGCAGTGCACGCTTTATTTCTTCGAAAAATCAAAGGAAGGCTGGGCCTTGGCCGAAGCTGTCCCCTCTGCTCCCGGCGTACTTGGCAGGGGCGGCGTATCCACCAGCAAGCATGAAGGCGACGGGTGTACACCGGCCGGCTACTACGCTCTCGGCCCCTGCTATGGCAAGGATGCAAAATCTGCCACCGAGATGGAATACCATCAGATCACAGAAGGCGATTACTGGATCGATGATGTCAGCTCCAAGTACTACAATACTCTGGTGCATGAAGACAATTTTGCCATGCGCAAGGGCTGGCAGACCGGTGAAAACATGTATGATCTCCTGCGGTATTACCAGTACATGGTTGTCATTCAGTACAATACCGATCCGATCGTGCCCGGCGCTGGCAGCGCGATTTTCCTGCATTGCCAGGCCGGTGACACAGACACCTCCGGATGTGTCAGCACGAAGGACGCCACCATGTTTGCCATTTTCCGTTGGCTGAATCCGAAAGCTGATCCGCACATCCTGATCTATTAAAGCCATGAAACACGATCTGTCCCGCGTTTTTCCGGTCCGGCCGATCACCGACAGGAAACGGTTTTATCTGCTCTCTCTGACCTGGGGGCTGCCCATGAACCTTGCCGGCAGCCTGGTTGCCGCAGCCATGCTGATCAGCGGCCATAAAATGCACCGATTCGGTCCCTGTTTTTACTTTGAGCACGGACATAACTGGGGCGGCATGGACTGGGGCATGTTTATCGTTGTCAATAAAGGTGCAGAAAGCCACCTCCTCTCCCATGAACTCGGGCACGCGATGCAGAACTGTCATTTTGGCCTGTTTATGCCCTTTCTGGTTGGCTTTCCCTCCGGACTGCGCTATTGGTTAAGGCGATTGTCAGCACTGATCGGCAAGCCGCCCAAAACGCCTTATGACAGCATCTGGTTTGAAGCCCAGGCCACGGCTGTAGGTTCCGAATACTTAAAGGCCATGAAAAAAGTGTCATCCTAAGCGCAGGATGGCACTTTTGCTTTGCGTCTTATTATTTGTTATTTCTTATTTCAGCTCTTCTGTTTCGGGTGCCGCAGCTTCTGTCTCCGTATCCGCATCTTTATCATTATCCATATCTTTTTCTTCTTGTTCTGCGGCTTCGCCGCTAGCCTCCGGCACCGCTGTCAGTACTTCCGTTTCTTCTGTTAAGACCGGCTTTCCCGGTTTTTTCAGAATTCCGTCGAGCTCATACCAGATCTCCCGAAGTACACCAAGTGCCGGGGCAAACACACCGGCCTTGTATACCTCCACAACCAGCAGCCAAAGCGGGATAGCAATAATCATTCCGGTGACACCCCAGAAACGGAAGCCGAAATACATGCAGAGCACTGAGGCTAACGGAGAAAGATTCAGGCTGTCTCCCATCATTTTCGGAGAAAGCGACTGCCTGATTACCTGCGTGATGATGTACAGCACGAGGCAATACAAGGCCATCCACACATCACCCTGCAGCAGCTCAATCACAGCCCAGGGATTCAGAATCGTTCCGGCTCCGACCACAGGCAGGAAATCCAGGATCGTGATCGCGATCGTAAGCAGGCCGGTATAGCGGATTCCTTTGAGAAGGAAGCAGATGCACATGGCTGAGCCAACAATCAGACACAATTTGAACTGCGTCACAAGGTATGTGCCTACCGCTTTTTTAAAGCTTTTTTTGCACTGGCTCCAGAAACCGACAAAGGTCGGCGGAAGAATGGATCTCACCCTCGCCTTCAGCTGGTCCCGCCCATCAATGAAATAAAAGGTAAGCAGGACGGTAAGAATGATATAGATGAGATAGCCCGGCATATTTACCGCAAACCCTGCCACGGTATTGGTCAGCCAGATTCCCAGATTCGCACTGATACCGATGAACCAGTCCCCCGCCTTTGTCTCCAGCGAGTCGATCAGGTCAAAAAAGCCCTTCGGCAGCTTAACCGCAGCGCCTGCAAGCCAGTTTTCGATCTTATCGATAACGTCTGATACAGCCTCCACATAGTTGGGAATATTCGGAATCAGTGTCGTTGCTTCGGAAATCAGCATCCGGATAATGCCGTACAATGCGCCGAACACGACCACGAGAATCAGGATAAGAACCAGCGTTGAACTGAGCTTATGCCTCGCGTGGAGTTTGTTCTGCATGAAACGCACAAGTGGGGCTGTGATCACAGCCAGCAGCCATGCCACAACAAGCGGCCAGAAGAATTCGAGCAGCCAGGGCAGAAGAAAGAGCGCACCGGCAATAGCTGCAGCGGTCAGCAGCAGTGTGAACACCCATCTCAGATACTTATGTGCAGGTCGCTCTGTCATCACTTCTCCCCTTGACGGTTCTCCGTCTCAGCCTGCCTCCTGCATCCGTCTTATACGCGGACCATCACGTCGATGATGCCGTCAACCAGCCGGTTGCACTCACTGATATCCATGGATTCCGCCATGACGCGGATTACCGGTTCCGTACCGCTTTCACGCACCAGAATGCGGCCCGTGCCTTCAAGTTCCTTTCCGGCGGCCTCAATTACGGCCTGGACATCCGGGTGATTCAGGACCTCCTTCTTGTCGCGCACGCGCACGTTCTTCAGCACCTGCGGGTAAATGGTCACATCCTCCGCCAGCTTCTTTAATCCCTGCTTCTTCTCCAGCATGACTTCCATGACTTTAAGAGAAGTGAGGATGCCATCGCCGGTCGTTGCATATTTGCTGAAAATGATATGGCCGGACTGCTCACCGCCCAGGCGGTAGCCGTTTTCGGACATGTTCTCATACACATATTTGTCGCCGACCTTCGTCTTCTCGTAGCCGATACCGGCTTCATCCAGCGCTTTGTACAGGCCGAAGTTGGACATGATGGTGGTGACGATCTTGTTGCCTTCGAGTTCGCCGCGTTCCTTCATATACTTACCGCAGACGTACATGATCTTGTCGCCGTCCACGAGCTCGCCGTCTTCATCCACGGCAAGGCAGCGGTCCGCATCGCCGTCATAAGCAAAGCCGACATCAACCGCGTCATTCGACTTGACGAAATTCTGCAGCCCTTCGATATGCGTGGAGCCGCAGCCCAGGTTGATATTGGTGCCGTCGGGATCCGTATTGATGGCAAAGGTCTTGGCGCCCAGGGCATCGAACACGCTCTTGGCGATCATGAAGGAGGCACCGTTAGCGCAGTCGAGCGCCACAGTCTTTCCCTTAAAGGAACGGGTCGCCAGGGAGATCAGATAGCCGATATAGCGGTTGCGGCCTTCGGCGTAGTCGACGGTGCGGCCGATATCGTCTCTGGTCGCAAGCGGAACTTCTTCCGGATATTCGCCGTCAAGATATTTCTCCACTTCGAGGATGAAGTCCTCTTCCATCTTCTCGCCCTTGCCGTTCAGCAGCTTGATGCCGTTGTCCCAGTAAGGGTTATGGCTGGCGGAGATCATGATGCCGCAGTCGAAGATCTCTTCGGTGTGAACCACATAGGCCACGCTCGGCGTGGTCGTCACATGCAGCAAATAGGCGTCCGCTCCGGAAGCCGTGATTCCTGCAGCAAGCGCATACTCAAACATGTAAGAGCTGCGGCGGGTGTCCTTGCCGATCACAATGTGAGCCTTGTGCGTTCTGCCGTAATACCAGCCCAAAAACCGGCCGATCTTAAAGGCATCCTCTACTTTAAGTGTAATATTTGCTTCTCCGCGGTACCCATCGGTCCCGAAATACTTTCCCATAGTGAAACTCCTTGCTATTTCTTTGCTAATTTGCCGTTACCTTTCGGTAGCAATCACTATATTATTTTATCATCCATTTATAATGAAATCAAGCGAGAGATATGGATCTCCTCGGGCCTGTTTCTGAATCTATTCACCCTACATGCATCATGAGCCAGCGGTAGAAATCCACTGCCGGAGCGAGTGTCTCCAGGTCAAGATTCTCATTCGGACCATGGATGGAACGCATCTGTTCCTTACTGATCGCAAACGGAGCAAAGCGCAGGCAGTTGTCGCTCACCCTGCTCATGAAGCGCGCATCGCTGGCGCCGTTCATGATATATGGAGACGGCGTAACGCCGGGGAAGATTTCCTTCACTGCCTGCTCGACCATGCGGAAGCCGAGGCATTTGTAACTGGTGACCGGGCTCGGAAAGCCCTGTGTTATGACCTCTGTCTCAATATCATATTTCTCGGCAAGCTTCCGCACAGCTTCCAGGCTGTCTTCAAAGCCCTGATGGTGTGAGAAGCGCATGTTGCCGAGGACCCAGGCCTCCTGCGGCAGCACGTTGTGGCCCTCGCTGCCCTGCGCCATGGTAAAGGCTAATGTTGTGCGCAGCATGGCAGCCCCCTCCGGCGACGTGCGGTTCATCACGCCCTCGAGTAAAAGCTTATATACATCAGGTTTCCCCAGTACACGCTTCATCATGCCATCCATACCGGCAGTACTGACTCTGCGGAACATCTCAGCTACAGCAGGATTCATCTCCACTGTGAAGATCTTGTTCTCATCACATTCCGCCATGAATTTCCCGAGCCTTACCAGGGGTGTGTCCTTCGGCGGTGTGGATGCATGGCCGCCGCGGCCCTTTGCGACAAACCGCAGATCTGCCGTGCCTTTTTCGCCGACACCGATCATCGCATAGCTGCCCTTAGCGCCGGGCAGGGGCTCTGTCACGATCATGCCGCCCTCATCCAGAACAAAGGCAAAGCGAATACCTCTCTTCTCCAGAATCTGTGATATCTCGTCGGCTCCTTCGCCGTGGTTGCCGTTGATTTCCTCCGCGCAGGCGCTCTCAAACCAGATGTCGCAGTCAGGCACGAAGCCCTCTGCCGCTAACTCATCTGCAGCACGCAGCATAGCCCAAAGTCCGCCTTTATCATCAAGCGTCCCTCTTCCCCAGATCTTATCATCCGTGATATCCCCTGAGAAAGGCGCATGTTCCCACTCTCCTGAAGCCGGAACCACGTCCTGGTGATTCATGAACAGAACCGGTGTCTTTTCCGGGTGCTCGCCGGCCCAGTGCATCAGAATGCTTCCATGAAAGATTTCGACTTTGCAGGCACCGAAGATTGCAGGAAACAGAGTTTTCAACAGTTCCTGAAACTTCGTATATTTCGTATAATCTGTCTGTCCCATCACAGATACCGTCTCACAGCGGATCATCTGTGAAAGTTCCTGTGCATAACGTTTTGTCCGTTCATCCATTTTTCCGTGACCCACCTTTCGCTGGTGTTCAGTATATGGATATTATACAATATTTTTGACAAATGAAAACACTCTCCGCCTTATTTCTTGAATAATTCCCGGTTTTGTGATAGGGTGTCAGCTGAGGTGATAAACATGTTTTTATTCTTATTCGGATCTTACAATCTGATTCTGATTGCAGCCGCAGTTATTCCGGCCATTGTCCTGTTAGTGAAAGTCTACCGCTCGGACCGCCTTGATCAGGAACCGCCGAGGCTGATTCTGCAGCTGGTCCTCATGGGCATCTTAGCCACATTCACCGCGATGGTCGGCGAGTGGATCGGAAACCGTCTGCTCAATGCCGTGAACAACAGCGCATTGGCTGAGGTATTGCTGTATTTTGTGGTTGTGGCCGGCTGCGAAGAAGGCAGCAAATATTTCTTCTTAAGACGCCGCACCTGGTATGAGGAGGCCTTTAACTGCCAGTACGATGCCGTGGTTTACGCCGTGGCAGTGGCCTTAGGCTTCGCCTTATGGGAAAACATCAGCTATGTCTTTCAATATGGCTTTTCCACAGCAATTGTCCGCGCAATCACTGCCGTTCCCGGACATGCCTGCTTCGGCGTTTTCATGGGAGCCTGGTACGGCTCTGCCAAGCGTGCCGATAACTACGGGTATCCGGAAAAGAGCAAATTGTACCGTATTCTGGCCGTGCTGATCCCCATGCTGCTGCACGGTGCCTACGACTACATTGCCACGCGCAGTGCAGGCGGCTTCACCTGGCTTTTCGTCATCTTTGTCGCTGCAATGTTCTATGTTTCCTTTAAGCTGGTCCACAAACTCTCGGATCAGGACCGCTATATTGTCTGATCCAAGGAAGGATACGCCATGACAACCCCTGAATACTCTTCCAGAACCGATGCTTTTCTGCGGAAGGCAGGCATGCACCCTGACCTGATCGACCTTTCCCTGCAAACCGATATTTTCCGCAGGGAGCTTCGTCAGGGACTGCAAGATGATGCCTCCTCTCTTCCCATGCTTCCGACCTACCTCACAACAGAAGGAACGATTCCTGCCGGAAAGCCACTGCTTGTGATCGATGCCGGCGGAACCAATCTGCGTCTGGCGCGCGTGGTTTTTTCCGCCTGTGACGGCACGCCTGATATCACTATGCTTGCCTCCGGCCGCATGCCGGGCAGCCTTCACAGGATCTCGCGCAAGGAATATCTGGCGGAGATGGTCAAACTGCTTAGACCGTATCTTGAAGAAGACACACTGATCGGCTTTTGTTTTTCCTATGAAGCAGAAATCACGCCTGATCACGACGGCATCCTGGCCAATTTCAATAAAGGCGTGGAAATTGATGATACTGACGGGATGGCCGTATGTGCCACGCTGGAAGCTGCGCTGAAGGAAGCTGACGTTCCGGGAAAACGGACCTGGGTCCTACTGAACGATTCCACTGCCGCGGCCTGCGGTGCGCTTTATAAGCTATCCGGCGGTGCATACAGCGGTGCCATCGGCTTTGTCCTTGGGACCGGTACCAACACCTGCTATCCCGAGCAGACAAGGCGTATCAGCCGCTATCCGGTAAGCGGCCCGAACCGCCCCATGCTGATCAATATGGAATGCGGTGCCTACAATCAATTTCCGCGCGGAGAAGCGGATCTCCTTCTTGATCAGGCCGATAAGCTGCCGGGAAACCATCTCTATGAAAAAATGATATCCGGCGTCTATATGGGACGGCTGATCTCTCTGACTGCTGCCCTTGCTGCGAAGGACGGCTGCTTTTCCGCTGTATTCAGAGAACGTCTCTCCGCGGCTGCAGAGCCCTTTCACTCCGTTGATGCGGACGAGTTTGTCCGGGATCCGCAGGGAGATTCCCGCTTTGCCAGGCTCTGCGCAGATGATGAGGACCGCCTGTCTCTCCTGACCATAATCCGCCGGCTGTACGAACGGGCAGCCAAACTTGTCACCGTTAACCTCACTGCCGTCATGCAGGAAGCGGGTCTCGGTCTCCGGGCGGATCAGCCTGCCCTGATTGCTGCGGAAGGCAGCAGTTTCTGGAAATCGCTGCTCTTCCTGCCTCTTCTGAAGCAGTATATGGAAGAGTTTACCGGCCACTCGCAGGGGCTCCATTATGAAATCACGGCTGTTCCGAACGCCAATCTGATCGGCAGTGCCGCGGCTGCTTTGCTGAATCGTTGATCCTTTTCAAGCACAAGAATACAGTTTTCGTAAAAAAGTTCCTGAAAAGAGAAAGAAATTGTGTATTTTTTTCTTGACAGGAGCTTTTTTACGGGGTATGATAGCCCCATCCTGCAGAAAGGAAGCAGTTTCCATGACAAAGGCAAACCGCACCATGGATATGATGATGCGCCGGCACATGATGATGTGCCTGTCTTTGCTTGAATCTGTTTCCGAATAACTGCCCGGATAGCATTTATCCAGATGAACGGGAAGCTTCGGAAGCTGCCCGTTATTTTTTTGAGTCAGCCCTGACCCGGCTCTGGCAGTTTCCTGCAGGCTTTCGCTTCACACGAAGGAGGAAAAAAAATGAAGAAACTCTTAGTCATCGCCCTTTCCCTGATCACGATTCTTTCTCTTGCCGGCTGCGGCAAGTCCGAAAAGAAATTCACGATTGCCGTTCCCAACGACACCACGAATGAAGCCCGTGCTCTCCTGCTTCTGGAAGCCAACGGTCTCCTGAAGCTGAAAGAAGGCGCCGGGATCACCGCGACGATCCAGGACATTGCTGAAAACCCTTACAACATCACCTTCCAGGAAGTGGAAGCCGCGCAGATCCCGAACGTCTTAAAAGACGTTGACTACGCCATCATCAACTCCAACTACGCGCTGGACGCCGGCATGAACCCGGTCAAGCAGTCCCTTGTGATCGAAGGCTCCTATTCGGCCTACGCCAACATCCTGGCCGTCAAGCAGGGCAATGAGAACGAGCCGAAGATCAAGGCCCTCGTTGCTGCTCTCTCCAGCCAGAAGGTCGCCGATTTCATCACCGAAAAATATGCCGGCGCCGTTGTCAGCACCGTCGAAAAGCCCGGTGACGGCTTCGATGCCTCTGTGGATTATGCCGCGCTTAACGGAACCAAGGTCACCGTTGCCGCTTCTCCTTCGCCTCACGCCGAGATCCTGGCCGTCGCCAAAGAGATCCTGGCTGAAAAAGGCATCACGCTCGAAATCCAGGAATACAACGACTACGTTGTGCCGAACAACGTTGTGGAAGACGGGACCGTAGACGCCAACTACTTCCAGCACACCCCGTATCTTGATGATTTCAATGCCCAGAACGGAACGCACATCGTCTCCGTCGCGCCCATCCATGTGGAACCCATGGGACTTTACGGCGGCAAGCAGACTTCCCTGGACACCCTGAAGAAATAAAAAATCACGACCGCCGGAGTTATTCTCCGGCGGCCTTTTGCGGAGATACCCATGATTGAACTTGATCACGTTTGTAAGACCTTTGTCGGCAGTGACGGACAGGTGGAAGCCTTAAAGGACGTCTCGCTGACGGTAAACGACGGCGACATTTACGGCATTATCGGCATGAGCGGTGCCGGCAAATCGACGCTCGTGCGCACCATCAATCTGCTCGAAAGACCCACCTCCGGCAGCGTGCGCGTGGATGGCATCGATATGGCTTCGCTTACCCCGGAAGGCCTCAGAAAAAAGCGCCGGGAGATCACCATGATCTTCCAGAGCTTCAACCTGCTGATGCAGCGGACCTGTCTGAAAAACGTCTGCTTCCCGCTGGAGCTTGCGGGCCTTAAGTCAGGACCGGCGAAGGCCAGAGCCCTTGAGCTTCTCGATATGGTAGGCCTTAAGGACAAGGCTTCCGCCTACCCTGCGCAGCTCTCCGGCGGTCAGCAGCAGCGCGTGGCCAT
>DJYD01000022.1:53970-64062 GCA_002449955.1 Lachnospiraceae bacterium UBA6987
CGGTCAGCAGCAGCGCGTGGCCATAGCCAGAGCGCTTGCCACCGATCCGAAGGTCCTGCTCTGTGATGAGGCGACATCGGCTCTTGATCCCGGCACGACGCATTCCATTCTGGAGCTGCTGCGCGAAATCAATGAAAAGATGGGCATCACGATCATCATCATTACCCATCAGATGAGTGTCGTGGAAAGCATCTGCCATCATGTCGCCATTCTCGATCAGGGAACCGTAGCCGAGTGCGGCGAAGTCGGCGAGGTCTTCTCCAATCCGCAGTCAAAAGCCGCACGGAGTCTGGTATTTCCCGAAGGCGACGTGGACAGTCTCTTTCAGCGCAGCGGCCGGAACGAGCGCTTTATCCGCGTGGTCTTTGACGGTGCTCAGGCAACATCTGAACCGCTCATTGCCCACATGGCTGTGGAAAAAGGCATTGAGGCGAGTATCTCCTATGCTTCCATGCGTGAGCTGAACGGCAAAACTTACGGTTCGGTTCTGCTCAGCATCACAGGCAGTGATCATGAGGTGGACGAAGTGATTGCCTATCTGACTCAGAAAGAAAATGTGACTGCCAGGGAGGTACAGCATGTTTCATGAACTATTTGACGGCGCAGCCTGGGCCGAAGCACTGCCTATCATTCGCGGCCAGTTCCTGACCGCGACCTGGGAAACACTCTATGTCACTGTCCTGTCGACCTTTTTTGCGATTCTGATCGGACTGCCGCTTGGGGTGCTGCTGGTCACCGGTGATGAGAAAGGGATTCATCCCCTGCCGAAATGGGTAATCCGTACCCTGAATGTCATCATCAATATTCTTCGCAGCGTTCCCTTCCTGATCCTGATGATCCTGGTCTTCCCGCTCACCAGAGTGATCGTGGGAACAACCGTGGGCACCACAGCGACCATCGTGCCGCTTGTGATTGCCGCTTTTCCCTTTATCGCCAGACTTGCGGAAACGAGCCTTCGGGAAGTCAATCCGAATTCGATCGAGATGGCGCAGAGCCTTGGGGCCTCCCCCTGGCAGATCATCACCAAGGTCATGATTCCGGAAAGCGTGCCGCTCCTCATCTCCAATGCAACCACGGCGATCACCACGATCCTCGGCTACACGGCCATGAGCGGGATCATCGGCGGCGGCGGTCTCGGAAAGATCGCCATCAACTACGGCTACTACCGCTACCGCTATGTGATCATGTTTGCTGCGGTCATTCTGCTGGTGGTTCTGGTTCAGATCTTCCAAAGCGCAGGCAACAAGCTCGCAACGCTCTCAGACAAGCGTCTGAAATCGTAATAGGCTTCATTCATCGTAAAGGATATGAGTAATAAAAGAGTGCCGTATACTGACTCAGAACGGGTCATTATAGGCACTCTCTTTTTGTGTTAGGATTGCGGCTGTGTCTGCATCAGCTTCTGCAGCATTTTTTTTAGCGGATCATATAGCAGAAGGATTCCCAGAAATGAGGAGGCTGCAAGCAGCAGCTCAAAAGGGATATCCGCCATCAGATACGGGATGAACGGTGTATGCAGCACCCACATCGTCGGCAGGATCATGATCCAGCAGTACAGAAATGCGCAGAGCGCACCGGCAAAAGCAAGCTTCAGGCTGTCTTCCGTCTTTTTGAAGACCGTGCAGACAAGCAGAGGAATCACCATCCAGGCGATCCACTGTCCTGTCGTCCAGATGGGACTGAGCGATCCCATATAGATCGCATCAAACAGCAGGTAGACCGTGATCATCATGGCCGATTTGGCAAAGCCGAAGACCTTTGCATACAGGATCATCAGCAGGATCGTGAAGTTGATATTCGGCAGGAAGTTCATAAGTTCCTCCTGCAGGAACAGGATCACGGTCAGCATAGCCATGACGCAGAGCTCACGCGTCGTCAGAAATGGTTTTCCTGAAGCTTTACTTTCCATAGTTCGGATCGTAGACCGTCATGCGTAGCTCGAGCTTGTCTCCATCCTTGTAAGGCAAAGTTTCTATGCCTTCCATAGCCATCTCGCCATTGATATAGATACTGATAAACTGGGACCAGTCAGCCGGCGTGACAAGCGATTCGATATTCATCAGCATGCCGTTGTCCATCTTGACGTTGTCAAAGTTCTTCTGCAGCAGATCGACCAGCTTGTCGCCGGTATTGAAGACGATCTTCTTCTCTTTCAGAACCTTCTGATCCAGGTCGGTTACCGTGACAGTGATGGTTCCATCACCCTTCGGGGTGAAAGGCTTTGCGATCAGGATATAGGCTGCAGCAATGACGATAACAGCCAGGATCGCCCACAGAACTTTTTTGTTCTTCATGTTTTTTGGACAGGAAAATAAGCCCTTTGCCGTTTCCCGGCGGCAAGGACAGTTTTTCTGTCAGTCTCCTTGAAAATGTCAGGCAAGTCTCCTGGCTTCGCTTCAGCCTACTCTCCGCCTTCTCACGGTCTTTCCGCAATGGCCTTCTGGATTTCGTCAGCGTTACAGTTGCCGGTACAGCTGAGGTCTCGCACCTCATTCCTTTTTAAGTTCCTCGCGGAACGCCTGCGTGCTCTATTATACCATTTTTTTTCGTAAAGTAAAGCCGGGCAGCTCGGCCCGGCTATCACAACTTGATCAATTTTACAGTGTATCCGGTTCGGGATAATCCACGCCGCGTGTATCCACGGTCACCTTCTTGATTACGACCGGGTGCAGCGGACGATTGGACCAGGGATTGGTCCTTACCTTTTCCACTTTGTGCACGGCATCGATTCCGTCAAGGACCTTGCCGAAGGAGGCATACTCCCCATCCAGATGAGGCGCAGAGGCAACCATGATGAAGAACTGGCTGCCGGCACTGTCCGGATCCATGGCACGGGCCATGCTGAGCACACCCTCGGTATGCTTCAGTGCGTTTTCAAAGCCGTTGGAGCTGAATTCACCCTTGATACTGTAGCCGGGGCCTCCGGTGCCGTTGCCATCGGGATCGCCGCCCTGGATCATGAAGCCAGGGATGATGCGATGGAAGGTCAGGCCGTCATAAAAGCCCTTCTGAATCAGGGAAATGAAGTTGTTGACTGTATTCGGGGCGACTTCAGGATACAGCTCTGCGCGGAAGCTGTCGCCGTTTTCCATTTCAAAAACAACAAGCGGATTAGTCATCAAAGAATTCCTTTCTTCTGGAAGCATCTTAAGTCCGTCCGGACCTGATCAGTATAGCATGGCTCCGCTTTCTTGTCACCTCCTTTTAGCGTTAAAAAGCCCCCTGCTTTTCGCAGGAGGCTTTTAGCTGATCAATATTTTCTTGCATCCTTGACATGATCCAGATGGTCCTGATAGGCAGCAAGGTTCCTCGGGTTCTCGGAGACCTCGGTGTCGCCCACACGCCACCAGGAGCCGTAGCCGTCCGTCATGGACTTGGGCAGGACGCGGATATCGAATACCACCGGGACATCCTTGATCTTCTTCGCTTCGGCAAGGGCTGCATGAAGGTCCTCCATGGAGCGGACGGTAAAGGCCCTGCAGCCGTAGCCTTCGGCGATCTTTGCGAAATCGACCGGGATGAACTTTCCGGAATGCTCGCCGTCCTCGCCGCGGAAGCGCAGCTCGGTGCAGAGAGTGTCATTGCCGTGTCCGACCTGCAGGTTGTTGATGCAGCCGAAGGAGGCATTGTTGAATACGCAGATGTTGATCTTCTTGTGCTCCTGGACGGCGGTCAGCAGTTCGGAATGCAGCATGATGAAGCTTCCGTCGCCCACCATGGCATAGACGTCACGGTCGCCGATGGCGTATTTGACGCCCAGCGCGCCCGAGATCTCGTAGCCCATGCAGGAATAGCCGTATTCCATGTTGTAGGTGTCGATGCCCCTCGCGCACCACATGCGCTGCATGTCGCCCGGAAGGGAGCCGGCGGAGCCGATGGCCACATCGTCCGCATCAATGGCGAAGTTGATGGCGCCGAGCACGGCCGTCTGGGTCAGGCAGGAATCCATATCTCTCGCAAAGCGGTCCGCGGAGGCGGCGTTTGCGTCGTTGACCTCGGGCACGTAGCCCTCGCCGTAAGTCGTATGCTGCAGGCGGTCAAGCTCCTTTGCCCAGGCTGCCCTTGCCGCTTCGATCTCGCCGGCATACGGAGCCTTGTAGCCGTCCAGCGCAGAAAGCAGGGCCGGCAGGGCGCGCTTTGCATCCGCAACGACCGGCACGGCGTCCAGCTTCAGGGCCTGGAACTCAGAAACATTGATATTGACAAACTTGGCGTCATCCCGGAACAGCCACTTGGACGAGGTCGTAAAGTCGGTATAGCGCGTACCTACGCCGATGATGACGTCCGCTTCCTTTGCGATCTCATTGGCGGCGGAGCAGCCGGTAACGCCGATGCCGCCCAGATTCAGGCGGTGATCGGAAGGGACCGCGCTCTTGCCCGCCTGGGTCTCGCCGAAGGGGATGCCTGTCTTCTCCGCGAAGGTCCTGAATTCCTCATGCGCCTCGCTGTAGCGCACACCGCCGCCGCAGATGAGGAGCGGCTTCTTTGCGGCGCGGATCACCGCAGCGGCTTCCGCAATCGCCTCTTCTTCGGGCAGCGGTCTTGCCAGCCGCCACACACGCTTTGCAAAGAAGCTTTCCGGATAATCATAGGCTTCGCCTTCCACATCCTGCGGGATGGCGATGCACACCGCCCCGGTATTAGCTGGATCGGTCAGCGTGCGGAAGGCTGAGATCATCGCGCTCATGAGCTGTTCGGGGCGCACGATGCGGTCAAAGTAGCGGCAGACCGCGCGGAATGCGTCGTTGGTGGAGATGGACAGATCGTGGATCTGTTCGATCTGCTGCAGCACCGGATCCGGCTGGCGGCAGGCATAGACGTCGCCGGGCAGGATCAGCACCGGGATATTGTTTGCTGTTGCCGTTGCAGCGGCCGTAACCATATTGGCGGCGCCGGGGCCGACGGAGGACGTTACCGCGATGATCTTCTTGCGCTTCATCTGTTTTGCAAAGGCGACGGCGGTATGCGTCATGCCCTGCTCGTTCTTGCCCTGCCAGACCTTGAGGCGGCGGGTCTCCTGTCTGAGCGCCTGTCCGAGACCGACTACGTTTCCGTGTCCCGGAAGCATGATCACGCCTTCCACAAAGGGATGTTCTTTTCCGTCATAGGCAATATACTGATTTTCCAGAAATCGGACCAGGGCCTGGGCCATGGTCAAGCGGACTGTCTTCATGATTCCCTCCTGCTGCAAACTCATTCAGCCTTGAAAAATATGATCGTTGGCATCCGGTTTCCAGAGCCATTCGTGTTCCTTTTCGTCAATGCGGGTCTTCATCCAGGGGTCGCCCGGAAGGTGTCTGATCCCCCAGGAATAGCACATGGCATAGCCGGGCGCCGCCGCCTGGGAATGCATGCCCTCATTGATGATCAGGCAGCCGTTGTGGCCGGTCCTGTGGACCTCCCCGTTTGAGAAGCCCACGCCGAAGCCGTTCGGATAGTCAAAACGGTAAAAATAAACTTCCGGCTGAGGATGGTAATGCGGCGGATAGGAAGACCACTTGCCCGGGTAGTTCAGGACCTCGCCGAGCACCATATTGGAGAACGGCGCGTTATCATAGTCGAAGAAGGTTTTGATCTCGCGGCGCATGCAGCCCATGAGCTCTCCGTTATTCCCCGCGTGCTGGGTCTGAACGGTCTCGGGCGTGTACATGACCGGCTCGTAGTCCCTATCGTTATCCGTCTGCTGGATGTAAAGCTCCGCGTGGCTTTCCGCAAGGATCTCGATGTGCGTGCGGCGCGGGGCGAGCAGGCAGTACGCCTCGTGGCGGAAGCAATCGGGGCGCTCGGCGCGCACCGTCCTGCCTGCATATCTGAATGTCACGGTCCCTTCGAAAAGAAGGACGGCCGACTCCTTGATCTCGTCGTCGATTGCATAGGAATCACCGGGCTCAAGGATCAGGAGCCCCACGTCCATCTGCGTGCCCAGATCGTCTTCCGCCGCGTTGATATAGGCGTTATAACCGCGGTGCAGTTCTTTTGTCATATACATGGTTCCGTCCTCCTACAGTCCCGTATGTTCGGCAATATAGCGGCGTCCCTTGATCGCATACTCAAGCGGGTTCGCCTTGGCAGGATCCTGCTCGGCCTCCACAAGGAGCCAGCCCTCGTATCCGGCTTCGGAAAGGAGCTTGAATACCGGATCGAAGTCCACGTCTCCGTCTCCGGGCACCGTAAAGGCGCCCTCCCGGACGGCTTTCAGGAAGCTCCAGCCGTTCTTTTTCACTTCTTCCACGACCGGAAGGCGCATGTCCTTTAAATGGACGTGGCCGACGCGGTCCACATATTTTTTCAGCATCGCCAGAGGATCTTCCCCGGCAAAGGTGAAATGGCCGGTATCGTAGCACAGGAACACATAACGCGGGTCCGTAGCGGCCATCATGCGGTCGGTCTCCGCTGCGGTCTGCACCACCGTTCCCATGTGATGGTGGTAGCAGAGCTTGAAGCCGCGCTCACAGGCCGCCTTCCCGAGCGCATTCAGCCCGGTGCAGAGGCGCTCCCACTCCTCATCGTTCATCACGTGCTTATGCGCGCCGGTGAGAATGGGGACGTCCGTCTTTCCCTGTATGGAATAGCTCTGCTCGGAAACATTGATGCGGTCCGCGCCGACGGCGGCGAGGAAGTCCAGTTCTCGTTCAAAGTCCGCGAGATTCTCCTCAAGCGGCTTTGTCAGCAGGAAGGAGGAAAACCAGCGGCTTGCGATGCGCATGCCGCGCAGGTCCAGTTCCCGCTTCAGCTCGGCGGGATCCTTCGGGTACTTGTTGCCGATCTCACAGCCGGTAAAGCCCGCCAGCGCCATTTCGCTCACGGTCTGGCGGAAGGTATTCTCCGCGCCGAGTTCCGGCATATCGTCATTGCACCAGCCGATCGGGGCGATGCCGAGCTTAACCTTTTCCGGGTCAAATAAGCGCATTTTTCTTTCCTCTCTTTTTCTTTTTATGAACCTACGACCATCGGAAGGGTTGAACCGCCGTACGGCATGCTTAAAACGGTGGCTTCCGGTCCGAGTTTGCGGAATGCATCATCAAGCGCCTCCTGTACCGAATGTTTCGGTGTCAAGAAAACGGAGCGCACAAAATCATCCTCAAGTTCGCTCACCAGCATGATCTCCGCCTTCTGCAGCACTAACGCGATGGCAGCCGCTTTGTGGCCGCCCAGACGGAATTCTTTTTTAATCCTTTCAATCAGTGATTCCGCAGTTGCCGCGCTTTTCATCCATTCTTCAAATGTTTTCTCGCCCATGCCTTCCCGGCAGGAGCCGATCAGAATAATGATGCCGCCCTTCTTAACTGCGTGAGCCGCATTATCGAGGGCCTTCTGTGTCTGATACAGATTCAGGTCCTTCGGTGCACCGCCCTGTGAGACAATGACAATATCCGCAGGGGCTTTCAGTTCTTTACGGTACAGCGTATCGAGAAAACGGCAGCCCTCACGGTGTGCCAGGACAGCATCGCCTGCCACAGCCTTTAGGATCTCCTTATGTTCAGAAAGGACTACATTCAGAATAAAATCGATCCCAACCATAGCCCCGGCTTCTTCAATATCCTGACGGAGCGGATTGCCCTCGAGATTTCCCGCATGGCATTCCGGCAGGACCATGCGGCTGTGATTGGCCTGAATGGCAGCTCTTGTGGAAACGCCGGGCATGATCGCTTTGGCGCCGCCGGAATATCCGGCAAAATAATGGTACTCGATATTGCCGAGGCAGATTCTTCTGTCTGCCTCAGCAACGATTCTTGTAATATCCACGGGTGTTCCGAGCGAAGTTGTCCCGTAGGAGACACAGTCATCCGGATCCGAATCCACGCAGCGGATCTCGTTAAATGCCCTTTCTCCTGCCAGCTTTCTCTGCTCTTCCGCCGTATGCCTGCGGTGACTTCCCAAAGCAAAGACCAAGGTGATATCCTCTGGCTTTATTCCTCCGGCATACAGTTCATCCAGAACTGACGGCATAACGACAGCCGTCGGCATGGGTCTGGTAATATCGCTTGTCACAATCGCAACGGTCTCGCCGGGCCTCACAATATCACGCAGGCAGGGCGTTCCGATAGGAGCCGCCAAGGCCCTCCGCACTTCTGCATCGCCGGTAAGACCTGCAGGGACCGGACCGGCATGCAGCTCGCCGATCAGGTTTCGATCCGGAACCTCAACTGTCTGCACGCCTGTTCCGAAGCCAAATTCAAGCTTCATTTTTCTTTTCCGTCCTTCTCCATAGGGATCTGAGACCCGTGCTTTAACGCCCGGACAACCGGCAGCTCCTCGCCGCTTAAGAAGCGGATCAATGCGCCGCCGCCCGTGCAGATGTAGCCCATTTGCTCCGTCAGCCCGTATTTTTCCGTTGCGGCGATGCTGTCGCCGCCGCCAAGGACAGTAAAACCGGCCGTGTCTGCAAGTGCCTGCCAGATCATTTTAGTGCCATATTCGCTTGCTGTCTTCTCAAAGACCCCCATCGGCCCGTTGATAAATACAGTTTTTGCCCCAAGGATGCGCTGTCTGTAATCTTCCGCTGTTTTGCATCCGATATCGACTGCGGCACAGTCTTCCGGCATTTCACCTACAGACGTTTCCTGCCGTTTGCCATCCTGCACCCAGGCAAGATCCTGCGGCAGCACGATCCTGTCTCCGTAGCGGCGGTAAAGCTCTGCAGCCTTTTCGAAAAACTCCGCATAACCAGACTTTTCAATAAAGGCCCGGCTGCCCTCACCGATCGCCCTGCCAAGGCCGATCAGGAAAATATTGGCTACCAGTCCGCCTGTCAGGATGGTGTCGGCGATGCCGCGGCTAAGGACCGTGTTCATCATCTCAAAGGCATCCGCGATCTTCGCGCCGCCCAGAATGAAAACGCAGGGCCGCTTCGGCTCCTCCATCACAGAAGACACGGTGCAGTATTCCTTTTCAAACAGCCTTCCCATGGCGGAGGGCAGGATCTGCTCAAAGCCGCAGAGACTCGGCTGATCACGGTGCGCAGCCGCAAAGGCATCACAGATGTACAGATCGGCAAGGGGCGCCAGTTTCTGCGGCAGTAGCGTCTTCGCCTGCGCCTCGTGTGAGAGGCATAGTTTTCGTTCAAACAGCGTCTGCTCTTCTGCAACGAATCGGACGTTGTCTAACAGAAGGATTTCACCGTCCTTAAGGGAGCGGATCGCCTCGCGCGCAGCCGGGCCGCAGACATCGTCGATCCAGTTCACCTTCCGGCCGAGAAGCTCGGTCAGCACTTCGGCATGCGGTTTTGTCGCATAAAAATTCTGATACTCGATGTCGCTTCCCTGATGGGCCATCAGTACAAGTTTTGCCCCTTTATCTGACAGTTCCCGTATCGTCGGGACACAGGCTCTGATTCTGTTAATACTCTTCAGCTTTCCTGATTCCCGGTCAACCGGCTGATTGATATCCACACGGCAAAGAACGACCTTACCCTGTACATCCACATCATCAAGTGTTCTGATCCCAAATCGCATAGTATCCCTTTCGGGCCGTGCTTATTTGAAACGGCCGATCTTCAGATATTTGTTGGTCTCGGCAGTGCCTTCCTCGCAGGTCAGCTGCATCTTAAGCGCAGCACGGATCGCGTCCATGGTCTCGGGGATCGTGACGCTCTCCTGCGGAATGTTGATGGCAAACATGATGTCGTTTCCGCTCTCCACCACGCTGTCTTCCCAGATCGCGATCTCGTACATGTCGCCGCGGCGGTTGCCGAGGTCACGCGCGTATTTGAACAGGGAGGCGTTGCCCTTGAAGCCTTCGTCGATCGTGACGGTGCGGATGCGCGGATGCTTCCTGAAGGCTTCGATCGCCATTTCCTTCGTGATCTTTCCTTCCTTCGGCGTGACGAGCACGGTGATGATATGGCCGTGCGTGACCGGCGTATGCACCAGGATGCCGGTCGCATCGATGTGCGGCATGATGGTCATCAGGTCGAGAGCCTGATGCGAAGGCGCCTTGTCGATCTGCAGGGCATTGGTCAGTCCGCGGTGATAATCACCGGGATCGGCCACGCGGCGGATGATGGTGATGGCGACCTTCTCCACGGGAATGATGCGGTCCAGGCAGTCCACCGCACGGATCAGGCCCGTGGTGTTGCAGCTGGTCAGCTTC
>DJYD01000036.1 GCA_002449955.1 Lachnospiraceae bacterium UBA6987
TTCATGTTGCCGGTGCCGCTGGCTTCCTTGCTGGCCGTGGAGATCTGTTCGGACAGATCGCTGGCCGCGAAGATCATCTCCGCGTTGGAGACGCGGTAGTCTTCGATGAAGACCATCTTCAGCTTTTTATTCGTGCGCGGATCGTTGTTGATGACGTCCGCAACGGCATTGCAGAGCTTGATCGTGAGTTTGGCGATCTTGTAGCCGGACGAGGCTTTGGCGCCCAGGATGAAGGTGCGCGGGACCATGTCGCGGTCCGGGAAATCGGACAGCTGGTTGTACAGATACATCACGTGCAGGATGTTCAGCAGCTGGCGCTTGTATTCGTGCAGACGCTTGACCTGCACGTCAAAGAGCGTATCCGGGTCGATATCGACGCCGTTGTGCTCCTTTACATATTTCGCAAGAGCGATCTTGTTGCGGCGTTTGAGGCTTAAGAATTCCTGCTGCGCGACCGGATCGTCGGCATAGGGCAGCATCTTTTTTAACTGCGGCAGATCCGTGATCCAGCCGTCGCCGATGCGCGCGGTGATCCAGGCTGCCTCGGCAGGGTTTCCGTGGAGCAGGAAACGGCGCTGCGTGATGCCGTTCGTCTTGTTGCTGAACTTCTCCGGCCACAGTTCATAGAAGTCTCTAAACTCGCGTTCCTCCAGGATCTTCGTATGCAGCTTTGCCACGCCGTTTACGGAACTGCTGGAAACGATGGCCATCTGCGCCATGCGCACGCGGCCGTCGTAGAGGATTGCCATGGCGCGGATCTTGCCCTCATCGCCGGGATAAATGCGGCGGATCTCCGCCACAAAGCGGCGGTTGATCTCGTCGATAATCTGGTAGACGCGGGGCAGCAGGCGGGAGAACAGCTCGATCGGCCACTGTTCGGAGGCCTCCGCCATGATGGTATGGTTCGTGTAGGCAAAGCAGCGCGTCACGATGTTCCAGGCATCGTCCCATTCCAGACGGTAGTCATCAAGCAGGATGCGCATCAGTTCGGGGATCGCCACCGTGGGATGCGTGTCGTTCAGCTGGAAAACAGCCTTGTCCGGCAGCCCGTGGATGTCGTCGTGGTCTTCCATATAGTGCTGCACGGCGCGCTGCATGGTCGCGGAAACGAAGAAGTACTGCTGTTTCAGGCGCAGTTCCTTGCCGCGGATATGGTTGTCGTTCGGGTAGAGCACCTTGCAGATGGTCTCGGCAAGGTTTTCCTGCTCGGCCGCGCGGTCGTAATCGCCCGCGTCGAAGGAGGTCATTTCCAGCTGTTCCACCGGCTCGGCGTTCCACAGACGCAGGGTATCGATGATCCCGTTCCTGTAGCCGATGACCGGCGTATCGTACGGCACGGCCAGTACGGAGGAATAACCCTCATGGATGAAATGGACCCGGCCATCCTCGCCGTATTCCCCGCGGGTATAGCCGCCGAAATGGATCTCCTGCGTCAGGTTGTCCTTGCGGACCTCGAAGGGGTTCCCGTTCTTCAGCCAGTTGTCCGGGACTTCCTTCTGATAGCCGTCCTGGATGACCTGGCGGAACATGCCGTATTTATAGCGGATGCCGCAGCCGTAGGCCGGGTAGCCCAGGGTCGCGAGCGAATCCAGGAAGCACGCCGCAAGCCTGCCGAGGCCGCCGTTGCCGAGCGCCCAGTCGCGTTCCTGGTCCTCGATGCAGTTAAGGTCCACACCGAGCTCGCTTAAGATCTCGCGCACTTCCTTGACCGCACCGAGGCTGATCAGGTTGTTGCCGAGCGCACGTCCCATCAGGAATTCCATGGACAGATAGTACACATGCTTCAGATCCTGCTTCTGGCACTTGTTGCGGGTCTCGTTCCAGGCGTCGATGAACTGTTCCTTTAACGCTCTGGCGAGCGCCGTATAGATCTGCACGTTGTCCGCCGACTTCAGATCCGGGACCAGCTCGAGCTTAATCAGTTCAGCCATGCGGGATCTCAGTCGTTCCTTGTCGATATGGTATCCTTCCATCAGGCCTCCTTCTTCACGGCAAGCGTCACCGCTTCGCCGTTGATATTCCATTCTTTCCGGTATCCCTCGGATGCGCCGGCTGCGACCCTGCTCGCCAGCACCTCGCGGGAGATCTTGTCTCCGTATTTTGCAAAGATCTCCTCGATCCTTGCGTTTCCTTCGTGCATGAGCACGATGCGGTCCATGACCTCGAAGCCGGCTTCCTTGCGCATCGTCTGCACCTTGCTGACGATCTCGCGGACAAAACCTTCGTCGATCAGTTCGGGGGTCAGCGCCGTATCCAGTACGACGGTGATCTCACCGTCCTGGTTCGCCGCAAAGCCTTCCTTCTGCGCGGTCTCGATCAGCAGGTCGTCCTCCGCAAGCGCGGCGGGGCCGGTCGAAAGCTGCAGCGTCAGGGTGCCGTTTTCCTTTAATTCCTTCATGGCGGCGCTGCCGTCGATTCCCTGCAGGAGCGTGCGGATCTCGCCGAGCTGCTTGCCGAAGCGCGGGCCGAGGGTGCGCATCTGCGGCTTGAAGCTGTAGGAAATGAAGCCTTCGGCGTCGTCCGTGAACTCCAGCTTCTTGACGTTCAGCTCCTCGGCGATGATCTCATCGTAGTATTCGCTTAAGGTGAAAGGCGCCTTGACGAGCATGCGGGAAAGCGGCTGGCGGTTCTTTAAGGCCGCGGCATTTCTGGCTGCACGGCCCATCTCCACGAGCTTCACCGCATGGTCCATGTCGGCTTCCAGCTCGGGGTCGATCAGGTTTTCATCGGCCACGGGATAATCGCACAGATGGATGCTTTCCGGCACGTCCGGAAGCACGCTGCGCACGATATTCTGATAGATAGCCTCGGTCATGAACGGCACCATGGGCGCCGCCAGCAGGCTCACCGTATACAGGGCTTCAAAGAGCGTCATGTAGGCGTTCACCTTATCCTGCTCCATGCCGCCGCCCCAGTAGCGGTCGCGGCAGCGGCGCACGTACCAGTTGGACATATCCTCCACGAAGGCGGCAAGCGCGCGGGAAGCTTCCGTGATGTGGTAGCTGTCGAGGCTTCCGTCAACGGTCTTGATGAGGGTATTCAGCTTGGAGAGCAGCCAGCGGTCCATGACCGGCAGGTCCTTCGGCTCCCACTTGCCGTTCGTCATATATTTCGACGGATCGAACTGGTCGATCTCCGCGTACAGCACATAGAACGCATAAGTGTTCCACAGGGTGCTCATGAATTTCGAGCGGCCCTCGAGCACGGCTTCCTCGTAGAAGCGCTTGGGCAGCCAGGGTGCGGAGCTGTTGTAGAAATACCAGCGGATCGCATCGGCGCCGAACTTTGCGAGCGCTTCGAAGGGATCCACGGCGTTGCCCTTGGACTTGCTCATCTTCTGGCCGTTCTTGTCCTGAACGAGGCCGAGCACGATGACGTTTTCATACGGTGAACGGCCGAACAGCAGGGTGCTCTCCGCCATTAACGAGTGGAACCAGCCTCTCGTCTGGTCGACGGCTTCGGAGATGAAGGCTGCGGGGAACTGCTGCTCGAAGAGTTCCTTATTTTCAAAGGGATAATGATGCTGGGCAAACGGCATGGCGCCGGAGTCGAACCAGCAGTCGATCACTTCCGGAACGCGGTGCATGGTGCCGCCGCAGTCCGGGCAGACCATGGTGATCTCGTCCACGTAGGGGCGGTGCAGCTCCACGGTGAGCGCCTTGTCATTTCCGCTGCGCTCGGCCAGTTCCTTCCGGCTGCCGATGCATTCGCGGTGGCCGCAGGCGCATTCCCAGATATTGAGGGGCGTGCCCCAGTAGCGGTTCCTCGAGATGGCCCAGTCCTGGATATTTTCCAGCCAGTTGCCGAAGCGGCCGCTGCCGATGGATTCAGGCAGCCAGTTGACGGTCTTGTTATTGGCAACAAGGGCGTCCTTGTAGCTGCTTTCACGGATGTACCAGGAGTCGCGGGCGTAGTAGATGAGCGGGGTGTCGCAGCGCCAGCAGTGCGGATATTCATGCTCGAACTTCGGGGCGCTGTAGAGAAGGCCGGCCTTCTTAAGGTCCTCCAAGATCACCGGATCCGCCTTCTTCACGAAGAGGCCGGCATAGTCGGTCTCGGCGGTCATCTCGCCCTTGCCGTTTACGAACTGCACGAAGGGCAGGCCGTACTTCCGGCCCACGTTCGCGTCGTCTTCACCGAAGGCCGGAGCAATGTGGACGATGCCGGTACCGTCGGTCATGGTGACGTAGCCGTCGCAGGTCACATAGAAGGCCTTCTCGCTCCGGTTCTTCGCGACGAATTCGCCGGTAAAGCCAAAGAGTGGTTCGTATTCCTTATATTCCAGATCCTTGCCAGAGAAGCGTTCTTTCACCACCGGAGCATCATTTTCGCCATCGGTCTTGATCACATTTCCCACCAGGGCCTCCGCCAGGATGTAGTCGCAGCCGTCAGCCTCCACATGCACCCGCACGTAGGTCTCGTCGGGGTTCACGCAGAGCGCCACATTCGACGGCAGGGTCCAGGGCGTGGTGGTCCAGACCAGGAAGTAGGCATTCTCCTCGCCCTTCAGCTTGAAGCGGGCGATGGCGGAGCGTTCCTTGACGGTCTTGTAACCCTGGGAGACCTCGGCGCTGGAAAGCGGGGTCCCGCAGCGCGGGCAGTAGGGAACGATCTTGAAGCCCTTGTAGAGCAGATCCTTCTTCCAGAGTTCGGAAAGCGCCCACCACTCGGACTCGATGTAGTCGTCGTGATAGGTCACATAGGGGTTCTCCATATCGGCCCAGAAGCCGACGCTGCCGGAGAAGTCCTCCCACATTTTTTCGTATTTCCAGACCGATTCCTTGCACTTCTTGATGAAGGGCTCAACGCCGTATTCCTCGATCTGATCCTTGCCGTTTAAGCCGAGGGCCTTTTCGACCTCCAGCTCCACGGGCAGACCGTGGGTATCCCAGCCGGCCTTGCGCGGCACATAGTAGCCCTTCATGGTGCGGTAGCGCGGGATCAGGTCCTTGATGGCGCGGGTCTCCACGTGGCCGATGTGAGGCTTGCCGTTGGCCGTAGGCGGTCCGTCATAGAACGTGTAGCAGGGCCGTCCCTGGCGTTCTCTCTCGGACTTTTCGAAGATGCGATTGTCCTTCCAGAACTTCTCGATCACATGCTCGCGCTCGACAAAGTTCATGTCGGTCGAAACCTTTTGATACATATATACCTCCTGCAGTGTTGTGGCATTTTTGATCCGTTTCTTCCGAAACGGTCTGTAAAAAGAAAAATCCCCGTCCCAAACAGGACGAGGATCACTCGCTATACCACCCATTTGTCACATACCCATGATATGCGCTCCCTTGTAACGGAGGGATTCCGTCTGAGCCTACCTTCCGCGTCATGCGCGGTCATCGGTCAGCAGCTCCGGAGTGACTTTCTTCCGCTCGTACCGGCACCGGTCTCTCAGCTTAAGACCCGGCTCTCTGTGGCTTTCCGCGGCGGAGTACTCTCTCCTTCATCGCCTTTCCTTATTAAACATGGGTGTATTATATTCGAAGGAAAGGAAGGTGTCAAGCAAAAGACGCAGAATCCGCATCCGAAACTTTTTCCGTCACCGTTTCAGGATCAGAACCGCCGCGGCGGCCTGCAGCAGCAGGATGAGCGGCAGCCCGATGCGGAAATACCAGTGTCTCGTCTTGTGGCGAAAGAGCTGCATGCCGCAGATCGCGCCGATGCTCCCACCGAGCAGGGCAGCAAGGAACAGTCCCTTTTCGGAGATCCTCCACTGCCCCTTCTTCGCGCGCTTCTTGTCCATGCCGAACATGGCAAAGGCGATCAGGTTGATTAGCACCAGCCAGACGATAAGAATAATTAGTTCAGGCTTCATCAATCGCCTCTTCCGCGGCTTTCTGCAGGTCCGGGAAGACCGAATACATCGGTTTTACTGCCTTATTCCCGAACTTGCGGTCCGCATAGTTTTTCGTAATCTTCACCACAAGCGGCGACAGGGCGACCACGCCGATCAGGTTCGGCACCATCATGAGGCCGTTGAAGGTATCGGAGATGTTCCAGGGCAGATCCACATTCATCAGGATGCTCGACACGAAAATGATGCCGACAAAGACCACCTTGTAGCCGATCGCGCTCTTCTCCCCGAAGAGGTAGATCCAGCTGCGCGTACCGTAGAGGCTCCAGCCGAGAACGGTGGAGAAGGCAAAAAGCAAAACGGCCACGGCTACGAACATGCCGCCGAAAGCACCGAAATTATTTGTGAATGCCTGCGCGACCAGCGTGTTCTTGTCCATGTCGGCGAACTGGGCAACAACATCCCCCGAGGAAAGATCGAGCACGCCGGAGGAGAGGACCACGATCGCCGTCATCGTGCAGATGATGATGGTATCAAAGAAGACCTCGAAAATGCCCCAGAGTCCCTGATGCACCGGTTCCTTCACATTGGAGGCGGAGTGGACCATGACCGATGAGCCGAGACCGGCTTCGTTCGAGAAGATGCCGCGCTTGAAGCCCATCTTGATGGCCGTGCCGACCGCGCCGCCGGCTGCCGCACGGGCCGTGAACGCATATTTGAAGATGGCGCCGAAGATCTGCCCAAGCAGGTCGATATGCGTGAACATGATGACGAGCGCGCCGAGGATGTAGATGACCGACATAAAGGGCACGAGCTTTTCCGTGACGGCAGCGATGCGCTTGATGCCGCCGATGATCACGAGCGCCGCGAGGATGAGCAGGACCGCTCCGGTCACCCACCGGGGAATGCTGAACGCCGCCTGCATGTTGCCGGCGATCGTGTTCGCCTGCGCCAGATTGCCGATGCCGAAAGAGGCTAAAATGGCAAAGCAGGAAAAGAGAACGGCCAGCACGCGGCCGACTGCCTTCATGCCCTTTTTAGCGCCCAGGCCGTCCGTCAGATAGTACATGGCGCCGCCTGCCCATTCACCGTTTTTGTCGCGTCTGCGGTAGTAGATGCCGAGAACATTTTCGGAATAATTCGTCATCATGCCGAAGAAGGCGGACAGCCACATCCAGAAGACCGCCCCGGGACCGCCGACCGCGATCGCGCCGGCAACGCCGGCGATGTTGCCGGTGCCGACCGTCGCCGCAAGGGCCGTGCAGAGCGCCTGGAACTGCGAGATCGTTCCTTTTTCATCTGTGTGGGATGAGACATTTTTATGAAAAATACCCCCGACAGTGCTCTTCATCCAGTGTCCGAAGTGAGTTATCTGGAAAAATTTCGTCAGAACCGTCATCAGGATGCCGGTGCCGAGCAGGATCGTAATGCCGAACCAGCCCCAGATAAAATCGTTGAGATCGCCTGCAATAAATTCCAGTATCTTCATATCTTCCCCCTCCGACCGTCCGGACCAAAAAACGGGAGGCACTTTAGGCGCTCCCGTCTTCCACAAACAAATATAACTTCTGATCGGTTTAGAAAACCGTCTTTCTGTCCTTTTGCCTGAGAGATTCGTCTTGCGACTTGCACCTTCGGCACTCCATTCAAGGAGTTCTCCAGAAATCCGTCCGCTGCCGGTCTTTCCATTCCGGCAGTTTCATACGGTCTGTATTGAATTTTGCCCAATTATAGCGCGGCCTTCCCGGTATTGCAAGCGCTTTTTCGCACAATAATAGATTTTTTCGGTAAATTTTCAATCCATCTTTTACCGCCTCCGATAAGATCCCCTCTCCGAAGAAGAAAAAAGAACACCGGATTGCATCTTGCGCAAGCCGGTGTTTAATGATATAATCCCCCTTGCATCCGGAAAGCAATTGCTTTCTGCTTTCCCTGGAAGGAGAACAGTTTCATGTCTATTACATTTGTTACCGCCATCAACACCTGGGGCATCCTGGGTATCATATTCGGCGTGGCTGCCGTGGTCCTGGCCGTTCTTTATTTCTTCGGCCGCAAAATGCAGAAAAAGCAGGCTGAAGCCCAGGAACAGATCGATTCGAGCAAGCAGCTTGCCTCCATCCTTGTTATTGACAAGAAAAAGCTGAAGCCCAAGGATTCCGGCCTGCCGCAGGTGGCTCTCGGCCAGCTCCCCTGGTATGCGAAGAATCAGAAGCTCCCGATCGTCAAAGCCAAGATCGGTCCGCAGATCATGACCCTGATGTGCGATGCCGAGGTTTTCGAGATCCTCCCCGTCAAGAAGGAATGCAAGGTTGCCTTGAGCGGTATCTATATTGCCGAACTGAAGTCCGTCCGCGGCGGCAAGGTCCCGGAAAAGCCGGCCAAGGTCGGTGCCTTAAAACGCATCCTGAACAATATCAATGCCAAGATCAAAAAGAACGACGAGAGCAAGAAGAAATAAGCTGTCCGTTCATACCGCATAAACACACAAAAAACGCCGTCCCGGCTGGTGATATGTACCCAGTTTCCTGGACACATTGATTTATGACCGAGGCTCAACAGGTGGATGCCATTCTGTACTTTACAGGTGGCATCCACTTTGTTTTTGCCTGGATGCGCTCATTGTTGTAATAGTCAATGTAATCGGCCATGGCCGCGGAAAACTCCTCATAGGATCGGAAGTCTTTCTCGCACCCATAGAACATCTCATTCTTCAGCCTCCCAAAGAAGGTCTCCATGATGCTGTTATCATAACAGTTCCCCTTCCGGGACATAGACTGTATGATGCCTCGTTTACTAAGTTCTTTTCTGTAATAAATGTGCTGATACTGCCAGCCCTGGTCGGAGTGAAAGATCAGACCTTTGAGCGATGTAAACCTGCCAAGCCCTTTCTCCAGCATCCTCCGGATCTGCTCCATGTTTGGACTCTGTGAGAGGTCATAAGAGATGACCTCGTTCGTGTGCATGTCCAGAATCGGAGA
>DJYD01000025.1 GCA_002449955.1 Lachnospiraceae bacterium UBA6987
CCGGCGTTGCCGCTGATAAGTAATCTTTTTGAGCAGTCATGTCTATTTTGTGTTTGTGAAGTGAGTAATCTTACTGTATAATTATCCAGATTCAGACCTGATTAATCGGTTTCGCATCAGGATTGATAATCTGCCGTGCCGCTTGACCATGGTCTATTGAATGAAAATGAGCATATCGGAAACGTTGTGCTCATTTATATACGGAATGATTTGATATAACAGAGTATTGGAGGAACAGAAGAAATGGAACAGCCGGAGAACAAAGTGATCCGCAGCAACAAAAGAAGAACGGTGATTGCCGTTATTATCCTGTTAGCTGTCATAGCAGCAATAGCGGCAGGGATCATCCTCTCAAAGCGTTCAGCAAAACGTTCGACAAAACCAACACCGCTGTCTGCCAGCTGGTCAGCTGATTCAGCTGCGGCGAAAAGCTTAAGAGAGTATGTGACTCAGGTGACCGACCCGAAGAATGAAGCTGACTTCATTCCTGAGAAAGACCGCATTGCCGTATTTGATATGGATGGGACGCTGACCTGCGAGACGTACTATACCTATTATGATACGATGATGTTCATCGAATATTGTCTGGTCGATCATCCGGAACGGGTATCGGACGAACTGAAGCAGATAGCCGCCTCCATCAGGCCCGGATATACAGCGGATGAGAATCTGGCAAGGAACTTCGCAAAAGCGTATGCAGGCATGACCATGGAGGAGTTCTATCAGTACGCAGTCGAGTTTGGACAGAAGCACACAGCGAGCTTTACCAACATGCGGTATATTGACAACGCCTATCTTCCGATGGTGGAGCTGGTTCAATACCTGTATGAAAACGACTTCACGATTTACGTGATCAGCGGTACAGAGCGGACCACTACCCGGGCGATCATTGCGAATTCTCCCTACAGGGACTATGTGACACCCAACCATGTGATCGGTACGGATTTCGAAGTCAAACAGGCAGGATACGAATCTGTCCCGTCGAATATGGATTTCAAATATGAGAACGGTAGTGAGCTGGTCATTACCGGCGGTTTTATCCAGAAGAATCTTAACGGCAATAAATCCATTTATGTTGAAAGAGAGATCGGCCAGCGACCGGTACTGGCCTTCGGGAACAGCGGAAGCGACACCAGCATGATGAATTATACGATCGACAGCAGAAATCCGTATCCTGCGCAGGCGTATATGATCGTTGCCGATGATAATACCCGGGAATGGGGCACTCAGGATTGGGAGAAAAAGTCTGCCGATTATTCGGCAAAAGGCTACATCCCGGTTTCTATGCAAAATGACTTTGCCCGGATCTACGCAGACGGTATTACCAAGGCCGCACAGCAGTATCAGGAACCTGAAGCGTATTCCGCCCTGGATTACAGCTTAGCGGATAATTGGGCATACTTTGAAATGGGAGAGGATCGGGATGTGGATGTTTTCCTGATCTGTCCCACTGTGGACACAAGAAGCGAAACAAACGCTTTCGATCTCAATGACAAGCTTAAGAAGAATTTCAACTATGCTCTCGATCTGGAAAAGGGGATATACGAGGAAACAGGACGTCTGTTTTCTCCGTATTACCGACAGATGTCGATCAAGGCATATAAGCTGGCAGATGCAGAACGGGACAAAGCCAAACAAGTTGCCTATGCAGATATTTCCGCTGCATTTCGCTGGTATCTTGATCATGAAAATGAAGGCCGCGGGATCATCCTCGCCGGATTCTCCCAGGGCGGAGAGATGTGTCTGGAACTTCTGAAAGAGTACTACGGGGGAGAGAGCGAAGAGGCGCAGGCTCTGCGCGACAGGCTGATCGCCGTCTATTCCCTTGGCTGGAACGTTACCGAAGAAATGACGGAAGCCTATCCTCAGATCGTACCTGCGTCCGGAGAGACAGACGTCGGCACTGTTGTCAGTTTTGACTGCGAGGATGGAAATCTGACGGAGACAATTATTACTCCGGCGGGAGTGAAAGCGCTTTCCATCAACCCTCTGAATTGGAAGACGGACAGCACGCCTGCCGATAAGTCCCTCAATCTCGGCGCTGTCATGCAGCTCGGCGGCGAGCCCGTCCCCGGCCTTTGCGGTGCCTATATCGGCAGCCGCGGCGAGCTGGTCGTTACGGATGTGAATGCGGCGGATTATCCTCCGAGTCTTGACATATTCCCGGAAGGTGCATTTCACGTGTATGACTATATGTTCTTCTTCACCAATCTAAAAGAGAACGTGGCTGCCCGCACGGCAGCGTGGTCGGCCGGGCAGGAAACGGATATCATTCTTTCGGATGACGCCTCCGACTTTGTACTGCTGAGCGAAGCGGTACCGGACGCCATCCTGGAGATCCGCTACTATTCAACATACAATTTCGTGGGAGACCGCATTGAAGGATATGAAGAACCGCTGGCCATGCTGACTGCAGAGGCTGCAGACGCGCTGAAAGAAGTAAGCGATGAGCTTATGGATAAGGGCTATCGTTTGAAAATATTTGACGCTTATCGTCCGCAGACGGCTGTCACGCATTTCATGAATTGGGCCTTGGATACGGAGGATACCCGGATGAAAGAATACTTTTATCCCGATCTCGATAAGGCTGTTCTCTTCCCGCAGGGTTATATTGCGGAACACTCCGGTCACAGCCGCGGCAGCACGGTGGACCTGACGCTGTTTGACATGAACACGGAGCGTGAAGTAGATATGGGCGGTACCTTTGACTATTTCGGCGAGCTCAGCCATCCGGATTATACGGATATCACGGAGGAACAGTATGCCATGCGCATGCTTCTGCGTGAGGTGATGACGAAACACGGCTTCCGTCCGCTGGCAGAGGAATGGTGGCACTTCACGCTTGAAGACGAACCTTATCCGAACACTTATTTCACGTTCCCGATCAACAGCGATTCACTTGATGAACTTGCTGACGCAGCGTAAAGAGGCATTGCGGTCAGGCATAACACTGACTGTTTATCCGTCCCGGTCTTGACAAAGGCCGGGACGGATGTTATATTGGTTGTGCACAATCAAACGGCGCACAATTATTATTTTTTAAAGGAGAATGATCATGCAGAACATCGAAAGAGTGTATCAGTTTCTTGATGAGGCCCAGACTTATTATCTCGCTACCGTGGACGGCGATCAGCCCCGGGTAAGACCTTTCGGCACCATCCTTCTGTACGAAGGCCGCCTGTATATCCAGACCGGAAAGGTAAAAGATGTTTCGAAGCAGCTTGCCGCGAATCCGAAGGCGGAGATCTGCGCCTTCAAGGACGGGAAATGGCTGCGCGTGGCCGGTGAGCTGATCAATGATGACGACCGTGCCGTCAAGGTGGCCATGCTGGAAAAAATGCCGAGCCTGAAAGCCATGTATGATCCGGATGACGGCAACACGCAGGTGCTGTATTTTAAGAATGCGACAGCGACCTTCAGCTCCTTTACGGAAGCACCGGAAACGGTCACGTTCTGAGAAGAGAAGGAGAAGGCCATGAAAACAGCAGTCCGATATTATTCCCGCTCCGGCAATACAAAGGCTGTTGCCGAAGCGATCGCGCAGGCCGCGGGCGTGAAGGCGGTCCCTGTTGACAGCCCGGATGCGGCAGCCTTTGCGGAGAAATACCTGTAATGGCAGACGAACGTGCAATCGGTAAATATGAGTGCATCCGTTTGAAGAACCAGCTGTGCTTTCCGCTCTATGCCTGCGCCAAGGAAGTGATCAGGCAGTACCGCAGACCGCTTGAGGAGCTGGGACTGACCTATACGCAGTATGTGGTCATGATGGCGCTCTGGGAATTCGGCGGCATGACGG
>DJYD01000038.1 GCA_002449955.1 Lachnospiraceae bacterium UBA6987
TACATCATGCCGCAGTGGACGCTCGCCATGGTGTGGAAGAACCTGTTCGACTCGAACCTGATCACGGGGACCAGAGACGGCCTTTTTGCCAGCCTGTTCCATGTGACCATGCCCAGCTGGTGGTGCCAGGGACTTTTCCCTTCCGTTGTGGTGCTGGGGCTGCATTACGCGCCGTTTGCGTACATCCTGATCGGCGGCATTTTCCGCAACATGGACGCGAATCTTGAGGAGGCGGCAACCATCCTGAACACGCCGCGCTTCAAGATCATGACGCGCGTGACGCTCCCGCTTGTCCGTCCGGCCATCCTGTCCACCATCCTGCTCGTCTTCGGCAGCTCGATGGGCAGCTACCCGGTCCCGCACTATTTGAAATTCACGACGCTGTCCACGAAATATCTGGAGATGAACGTGAAATATGCCGGCGAGGCGTCGATCCTGGCAGTCATCATGATGGTGCTCGGTGTGGCGATCATGATCCTGAACCAGCGGAGCTTAAAGAGCCGAAAGAGCTACACCACGGTCACCGGCAAGTCCGGCCAGACGTCCAAGATCAATCTCGGGAAGGCCGGCCGCACGGTCATCGCCTGCGTGTTCGTGGTCCTGACCTTCTTCACCAGCATTTTCCCCATCATCTCGTTCGCTTTTGAAACGATCCTGCCGAACCCCGGCGACTACAGCTTCCTGTACACCTGGGACCTTGCCAACCTGACGAGCAAGTGGTGGCTGACGGCGGAAAACGTAACGGAGAACGGTCTGTACGGTCAGATGGGCATCCTCTACAACAAGACGATCTGGTCTGCCTTCGGCGGGACGATCCTCGTCTCGGTAGCCTGCGCCCTGATTGCGGGCACGCTCGGCACCCTGATCGGCTACGCCGTGTCCAAGAACCGCCGCAGCAAGCTGGCGGGCTACGTGAACTCGGTCGCGTTCCTGCCCTACCTTATGCCCTCGGTCGCCGTCGGCATCGCCTTCTTCATCCTGCTGACCGGTGAAAAGCTGAACCTGTACAACACCTACTGGATCCTGATCATCGTCGGTACCGTGAAATACATCCCGTTTGCCAGCCGCGCCTCGCTAAACTCCATGCTCCAGCTGAGCGGTGAGATCGAGGAAGCTGCCCTGATCCAGAACGTACCCTGGATCAAGCGGATGCTGCGGATCATCATTCCGATCCAGAAATCGTCCATCATCAGCGGCTACCTGCTGCCGTTCATGACCTGCCTCCGCGAGCTGTCGCTGTTCATGCTGCTCTGCGTGCAGGGCTTCATCCTTTCGACGACGCTTGACTATTTCGACGAGATGGGCCTGTATGCCTTCTCGAGCGGCATCAACCTGATCCTGATCGTGACGATCCTGATCTCGAACGCCGTGGTCAACAAGCTCACGGGCGCCAGCCTGGACGAGGGTATCGGCAGCTGACGGGCCGCCGCAGATAAGGAAATCAAAAGGAGTTCATTATGCCTAAAATCGTATTGACTGATATTACCAAGCGCTGGGATAACTTTTACGCGGTGGACCACCTGGATCTGACGATCGAGGATCAGGCTTTCGTGACCCTGCTCGGCCCCTCCGGCTGCGGCAAGACCACCACGCTGCGCATGATCGCCGGGCTGGAAACGCCGACCTCCGGCCGCATCACGATCGGTGACCAGGTCGTTTTCGACAGTGAGAAGGGGATCAATGTTCCCGCCAATAAGCGCCGCGTGGGCTTTTTGTTCCAGAACTACGCGCTCTGGCCGAACATGACGGTCTACCAGAACATCAGCTTCGGTCTGACCAATGTGAAGGAGGAGATGCCCGAGAAGCGGCTGGATATCCAGGCGCTTGAGAAGTCGGCGCAGATCCTCGAAAACCCCGAAGCCTTCATGACGGTCGTGGAGGACAGCCGTGACAAAAAGGGCGGACTGGATGATAAACGCTTCCAGGTGCGCCTGATCGACAGCTTCCAGATCTCGGGCTACACCGCGAAGGAACTGATGAACCTGAACGTGCATAAGGCTGCGGATCCCGCGGAAGCGGCAAGAAAGCAGGCCGCTCTCTACCGTGAGAAAGCACAGAAGGAAAGAGCCTCGCTTAAGGCGCAGGGCCTTGAGCTGAACGAAAAGTACGAGGTGTTAAAAAACGGCACCGTGCAGACCTCAGTCCGTAAATATACGAAGGAAGAGATCGACCTGACCGTGCGGCGCGTGTCCCGGATCGTCAAGATCGGCATGTTCATGGACCGCTATCCGTCCGAACTTTCCGGCGGGCAGCAGCAGCGTGTGGCCATCGCCCGCACGTTAGCCCCCGAACCCACGGTGCTCTTCATGGACGAACCGCTGTCGAACCTTGATGCAAAGCTCCGCCTGGAGATGCGCTCCGAGCTGCAGCGCCTGCATCTGACCACCGGATCCACCTTCGTCTATGTGACGCATGACCAGATGGAAGCCATGACGCTCGCGACAAAGATCTGCCTGATCGAAAACGGCCTGCTGCAGCAGTATGACGCGCCGCTTACGGTCTACAACTTCCCGAACAACACCTTCGTGGCGGACTTCGTGGGCAGCCCCTCCATCAACTTCGTTGAAGCAAACGGAAAGCAGGGCGGAGACGGCAGCCTGGAGCTGAGCGTGCTTGAAGACCATAAGCTCCGCTTCAGCTTCGGAAAGGGCACGGACATTGCGAAGTGGCGCGCAGAACTGGCGGAGCGCAAGGCGGCGAAGGCGGCTCTGGCAGCGGAACGCAAGAAGGACAAGAAGCACGTGGAGAAGGGCAATAAGGATACGCTCTTTGCCTACCCGATCGCCCGCGTGGAGGACGTACTGGATGAAGAGGACGAGATCACCGAGGATGATTATGTACTCGGCATCCGTCCCGAATATCTGGAACTGGTGAAGGACGGCGGCATCGAGGCCGAGATCTACAGCGCCATGCCTACCGGCATGGAAACGACGGTCCGCGTGAGGATCGGCAATTATCTGCTGACCGGCGTGACCTTCGGAGGCGTGACCTACAGCATCGGCGAGAAGGTACACATTGCCCTGAAGCCGGACGGGATCATGCTCTTCGACCGTGGGAGCGGCGAGCTGATCGGTACCGGGTCTGCTGCATTTTTAAGCTAAGCCACTACATCTGGGGGTGTTCTTTAGAACGGCTCGTATATGTTGCCTTACCTTTCGGTTTACAGCTTCTTAAGGAAAATTTTATTGACGCTTAGCGTGGGAAATGATAAAATGACTATACCCGATTATAGGCGAAAAGGCTATTTTAATCGGAAAATGAAGCCAAACCTGACAAGGAGGACAAAGAAGAAAGCATGCGATCATCATCCAAAAGACTCGTTGCGCTCTTGCTTTGCGTGCTGCTCATCTCCGGGCTAAGTATGCCGGTTAAAGCAGATCCTCTGCCAGAGGTCGGACCAGGAAGCGTAACGGCTTCCCCTGAAGAGATGCCTTCTGCGATGCCGGAAGAAACGACTGAAGAAGCAGTCACGATGGCAACGCAGGAGGAGACGATCCCTCAGGAAACCGAAGAGGAAGCTGCCTCCCAGACAGCACCTGTGACGGAACCTGAAGTATCCGAAGAATTGCCCCAGGGCATGACGGTGGAAGAGTATCTGGCCATCAAACGGGCGGTCATGAACAACTCGGCTGTCGATGTCTATGCGGAGAATTATAACGGTACGACGTCTGAAACAGAGAATATCGAGTCCGGTGTTTTACTCGCAAAGCGCCTGAAAAAGCTGGCGCAGAACAGTGAATTCAATGCGGTTATTTTCCGCGGAAGCGGATATATGCGCGTACGTGCGGAGGCGAATACCACCTCCGAGATCGTTGGTAAACTGTACTACAATGCAGTGGCAACGCTGCTGGGAACGGAATATACCGAAAGCGGCCTGTGGTATCATATCCAGTCCGGCAAGGTGACCGGCTATGTCAAGTCGGAGTATCTGGTTTCCGGTGCGGAAGCCATGGATCTGCTGACAGAGGTCGTGACGACCTGGGTCACCCCGAACAATGATGCACAGCGTCTCTACGAAGCGCCGGATACAAGCAGTGACACGATGGCTCTGCTGACCAGCGAAGTCAAATACAAGGTCATGGAGCTTGGCGACCCCTTCATCAAGGTGCTGTTCGGGCAGACGAGTGACGGAAGAACTGTCGTAGGGTATGCCCCGGCAGATTCCGTGACGGTATCTCATGAAGCACAGACGGCGATCACCATTGAAGAAGAAAACCTGGCTGTAGAACAATCCAATCAGGCATTTTGGGCGGCGAACAGCCGTGCAGAATCCCGTGCGGAGTCCAGCCGCCAGGCCTCAATTGAAGAATCCATCAGAGAATCTTCCTACCTGGCATATCTTGCGGAATCCAGCCGTCAGGCATCGATCGCTTATGCGGCCTCAATTGCCGAGGCTTCCCGCCAGGCATCGATCGCAGCATCGATCCAGGCCAGCCGCAATGCAGATGCTGCTTATCGGGCATCGATCCAGAACCAGGCGAAAGAAATCAACAAGAGCACTTACGGAAACTACCTTCCGGCAGGCACCTCGTCCCTGCGCAGAGCGATCGTCCTGGATGCCATCCAGTACGTGGGCATTCTGGATTATGTCTGGGGCGGTGAAAGCCTGGTTTACGGTGCGGACTGCTCCGGCTTTGTGCGGGCGATCTTCCTGAATCACGGCATGTCGCTTGCGCACTATTCGAAGACATTAGCCGTAACCGGTGTCCGGGTTGTATCCCTGAGTGCGGCTCGCCCCGGCGACCTGGTGTGCTATCACTGCGGCGCCTCTGATCCGGTGGGCCATGTCGGTATCTACATCGGCAACGGCCTCGTGGTTCATTCCCCGAGAACCGGTGAAAAGGTCCGCGTGAATTCTGCCGATTTCATGACCATCTGGAGCATCCAGAACGTTATCGGCGATTAAGGACGTAAAGATACGAAAGACGTATCCGGCCTGAAAGCCAAAAAGAGAGGCATCAGCTGAAAAGCTGATGCCTCCCTTTTATATGGGAAAAATCATTCTGTCTTGTTCTGTGAATCAGTCTTCGTCATCCAGGATGGGTTCGATCAGACCGAAAGCTCCATCATTCCGCTTGTAAACCACGTTGACCTCGTTGGTATCGCTGTTCAGGAACATATAGAAGGCGTGGCCGAGCAGTTCCATCTGCAGGCAGGCTTCTTCGGCATCCATGGGCTTGACGGCAAAGCGTTTGGTCCGCACGATCTTAAGGGTATCCTCTTCCCGATCCACGCTTTCCTTGTAGGCTTTGTTGGGATTCTGGCCGCTCTGATAGAAATCAATCAGCTTGCCGCGATACTTACGCATCTGTTTTTCCAGGGCATCCACGGCGTCATCCATCAGCGCGTAGATGTCATTTCCGGTCTGTTCAGAACGAATGGTGCTGTTTTTCACAGGAATGGTGATTTCGATCTTGGACCTCCCTCTTTCCATGCTCATGATGACGTTGGCAATGGCATTCTCGTCGAAGAGCTTATCCAGCTTGGTCAGCTTTCTTTCGAGGACGTTCTCCATGGCGGGGGTGATCTCCAGATTCCTACCGGTAAGTTTGTACTTCATAGTATTCCACTCCTTTGCTGTTTCTCGGATGGGATGTTAAGGCAAATGCGGCAGGCCGCATATCTTCGCACGAAACAAATCCCCATCTGCTTCTATTGTAGCAGATGGGGATCGGAAAATAAAGCAAAAGATTTATGAATTGTGATTAATAGAAGAGGAAACGTCTGCGAAGCTTCTCGGCAAGCACCAGACTGCCGGGATCGGCGGGGACGGGCGGGTCTGTCGGCTCCGGCTCAGTGGGCTCGGTTTCTGTCGGCGGCTGATAATTCGGATCCGGTTCGCCGCAGCGCGTGCAGTAGCCGTTTTCAAAATGATGGCCAAGTGCAGGGATCGCTTCGGTGTAAGTGTGGTTAGGATCATGCGTGCAGGTGTAAGTCTTCACACCGGCTTCGGTGCAGGTCGGTTCCTTGGTCACGCTGCCGCCATCCCAGGCATGACCGATTGCAGGAATCTCTTCCGTCTTCTTTTCGCCGCATCTTGAGCAGGTAAAGGTCCTCACGCCGGCTTCGGTGCAGGTCGGTTCTTTGGTAACCTTGCCGCTGTCCCAGTTGTGACCCAGGGCTGCGATCTCTTCCGTCTTCTTTTCGCCGCACTTGGTGCAGGTATAGGTCTTTACGCCCTTCGCGGTGCAGGTGGCTTCCTTGGTGACCTTACCCTTGTCCCAGCTGTGAGAACAGACGGCCGGTGTCGTGGGCTTCGGCTCTTCCGTGGTCGAAGGCTCGGTCGGCTTGGTGTAGCCGCAGACAGTGCATTTGCCCTTGCTGTTAAAGGTGCAGTCTTCGGTCTTCTTGTCGCCGCAGCTGCAGGTGGCGGTGTGCGTGCCGTCGCCGTTGGATTTCCAGTTCGTGTAGCTGTGCGTATGGGTGGTCGATCCGCCGCCGACAGGCACCAGACTTCCGCCGGAATAGGTGGCAACGTTGTTAGCGCCGTGCTTGTAGTCCTTGGCGAGGTAGTAGCCGCCGCGCCCGTTGTAGATCGGCTTGTAATTGCTGTCTAAGAGCAGATAGTTGCCGTTGCTGTCTCTGATCTGATCGATATCATTTTCACGGGAAACTTCAAGGCCCAGGCCGCTGCCTCCGACAGTGATGATCTTGCGCAGAGGACGGTAATAGTCGTTGTTCATGCGGGTCCTGGACTGTTCGACGCCGCCTACGCGGACGATCTTCTCAATATGAGAGCTGACGGCATCCAGGACAACGCCGGAGGAGGTCGGATTGCCGGCGGCCTTGCTCTTATCCACAACGAGCTGAGGATAGATGGTCTTATCGGTCGCATCGACAACGGTTCTGTATTCAACAGTGCGGTTAGACGGCCGCTCATCGTAGCTGTAGAAGCTGACCGTGACGCTTGAAGGATAACCGAAGCTTACGGAACAGGTGATATAGACCGGATACTTCCAGGTGTTGGTAAATACCATGTCCACACCCGGCCAGTTTACCGTGGCATCCTGAGAGTAGTCCACGTAGTCGACACGCATGGAATGGTTGTGGCGGACATTGACCTGCATCTCGGTCTGCAGGACGCACTGGTACAGGGTCGTGACAAACTGGCAGATGCCGCCGCCGACGTCATCGATGACCTTGCCGTCTTTATAAGCGTGGCCTACCTTGAATCCGCGTGCCTCGGTGCGCTCGCCGATTGTCTGGTTCATGGAGCATCTATGATCGGGAAGGACCATCGTGCCGTTCACGATCTCCGCTGCTCTTTTGATGTTCTCGGAGCGGTTCAGGTTGGATTCATTGTCATATGTCCAGAACTTGGTCGTACAGGTGGCAACCCGGGAAAAAGGAACATCCTCGATGTCGTCGGATGTGACATTGGGCGGGACCGTTCCCACCATGGCGTCGCAGACCATGCCGTCTGAAATATCCCCGGCGAAGGCTTCCAGGATGGAATTGACGGTGAGGGCATTGTTGACCTTGATGCCGGGCTGTTCCTTCTGCGTTACCGTGAATCCGTTGATGCTGTAGCTGAACTTGGCATCGACAGCTTCCTGTGAGTTCTCGGGAGCGAAAACGTCTTCGACGTAGGCCTTGACCTTCTTCTCGTCAATGGAGAAGGAGAGGGGCAGCTGCGCATCTCCGTACTTCATATCCATGAGGGTTTTATAGCGTTCGACCAGACGGCCCTTCTGACCGATCGAGCTTGCGGTGCGCAGGGCATTCTCAATGTCATAGTCAAAATCGAAAGTGGAAACAGGCACCTCGACGCTGTAGAGAACTTCGTACTCTTCAGGATCGGTTTTTTCTCCGGCTTCCATCTTGTCCAGCACCTCAGTCGGGATGTTGCGGACGTTGATGGTCAGATCCGAATCGGCAATGAGCTCGCAGTACTCGGCCATCGCATCGGCGGCTTCATCCAGGGTCATACCGCTGAGATCGATCGTGCCCAGATGGACGCCGTCAGCTATCCGGTTGCTTGCCTCGGTTTTTTTAGCCGGCGATGCGGCTATAAAGACCATCACCAGGCAAAGCATGATGACCGGTAAAATGCGAAGTTTTTTGATCATTGAAGTATAACCTCCTTACGGATTATCGCTGCCGTCGCCAGGCTGTTCTCCGAGATCCGGAGCGGCTTCGGTCAGCATGGGGATTTCAGTTTGATAAGTGTGGTGACATACGGAGCATTCATAGCTGTCATAACCGGCCTCTGTGGCTGTCGCGTCACGATGATCGATCAGCGTGTATTCACAGGCGGCCGTCTCGGTCTGGGTATCGTCTCCGTCAAGGCAGCTGCGGGTACGGACGTGCGTGCCGTCGCTGCTGTAGGTCCAGGCGCTCCATTCACCGTAGCTGTGTTCATGTTCGGTGGCGGGGGCTTCCGTGGTCGGGGGTTCCGTCTGGGGTTCCGTCGGCTGTGTCGGAACCGGAGCCGGCGCTATGCGAACCGGGGTCTCGCTGGTGGAATAGCCGTTGCTGTCATGGTAATAGTCCTTCGCGAGCAGATAACCGCCGGCGCCGTCATAGTACGGCATGCCCTTGCTGTTCATGAGCAGCTGCTCACCGTTGTTGTACATCTTGTGAATGTCATTCTCCCACTTGGCCGTCAGACCTGTGCCGCGGGCGCCGACCTTGATGGTCTGACGCAGATAGCGGTAATAGTCGTTGTTCATCCGGGTCGTGGATTCGACGACGCCGTTTACGCGGACGATCTTTTCAATGTGGGAGTTGACTTCGTCAAGCGGATATCCTTCGATTGTAGGCGTGCCGGGTGCGGCTTCCCAGTCATACACGACCTGAGGGTTGTAGCTCTTTTTGCTGTCAACAACAGTCTTGTATTCGATAGTACGGTTCTTCGGGCGGGTGTCGGTGCTGTAGAAGGTGACCGTGACTGATGAAGGATAGCCGAAGGTCGTCGAACAGGCGATATAGATCGGATAGTCCCAGTTGTTGGTGAAAATCAGGTCCACATTGTTCCAGTCGAGCGTCGCATCCTGGGAATAGTCCACATAGTCAACCATCATGGAATGGTTCTTGCGGTAGTCGACCTGGAGCTCGGTCTGCAGCAGGCACTGATACAAGGTGGTGGCAAGCTGGCAGATGCCGCCGCCGACGGAATCGATGACACGGCCGTCCAGATAGGCATGGCCGACTTTGAAGCCGCGTTCTTCGGTCCGGATACCGATCACTTCGTTCAGGGAGACGCGTTCACCCGGCATGGTCATCGTGCCGTTGACGTATTGGGCGGCGACGCGGATGTTCTCCGAACGGTTTTCATTTTCGGGGCTGTCATAAGTCCAGAAATTGGTCGAATATTTGGCAACGACGCCGCTTATGCTGTTTACTGCATCCGAGGTGACGCGCGGTTCGATTGTGCCGACAATGGCAGTGCAGCTCATGTGATCGGAGATCCCGTCTTCAAAAGCCTTCATGATCGCACTGGTGGTCAGGTTGGCATTGACCTTGACGCCGTTCTGGCTGCCGGAGGTGGCGACCACCCTTCCTTCGGAAAGGGTGAACTTGGCGTCGACCGGTTCCTTGGTGTTCCCAGGAGCAAAGACGTTTTCGATATAATCCTTGACCTTCTCGCCGTCGATGGAGTAGGAAAGCGGGAGCTGTGCGCTGGCGTATTTCATATCCATCAGGATCTTGTAGCGTTCCACAAGCTTGCCGGTCTGACCGAGCGTCGTGGCTATGTGCAGGGCTTCCTCGATGGAATACTCAAAACCGAAAGTGGAAATGGGGACTTCTACCGTGCTTATGACACTGTAATCTTCAATATTAACGGCTTCACCGTTTTCGATCTTCTTCAGAACATCGGCCGGGATGTCACGGATGTTGATCTTGAGATTGGAAGCGGCAATGGTATCGTAGTATTTCTCCATCGCGGCGACGGCTTCGGTCAGATTCATACCGCTTAAGTCCTGACTGCCTAAAAAGACACCATCGGCAATGCGGTTGTCTGCCTCCGCCTTATCCACCGGTGAGAAGGCAATGAACCCCATTACCAGTGTTATGATGATTATCGGTAAAAGACGAAGCTTTTTAAGCATACAAATAAACCTCCTTAGATAAAGAGCCAGAATCAGTATAGCGTATCGTCTTCGATTTCGCAAGACTTATCATTTCTTTTATTAAGAAAAAAATGGAAAAAAAGATGAAGAAATAAGGCTTAAGCTGGCAATTCCCGCAGCTTTCGTGTATAATACCACTCAGCCCTCAGGGTGAAAGGAGATATTATGTCACAGAAACCTGTTTTAGTCATTATGGCAGCCGGTATCGGCAGCCGTTACGGTGCCGGAATCAAGCAGCTTGCCTCTGTTGGTCCTTCCGGTGAAATCATCCTGGATTATTCCCTCTACGACGCACGCGAAGCCGGCTTTGAGAAGGTCGTATTCATCATCCGCAAGAGCCTTGAAGCGGATTTTAAAGAGATCATCGGCGTGAAGGCGGAGAAACTGATGGAAGTCCGTTATGCTTTCCAGGAAATCGAAGATCTGCCGGAAGGCTTTGACTGCCCGGACGGCCGCACAAAGCCCTGGGGAACGGCACAGGCCATCCTCAGTGCAAAGGATGTCATCGACGGACCGTTTGCCGTGATCAATGCCGATGATTACTACGGCAAGACGGCATTCCGCATTATCTACGATTATCTGACGGCTCACCCCGGAAAGGAATCCGGTGTGATGGAATGTGCCATGGCCGGCTTTGTTGTCAAGAACACGCTGAGCGACCACGGCGAGGTAACGAGAGGAATCTGCCTGCAGGACGGCCATATGCTCACGGAAATCCATGAGACAAGCGGCATTGCCAGACGTGAAGACGGACGCGTGACCGGCACTTTTGAAGGGGAGACGGTCGAGATCGATCCCGATGGCCTTGTCTCCATGAATATGTGGGGCTTTGACCGCCGCATACTGGACGAACTGGAACAGGGCTTCGTCCCGTTCCTTAAGGAAGCCATTGTCCGTAATCCGCTGAAGGCGGAATATCTGCTGCCGACGGCAGTGGATGATGCCCTGAAAGCGGGCAAGCTTACGGTTGAAGTGCTTCCGACGCCGGATACCTGGTTTGGTCTCACCTATCATGAGGACCGCGATCCGGTTGCGGCTCGTTTCGCCGAGATGGTAAAGGACGGAATCTATCCTTCGCCTCTGTTCTGAATTGAAAGCAGGTATTATGAAGAAAAACAATTTTTGGACCACGAGAAACATCGCCCTGATGGGGATGCTGGGCGCCATGGGCGCGCTGCTCATGTATCTGGAGCTTCCCCTGACTTTCCTGGCACCGAATTTCTACAAGCTGGATTTTTCGGAAATCCCGGTCATGGTGGGGACCTTTTCTCTTGGCCCTGTAGCGGGTGCGGTGATCGAAGCCGTGAAGATCCTGATCAAGCTGTTGATCAAACCGACAACGACCGGCGGAGTCGGTGAGCTGGCAAATTTTGTGGTCGGCTGCGCGATCGCAGTGCCGGCCGGCATCATTTACCGCTGCCGCAAGAATAAAAAGACAGCTGTGATTTCTCTGCTTGCCGGAACGCTGTGCATGACTGTGGTCGGCATTGTCGTGAATGCATTAGTGATGCTGCCGTTTTATTCCCGCTTTATGCCTATGGATTCGATCATTGCTGCGGGCTCGAAGATCGTGCCTGCGGTAAATTCCGTATGGACGTTCTGCCTGTTCTGCGTCGGCCCCTTCAATCTCTTCAAGGGTCTGCTGATTTCTTTAATCACCTTCCTGCTGTACAAACGGGTCAGCCCGCTTATTCATTCTTTCCAGCAGAAAGAAGGGAAAGCCTGATCATGACCAAAGTCCTCGAGACCTTTAATGAGAAGGAAACTTACAGCTTAGGCAAAACACTTGGGGAATCCGCCGTGCCGGGAGAGGTGATCTGTCTGGACGGCGATCTTGGCGTGGGCAAGACTGTGTTTGCGCAGGGCTTTGCCGAGGGGCTGGGCATTAACGGCCCCGTGGCAAGCCCTACGTTTACGATTGTGCAGACCTATGAGAAAGGGCGGCTTCCTTTTTATCACATGGATGTCTACCGCCTTGAAGATGAAGATGAGTTAGAAGCCATCGGCGGCAGCGAAATGCTTTGCGGAGAAGGCGTGTGCCTCGTGGAATGGGGCAGCAGAGTGGAAGGTCTGCTGCCGGAGGATACGCTCTGGCTGAGGCTGGAAAAGGATCTCGGCCGGGGAGAAAACTACCGCCGGATCACCCTGAGGAGGGATGAAGCATGAAGATCATAGGGATCGAAAGTGCCTCGTTAGTTGCTTCGGCGGCAATCTGGGAGGACGAAAAGCTTCTTGCCGAGTATACCGTCGATTTTAAGAAAACACACTCGCAGACCCTGCTGCCGATGCTGGAAGAAATCTGCAGGATGACGGAATGCGAGATGAATAGCGTGGACGCCGTGGCGGTCAGCGCGGGTCCCGGCTCCTTTACGGGACTGAGGATCGGCGCCGCAACGGCAAAAGGACTTGGTCTGGCCCTGAACATCCCGCTGATTGCAGTGCCGACGCTGGACGCTCAGGCGTTCGGCTTGTTCGGGGTGAAGGACCTCATCTGCCCGATCATGGATGCAAGGCGCGGCCAGGTCTATACCGGAATATACCGCTTTGATGAGGAAGACCGCATGACGGTCATAAAACCGTCCTGTGCGGCGGATTTCGAAGAAATCGCAGAAGAGCTGAAGGCGCTTGGCGGAAGGGTGTATTTCCTGGGCGACGGCGTACCGGTGTTTCGGGAAAAAGCTGTCAAACTTTTGGGCGAAAATGCCCGCTTTGTCCCGGCGGGACAAAACCGCCAGAGGGCGGCGCTTGTCGCATCGCTGGGCGCGCGGATGTATGCCGAGGGCAAAACGGTTTCAAGCGGAGAGTTTGCACCGAAGTACTACCGCGAATCACAGGCGGAACGCGTAAAACGCGAGCGCGAGAGCGCGGCGGTGACCCATGACTGAGGGGACGGCAGGAACGGCGTTAAGTGCCGGTGATCTCATTCGCAGAGCGAGGGAAGAGGATGTTCCGAAGATAGTCAGGATAGAAAAGAGCTGTTTTTCCGATGCCTGGTCGGAGCAGTCCGTAAAGGGGACGCTTTCCAGCCCCTCCGGGTATCTGCTGATCGCCGAGACCGGGCCGGATGCTGCAGGAAAAGAGGAGGGCACGCTGCTGCTCGGCTATCTTGCTGCACAGATCGTTGGTGATGAGGGCGAGCTGCTGCGCATTGCGGCTGCGCCTGACAGAAGAAGACGGGGAACCGGACAGAGACTGCTTGCACAGATGATTAAGGACCATCCTTCCGTCCGGATCTGGCGGCTTGACGTGCGCACCCGGAATGCAGCAGCCATTGCTTTATATGAGAAAAACGGGTTCCGTATTGTTACGGAAAACCCGGATGTATACAGGGACCCGAAGGATAACGGGTATCTGATGATCCGCGGCCAGGCGGAGTAAGGGTAAGGACTATGCTGGATATATGCCTTGCGGGAACCGGCGGCATGATGCCGCTTCCCTATCGCTGGCTGACCAGCCTGATGCTACGGTATGAGGGCAGTCAGCTGCTCATCGACTGCGGCGAAGGCACGCAGATCGCGTTAAAAAAACGAGGCTGGAGCTTCAAACCGATCGATATCATCTGCATCACGCATTTTCATGCGGATCATATCAGCGGGCTTGTGGGGCTCCTGCTTACCATGGGCAATGCAGAACGCACGGAACCGGTGACCATGATCGGGCCGAGAGGTCTGGAACAGGTGGTGAATTCCCTGCGCATTGTTGCACCGGAGCTGCCCTTCCCGATCGAGTTTATTGAGCTGACCGAGCCGTCTGCCACGATTACGGTTCGTGATTATATCATCACGGCGTACCGCGTGCACCATGCGATCACGACCTACGGCTATGCGGTGGAAATCCCCCGGGCGGGACGCTTCCAGGTGGAACGCGCCGAGGCACTGGGCCTTCCGGTGCGGTACTGGAACCGCCTGCAGAAGGGCGAAATCATAGAGTTCGAAGGGGAGACTTATTATCCGGAAATGGTGATGGGGCCGCCGAGAAAAGGTCTGAAAGTCGCCTACTGCACGGACTCGCGGCCGACAAAGTCGATCGTGGAGGGAGCAAGAGGCGCTGATCTGTTCATCTGCGAAGGCATGTACGGCGAAAGGGGTTCGGAAGAACGCGCAGCAGAGCATAAGCACATGAACTTTGCCGAGGCAGCCACGCTTGCAAAGGCAGCGGAGGTGCAGGAGCTGTGGCTGACGCATTTCAGCCCGGCCTTGAACCACCCGGAGGAATTTATTGACGTAGCCAGGGAGATCTTCCCGAACGCGAAGACCGGCAGCGACGGCATGAGCATCACGCTGAAGTTTGCCGAAGAATAGAAAAAACGGAAAATCGCTGGGGATCCAGCCGGCATCATGTCATTGCGAGGCCCGCAGGGCCGTGGCAATCCCCAGCAGAAAAAGCCTGCCCGCAGCAGAAGAGGGCAGAAAAGGAATGGAACAGGTTTTGAAAGACATCCGTATTTTAGCCATAGAAAGCTCCTGCGATGAAACGGCAGCCGCGGTCGTGATGAACGGCCGGAAGGCGCTGTCCAATGTGATTTCGTCGCAGATCGCCCTGCATACGCAGTACGGCGGCGTGGTGCCGGAGCTGGCAAGCCGCATGCATATTGAAGCGATCGATCCGGTGATCCGGGCGGCTCTGCACGATGCGGACTGCACATTTGATGACATCGATGCGATCGCGGTCACGAACGGGCCCGGCCTTGTGGGGGCGCTGCTCGTGGGTGTTGCGGAGGCGAAGGCCATCGCCTTTGCGCTAAATAAGCCGCTGCTCGGGATCAATCATATCGAGGGGCACGTGAGCGCCAATTTTCTGGAACATCCGGACCTGGAGCCGCCCTTCCT
>DJYD01000064.1 GCA_002449955.1 Lachnospiraceae bacterium UBA6987
TGACTTTTAATCAAGTTGTCGCGGGTTCAAATCCCGCATCGCTCATAAGAAACCCCCGTATGTACGGGGGTTTTTCGCTATAACAATGTTTTTCGGCTGCAGCAGTGCTTGCGGGCGGCATTTTCTTCCTGAGAAAAAGGAAGTCCTGAGTAAAAAGAAGCTTTAAGACTTTACAAAGAAAGACAGGAGCGGGGTATGGGATTTGAGATTCAAAAAGCGGGTTTATGGAAACGTGCGGCGGCTTTTTTGCTGGATGCGGTTCTGCTCAGCATTGCTATAGCGGGCCTGCTTTCTCTGCTGTCGTCGCTGACCGGCTATGACCGCAAGGCAGAGCAGATGCAGCAGAAATATGATGCCTACAGCGAGCAGTATGGAATTTCGCTCGGGCAGAGCGAGGAGGCCTACAATGCTCTGTCAGAAGCGGATCAGGAGAAATACATCGCAGCCTACAACGCGCTGACAAGTGATGAGGAGGCCCTGGCCATATACCGTGAAGTCATGCGTCTTTCGCTTTTGTGCATCAGTCTGAGCATATTCATTGCATTCGCGCTGCTGGAGTTCCTGGTCCCGCTGCTGCTTAAGGAGGGACGCACCCTGGGCAAAAAGCTCTTCGGCCTCTGCGTGGTCCACACGAACTGCGTCAGGCTGGAAACAGGCGCTTTATTTGTCCGGACCTTCTTGGGCAAATTTACGGTCGAAATCATGATCCCTGTGTTGGTCCTGATGCTGCTTTATTATGGGGCAATAGGCTTTCCGGGGATGATGCTTTTGCTGGTGCTGCTCCTTGCCCAGCTTATCTTGCTGATAGCAACGCAGTATGGTCAGCCGATCCATGATCTGTTTGCGCAGAGTGCTGTTGCGGATTACCAGAGTCAGCCGATCTATGATACGGCAGAAGCCCTTGATGCCGCAAGATCAAAAAAGGCTGCCGAAGCAGCCAGGTGTGTTCATCAGGATTAATGGGCTGAAGGTTTCGGCTCATGGTACTCGAGCCCCTCATCAAAGTGAATGCTCTCCGGCGGCTGCTCGAGCAGTTCGGGATGGTTCAGGTAGCGTTTGATGGCATTGAAAAAGCGGGCATAGTATGCGCCGGAACAGATGCGCTCATCGGCGGTGATCCCTATGGGAAGAAAACGCTTCATGCGGGTCTCGCCGTTTTCCTGGACCGCCAGCTTTTCCGGTGTTCCGATGCCGAAGAAGAGGCTGACATTGCCCCAATTGTACAGATGATGGTTGACTTCGTGCAGCCCTATGGATGCCATGTTGGTGACGTACATACCCACATAGAAGGGAAGCTCCTCCATGAGAACTGAGGGGGCAAGGCCAAAGCGGTCTAAAAAGCGTACGAGGGCGACCACTACAGTTGCCAGGCCGGGAACGGCAAAAAGGAAATTCAAAAGCTTGCTGACAAAACCCTCTGATGCGGCTTCACCCCGGTTGGCGGCAATGGCCGCATTCATCCGGTCACGCACATCAAAAAGCGTATCCGTCAGGTCGAACTTGATCTTGACCACGGCTTCGCCCTTGTCGGCATCATTGGGATCCTGTAAAATCGTAAAAGCAACAGAGCAGTTGTTCCGCGCGAACAGCTGCTTATTCATGATATAGCGGTTTGCCTCGGGATAGGTGCTGATGGCACGTACATAAGCCGCCACGAGGATCTGCATGGCGCTGAAAGCTTCTCCCTGCTTTTTATGCGCACGGATATAGGAAGACAGAAGTTCCAAGTCCGCGCGGTGTTTCAGAAATACCTGCGCATCGCAGCGCAGCGGCATGACATAGGGGGTGATCCGCAGAACAGGGTCAATGCCTTTTACCCTTCTGCCATCGGGTCTTTTTCCAAACATTTTCTCCTCCTTACTCAGGCGGGAACCGTTTTATAAAATAATTATAAAAAAACAGTGCAGAAATCACAAGTACGATTTTGCGTAAGATCGGAACTTTTTTACAGCCAGCCGGTATGGGTTTCCTTGTATTCCTTCAGGATCCGGTCTGCTTTGCGGATCATTTCTTCCATATCCTCTTTGCTGTAAATGGTTGCACCGGCAGCGCAGGCGTGTCCGCCGCCGTCATATTCCGCGGCAAGCTTCCGGATCTCCACAAAACGTGAACGAAGCCGCACGCGGATGAATTTCGGGTATTCGATAAAGGCAAGCCAGATGAGACTTCCCTTGATCGAATCCATAAGATTGACGGAATTGCTTGCCTGCTCCGGAGTTAAGTGAAATTCTTCCCGCATGTTCATGTCGACAAAGAGGTAGGCGACGCCGTTTTCCGTCCGCTTCATCTGCTGGTAGGCATAGGACTGATATTTCAGGATATCGAAATCCTCCATATAGAGGTTCGCATAGAGCGGCTCGGTTTCCACGCCCTTGTCGAGCAGGAGGGCGGCATCGCGCAGCGTCTCTCCGGTCGTGGAATCGAAGCGGAAACGTCCGGAATCGGTCACCATGCCGGCATAGAGATAGGTGGCGGCGTCCTTGTTCAGGATCAGCCGGTCCTGCAGCATCCTGTACCAGTCCACCACGATCTCACAGGCGCTCGATTTTGCCGGCTCAACAAGAGAAATATCCCCGAAGGGTTCTTCTTCGATATGATGATCGATGCAGATCATTTCCCGTGCGGCGCCGATAAACCTGTTGGAAATGCGGCCTTTTTCGGCACAGTCGAGCACGATCGCCAGCGAATCCTTATAGCATTCCTCAGGAATCTGCGGGTCTTCAGGGCCGAGAAAAGCAGTCTGGTCTGCATAGTCATCGTTGATGACGAGAACTTCCTTCCCGGGATAGGTGGCTTTCAGAATGGCCTGCAGGCCTTTGGTTGAGCCGACAGCATCACCGTCCGGGCGGAGGTGCCTGGAGAGGATGATCCGGTCATAGGCTTCGATTTTATCTAAGATGGCGATTGCCAGTTCTTGGGTCATGCTTATGATTCTCCTTATATTGCTGCCGCCATCATAACATATTTCTATCTGCGGCGCACGTGAAAACTGCGTGGTTTTGCTGTACATTTGAAAAAAAGTGCGCTATAATCCTTCTGTTATCTTGTACAAACAGTGCAAATCAAAAAAGGAGAATGCTTATGTATCAGATCCTTTCTAAAAAGGTACTGAATCCCACTGTTACTCAGATGGAGATCGAAGCGCCGCTTGTAGCGAGGAAAGCGAAACCCGGACAGTTTATCATCCTGAGGGTTGATGAAGACGGCGAACGCATCCCGCTTACGGTTGCCGGGACTGACCCCGAACGCGGTGCCGTAAAGATCATCTTCCAGATCGTCGGCAAGACGACTTTCGTGCTAGGCCAGAAAGAAGCCGGCGAAAGCATTGCTGACTTTGTTGGCCCGCTTGGCCGTCCCACCGAAATGGAAGGCCTGAAGAAGGTCTGCATCGTCGGCGGCGGCGTGGGCTGCGCCATCGCTCTGCCGGTTGCGGAAGAAATGCACCGCCTCGGCATCGAAGTCACATCGATCATCGGCTTCCGCAGCGTGGACCTGCTGATCCTTGAGGATGAATTCCGCGCAGCTTCCGATAAGCTCATTGTCATGACGGATGACGGTTCCTACGCCCGTCAGGGCAACGTCACGGTGCCGCTCAAGGAGATGCTTGAAGCCGGTGAACGCTTTGATCTTGTCCTTGCCATCGGCCCCGGCGTCATGATGAAATTTACCGCGCTGACCGCAAAGCCTTACGGTGTACCCTGCCGCGTGTCCATGAACCCGATCATGGTCGACGGCACCGGTATGTGCGGTGGCTGCCGCCTGACTCTGGTCAAGGAAGACGGCACGAAAGTGACGAAATTTGCCTGCGTGGACGGCCCTGAATTTGATGCTTATGAGGTCGACTTTGATGAGGCGATGTCCCGCGGCCGCATGTATATCCCCGAGGAACGTCACGCATACGACGAAGCCTGCAATCTGTTTAAGCAGGCGAACGGCTGAAGGAGGTAACGAATGGCACTCGATCCTAAAAAACATGCAATGCCCAGTCAGGCCCCTGAGGTCCGCGCGCACAACTTTAACGAGGTCGCTCTCGGCTATACCGAAGAGCTCGCCGTTGCGGAAGCGAACCGCTGCCTGAACTGCAAGAATAAACCCTGCATCGCCGGCTGCCCGGTGAATATCGATATCCCCGCTTTCCTTGCCCGCGCGAAAGAAGGCGATTTCGAAGGCGCTTATCAGGTGATCAATAAGACCTCCTCCCTGCCGGCTGTCTGCGGCCGTGTGTGCCCGCAGGAGACCCAGTGCGAGAGCAAGTGCACCATGGGCATCCGCTTCGAACCGGTCGGCATCGGCCGCGTGGAGCGCTTCGTTGCCGACTGGCACAATGCAAACGCCACCGAAAAAGCCAAAGCGCCCGCTCCGAACGGCCACCGCGTAGCCATCGTGGGCTCCGGTCCTTCCGGCCTTACCTGCGCCGGTGACCTGGCGAAGAAGGGCTACGCCGTCACCATTTACGAAGCCCTGCACAAGGCGGGCGGCGTGCTTGTTTACGGTATCCCGGAATTTCGTCTGCCGAAGGCGATCGTGGGCAAGGAAGTCGAGACCCTGAAGGAACTCGGCGTTGACCTGCAGACGAACGTGGTCATCGGCAAGACCCTGACCATCGACGAGCTGTTTGACGACGGCTTCGAAGCCGTTTTCGTAGGCTCCGGTGCTGGCCTTCCGAACTTCATGAACATCCCCGGCGAATCCTTCAAGGGTGTTTACTCCGCGAATGAATTCCTGACCCGCAACAACCTCATGAAGGCGTACAACAGCGATCCTGATACGCCGGTCATGAAGGGCGGTAAGGTGATCGTGGTCGGCGGCGGCAACGTGGCCATGGACGCAGCCCGTACCGCGCTGCGCCTCGGTGCCGAAAAGGTCTCCATCGTCTACCGCCGTTCCATGGAAGAACTGCCGGCCAGACGTGAGGAAGTGGAGCATGCCATGGAAGAAGGCATCGACTTCCAGCTGCTCAGGAACCCCGTTGAGATCCTCGGCTTCAAGAATCCGGACAACCCCCGCGACGAGCGCAACGGCTTTGTCTGCGGCTGCCGCATCCAGAAGATGGAACTCGGCGAACCGGATGCGAAGGGCAGAAGACGCCCCGTCGCGATCCCCGGCTCCGAATACGAGATGGAAGCGGACACCGTGATCATCGCCATCGGCACCTCGCCGAACCCGCTGATCAAGGATACCACCAAGGGCCTTGAAGTGAATAATCACGGTGGCTTCGTGGTGAACGAAGACGGTCTGACAAGCCGCAAGGGCGTGTACGCCGGCGGCGATGCCGTGACCGGTGCAGCCACCGTCATTTCCGCCATGGGCGCCGGCAAGGTTGCCGCAAAGGCCATCGACGAATACCTGATGGGGAAATAACGTAAAACTTTGCTGCTCTGAGCATCTCTTCGGTGCTCAGAGCTGTTTTTCTATAAGGAGACGATCATGAACCGCAAACTCAGGAACGAAGCGGAAAAAGCAGCTTATACGGCGATTGGCGCCGTCATGCCCGAGGGGGCAGTGAGACGGGCCCTTCTGGGCAAAAGCTTCCCGGGAAGGATCTTTCTGATCGCGGCCGGGAAGGCGGCTCCCCATATGGCGCAGGCGGCACTGTCCGTGCTCAGCGCGCCGGTGGAAAGCGGGATCGTGATCAGTAAATACGGACATTTTGACAGGCCGATCGAAGGCCTGCAGTGCTTTGAAGCGGGGCACCCGGTCCCGGATGAGAACAGCGTGACGGCGGGGGAAGCCGCCCTGAAACTGACGGAGGATCTTAAGGAAGATGACACGGTCCTCTTCCTGCTGTCGGGCGGCGGCAGCGCCCTCTTTGAAAAGCCTCTGATCCCGCTTGCCGAGCTGCAGGACATCACCGCTCAGCTGCTTGCCTGCGGAGCGGTGATCGTGGAGATCAATACCATCAGAAAGCGTCTATCTGCCGTTAAGGGAGGCAAATTTGCCGCCCACTGCGCGCCGGCGAAGATCGAAGCCATCATTCTTTCCGATATCCTCGGCGATCCGTTAGATATGATCGCTTCCGGCCCGGTAAGCCCCGATACGGCATCCTGCGCGGATGCGCTGGCGATCGCAGAAAAGTACGGACTGCGCCTCAGCGAAGAAGCGAAGACTTGCCTCCAGACCGAAACGCCGAAGGTGCTGTCAAATGTGAATGCCCGGGTCGTGGGGAGCGTCAGAGAGCTCTGCCGGGCGGCAGGAGAGGCCTGCCGCAGCATGGGATACGAGCCGGTCTTTCTGACCGATCAGTTAAACGGTGAGGCGCGGGAAGCCGGCAGGTTTATGGCTTCGGTGCTCCGCTCACATGCCGGAGACGGAAAGAAGATCGCTTTCCTTGCAGGAGGCGAGACCGTTGTGCATCTGACGGGGAAAGGCCTCGGCGGCCGCAACCAGGAACTGGCCCTTGCCGCCTGTGAAGGCCTGCGCGGCTTGAAGAACGCCGCGGTCCTCAGCATCGGCTCCGACGGCACGGACGGTCCTACCGATGCAGCCGGCGGCTATACCGACGGCGATTCCTATGATGAACTTGCGGAAAAGGGCATCCGGCTTTATGACGTCCTTCAGAACAATGATGCGTACCATGCCCTGAAGGCGGTGGACGGACTGATCGTGACCGGACCCACCGGAACGAACGTCAACGACGTATGCATCGGCCTTGTGGATGTCAAAACGTGAATGAATCGTTTTTGGCATAAGACGGCGGCACGGTCCTCTGAAGCGGAAGCATGGATCTTCAGTATCTTCGAGATTAAATAAAGGAGCTCTTCAGAAATGTATTACATCGGTATTGATCTGGGAACGTCGGCAGTGAAGCTGCTGCTTACGGATGAAAAGGGAACGATCCTGAACACGGTGACGAAGGCTTATCCGATCAGCTTTCCTCATCCCGGCTGGTCCGAACAGGAGCCTGCCGACTGGTGGAACGCCTGCCTTGAGGGCTTGGATGAGCTGCTTGAAGGAAAAGACAAATCAGCTGTGGCAGCGATCGGCACGGCAGGACAGATGCACGGCCTTGTGGCGCTTGACGCAGAAGGGAACGTGATCCGGCCCTGCATTCTGTGGAACGACGGCCGTACGGCGGGAGAGACGGAATGGCTCAATACCGTGATCGGCAAAGATAAGCTGTCCGCGCTTACGGGCAATATCGCCTTCGCCGGCTTTACTGCTCCGAAGCTTCTCTGGATGAAGAAAAACGAGCCGGAGAATTTTGCGCGCATCGAGAAGATCATGCTGCCGAAGGACTATATCGCGTATCAGCTGACGGGAAAGCACTGCTGCGACTATTCCGACGCCTCCGGCATGCTGCTGCTTGACGTTGAACACCGCTGCTGGTCTCAGGAGATGCTGGAGATCTGCGGCATTTCCGAGGCGCAGATGCCGAAGCTTTACGAAAGCTATGAGGTCATCGGCACGCTGAAAAAGGAGACGGCGGAAAGACTGGGCCTTCCGGAAAGCGTGAAGGTCGTCGCGGGGGCGGGCGACAACGCCGCCGCAGCCGTCGGCACCGGAACCGTGGGCGCCGGGACCTGCAATATCTCCCTGGGCACCAGCGGGACCATCTTCATCCCCTCGGAGCGCTTCGGCAAGGATCCCTTCGGCGCCATCCACGCCTTCTGTCATGCGGACGGAGCCTACCACCTGATGGGCTGCATGCTGTCGGCGGCAAGCTGCAACAAGTGGCTGTGCGAAGATATCCTGAAGACGACGGATCTTGCCGCGGAGCAGGCGGGGATCACGGAAGAGATGCTCGGCCGCAGCCATGTCTATTTCCTGCCCTATCTGATGGGGGAAAGGAGCCCCATCAACGACGCCGACGCGAGAGGAACGTTCACGGGTCTTACCATGGACACCACGCGTGGGGATCTGGTGCTTGCCGTGCTAGAGGGTGTGGCGTTTGCCATCCGCGACAGCCTGGAAGCCGCTAAAACCATCGGCGTCAAAGTAGACCGCAGCAAGCTGTGCGGCGGCGGAGCGAAGAGCCCGCTGTGGCGAAAGATCATTGCCGACGTATTAAACATCCCGCTCGATATTCCCGAGGCCGAGGAAGGCCCGGGCTACGGTGCGGCAATGCTCGCGATGGTGGGAGACGGCGTGTACGAAAGCGTGGAAGCCTGTGCGGACGCCTTGGTGCGCACGCGCAGCACGGTGGAACCGGACCCGGAGACCGCTGCCCGCTATGAAGAGCGCTATCAGCAGTTCAGACAGATCTATCCGGCCATGAAAGGCCTGTTCAAAAGCATTAAATAAGGAGCACAGAAAATGAAAGAAATATTCGAAGGGATCCCGAAGATCGCATATGAAGGCCCGAAGAGCAAGAACCCGCTGGCCTTCAAGTTTTACGATCCGGAGCGCGTCATCATGGGCAAGCCCATGAAGGAACACCTGCCTTTTGCCATGGCCTGGTGGCATAATCTCTGCGCTGCCGGAACGGATATGTTCGGCCGGGATACCGCCGACAAGTCCTTCGGTGCCGAAAAAGGCACCATGGCGCATGCAAAAGCAAAGGTGGATGCGGGATTTGAATTCATGCAGAAGCTCGGGATCCGCTATTTCTGCTTCCATGACGTGGACCTGGTCCCCGAAGCGGATGATATCAAAGAGACCAACCGCAGACTGGATGAGATCAGCGATTATATCCTGGAAAAGATGCAGGGAACAGACATCAAGTGCCTGTGGGGCACCGCCAATATGTTCTCCAATCCCCGCTTTATGAACGGCGCCGGGAGCTCGAACAGCGCGGAAGTTTTCTGCTTTGCCGCTGCGCAGATCAAGAAGGCGCTGGAGCTGACCGTGAAGCTCGGCGGACGCGGCTACGTCTTCTGGGGCGGCAGGGAAGGCTATGAAACGCTGCTGAACACGGATGTGAAGTTCGAGCAGGAAAATATCGCGAAGCTGATGCATCTGGCGGTGGACTACGGCCGCTCCATCGGCTTTGCCGGAGACTTCTACATCGAGCCGAAGCCGAAGGAACCCATGAAGCATCAGTACGATTTTGACGCCGCGACGGCCATCGGCTTCCTGCGCCAGTACGGGCTGGACAAGGATTTCAAGATGAATATCGAGGCGAACCATGCTACGCTGGCCGGCCATACCTTCCAGCATGATCTGCGGATCTCCGCGATCAACGGCATGCTGGGCAGCATCGACGCCAACCAGGGCGATACGCTGCTCGGATGGGATACGGATGAGTTCCCGTTCAACGTGTACGACGCCACGATGTGCATGTACGAAGTCCTGAAGAACGGCGGCCTGACCGGCGGCTTCAACTTCGACTCCAAGACCAGACGTCCGAGCTACACCGCGGAGGATATGTTCCAGGCCTATATCCTGGGCATGGATACCTTTGCCCTCGGCCTGATCAAGGCGGCGGCGCTGATCGAAGACGGCAGACTGGACCGGTTCGTGAAGGAACGCTATGCCAGCTACGAGAGCGGCATCGGCGCAAGGATCCGCGAGGGCAGCGTGACGCTTGCCGAGCTCGCGGCATATGCCGAAGAAAAGGGCGCCGCAGCGCTTCCGGGCAGCGGCCGTCAGGAACAGCTGGAAAGCGTCGTGAACGAGGTCCTGTTCGGATAAACGAAGGCTTTTCGTGTGCAGGTGTTTATGCCGTCACTGTTCCTTGCGGAAACGGGCGGGCGTCAGGCCTGTGTCTTCGCGAAAACACTGAATAAAATAATTGGGCGTGCAGAAAGAAAGCTTCTCAGCGATCTCTCCGACGGAGAGCGCCGTGGTCAGGAGCAGGATCTTTGCACGCTCGATTTTTTTTCGGCGGATGTAGGCGTTGACGGTCTCTCCGGTCTCTTTTTTGAACTTTTCCGTCAGGTAGTATTCCGAATAGCCGGTCAGCTTTGCCAGCTCGGAAAGAGAGATGTTTTCCTGAAAATGAAGCTCCAGATAGTCACAGCATTTACGCACGGTGAGAGAATAGTCCGGCCGGATGCCGAGCTCGTGCACGCGGCGGATAAAGTCTTCATACATATCCGTGGCAAGGCGGGCGATCTCTTTCGGATCATGGCTTTTTTCGGCGCGGTTGATATAGTCGTCGCCTAACGCGTAGGCGATCTCGGGGGAGAGTCCGCCCTCCATGGCTGCCCGGCTGACGAGCGTGGCAAAGACGATCACGCTGGTCTTCATCTGCCGGAGGGGTTCTCTTGTGGATACCGGGACGCCGGGGCTTAAGCGTTCGCTTTCCCGGAAGGCGTCCAGATAGTTGATATCCCCGGTGCGCACCATTTCAAGCAGTGCTTTTTCGGCCAGATAGATCTGATTTCTGTCTCTGATGGGACCTTGCTGCTCATGTTCGGCCATCGTTTTCTTTTCCCTTCGTCTTTCTTTTCTTTACTATACAGGATATCTTCCGCCTATGACAAGAGGAAAAAGCATAATTTGCCTGAAAAAACATAATTTTTCCTGAGTATCTTTCTTTCATTGCGATTCCGATTTGCATACAATTAAAACAGTTCATTTCACGAAAACAACTGAAAACAGGTATCGGACAAAGCAAAGAAAGGAATACTCCCATGGCAAACCAAGTGCTTACCCCTTCGGAACAGGGCGGCGTGCAGTACCGCCGCGCAAAACTCTGGCAGATCATTCTCATCGCGTGCAACGCCTTCAACGGAATGGCGGTCTACACGATCATCGGCATGGCGCCGTACGCAGCAAGCATCGGCTACGGCATCGCCACGGTCGCCGTGGGCGGCCTGCTCATGTTCACCCGTATCTTCGATGCGGTCACCGACCCGCTGCTCGCGTTTCTCTACGATCGCGTCAACACCCGCTTCGGCAAGATCCGTCCGCTGGTGCTGCTTGGCTGGCTGATCCAGACCTGCGGCCTGCTGGGACTCTTCATTTTCTTCTCCAGCAAGGGACACGGCGTTCCCACCTTCCTGATCTGCTATGTCATTTATGTGATCGGCTACACGATCGTGAACATGACGGCCCAGACGCTTGGCGCGCTCATTACCAACGATCCGAAGCAGCGCCCCACCGTGGGTGTATGGAATACTGCGCTCAACTACATGATTCCCATGGCGCTTACCATCATCCTGAATATGAAGCTCCTGCCGAAGTTTGGCGGCACCTACAATCAGCAGTTCCTGACTGTTGCCTGCCTCATCTGCATAGCCATGTCCCTGTTCGGCGTGATCATGGTCTGCATCGGTATTGCCGAGTATGACAAGCCGGAGAACTTCAAGGGCACTTCCAAGGTCGATGAGCGCCTGAAGCTGAAGGATGTGCTGAATGTGCTTACCCACAACAAGCCCCTGCAGAGCTACATCATCTCCGCCGCTTCCGACAAGATCGCCCAGCAGGCGCAGTCGGCGACCATCGTCAGCACGCTGCTGCTCGGCATCCTGATCGGGGACATGGGACTTGGCACGCTCGTGACCGTGGTCGGCAGCTTCCCCTCCATCATCTTCGCCATTTTCGGCGCGAAATATGCCGGCAAACACGGCAATAAGGAATCGATCGTCACCTGGACCCGCATCTGTATCCTGGCAAACATCGTGGCCATCGCTTTCCTGACTATCATCGATCCGAAGGCCATCGCGAACAAGGGCATTCTGATGTATGCCTTCATGTTGATCACGCTCTGCTGCAGCGGCTTTGCCATGTGCGTGACCACGGCCAATACCGGCTTCATGGCTGATATCATCGACTACGAGCTGGACCGCAGCGGCAAATATATCCCGGCGGTCGTTTCCGGCACCTACAGCCTGATCGACAAGATCGTATCCTCCGTATCCTCTGTGATCGTGACCGCCTGCATCGCGCTCGTGGGCTATACCGCGACCGTGCCGCAGCCCGGTGATCCCGCAACGACCGGCGTGTTCTGGGTGACCATGTTCCTGCGTTACGGCCTGGCCATCGTTGGCTGGCTCATCACCCTGCTTGCCATGCGCGGCTGCAAGCTGACGAAGGATGAAATGGCGAACGTACAGAAGCGGATCGCGGACAAAAAGGCTGCACTGAAGGAACTGCAGAATTGACAGCTCATAAGAAGGCAGGCACGATCATGCCTGCTTTCTCTTAAACAGGAGGATCCATGAGGAAAGTAAGTAGGATCAATGATAACTGGCGTTTTCTCCGGGCAGATATGTCCGTGGAGAATGCGATGCAATATGCGTCCCGCGGGGAGCAGGTGACGCTCCCGCACACCTGGAACGCAGTGGACGGCCAGGACGGCGGGAACGATTACTACCGCGGCCGCTGCTGGTACGTGCGGAAGCTCGGCGCAGAGGAAACGGCGGATGTGAAAGCCGGGCGGAAGCTTTTTCTGGAATTTGCCGGCGCCGCGCACAGCTGCGAGGTCTTCTTAAACGGCAAAAAGCTGGCTGCGCATGAGGGCGGCTATTCCGCCTTCCGCACGGAGCTGACTGGGTATCTTCGCACAGGTGGGGACGCGGAAAACGTCCTGGCCGTTGCCGTAGATAACCGCGAGAATGACCGCGTGTACCCGCAGAAGGCGGATTTCACCTTCTACGGCGGCCTCTACCGCGAGGTCAGGCTGATCAGCGTACCGGAGGAGCATTTTGAACTGATGAAGGACGGTACCCCCGGCATCAAGGTGACGCCTTCCGTGGATCTGGAAAAACGTCTTGCGGAAGTGAAGGTAGAGACCTGGCAGAACGCAGCGCGTGTCCGCTTTACGCTGAAGGGCGAGGATGCGGACGGAAAGCCCATCCTGCTGACGCAGGAGACGGCATCCGAAAACGGCAAGGCCTGCGCAGGCTTCACGATCGAAAACGTGCGCCTCTGGAACGGCACGGCGGATCCTTACCTGTATACGGCAAAGGCCTCCCTTGAGAGCGGCGACGAGGTGAGCACGCGCTTCGGCTGCCGCGTGTTTGCCTGCGATCCCGAAAAGGGCTTTTTCCTGAACGGCCGCAGCTATCCGCTGCGCGGCGTCTCGAGGCACCAGGATCTTAAAGGAAAGGGCAATGCGCTGTCGATAGAAGATCATCAGGCAGACATGGCGATCGTCCGCGAGCTCGGCGCGAATACGCTCCGCCTTGCCCATTATCAGCACGCGCAGGAATTCTATGACCTCTGCGACGAAAACGGCATCGTGGTCTGGGCCGAGATCCCGTATATCACCATGCACATGACGGACGGCAGGGAAAACACGCTCACCCAGATGCGCGAGCTGATCACGCAGTGCTATAATCATCCCAGTATTGCCGTCTGGGGGCTCTCGAACGAGATCACGGCGGCAAGCGCGGTGAACGAAGACCTGCTGGAAAACCACAGGCAGTTAAATGAGCTCTGCCACCAGATGGATAAGACGCGCCTGACGACCATGGCGAATGTTTTCATGCTGGAAACGGACAGCCCCATCCTGGAGATCCCGGACATTAACAGCTACAACCTGTATTTCGGCTGGTACCTGGGCGAGCTTTCGCAGACGGATGAATTCTTTGACGAATATCACGCAAAGTATCCGGAGCGGGTGATCGGCTTTTCGGAATACGGCGCGGATGCGAACCCGGCTTTCCATTCCTCCCGCCCCGAAAAGGGAGACTACAGCGAGGAATACCAGGCGCTCTATCATGAGCACATGCTGAAGATGATCGAGGAAAGACCCTATCTCTGGGCAACTCACGTCTGGAACCTGTTCGATTTTGCGGCGGACGGCCGCGATGAGGGCGGAAAGCACGGGGAGAACCAAAAAGGCCTCGTGACCTTTGACCGCAAGCTCAAAAAGGATGCCTTCTATCTGTACAAGGCGGCCTGGAATAAAGAGGAAGCCTTTGTGCACCTGTGCGGGAGCCGCTATGCAAAGCGGGCAGAAGCGGAGACGGAGGTCAAGGTCTACTCCAATCAGAGCGAGGTCTCGCTATATGTGGACGGCCGTCTCATCGGAACGCAGGAGGGAAGGACCGTATTTACCTTCCGCATCCCGCTTTCCGGTACGCATCAGGTGAAGGCTGTCTCCGGCGGGGCGGCAGACGAAATGACGCTCATCCGGGTGGATGAGCCGGAGGAAAGCTATATCTTCAACAAGGCGGCTGCGTCGGTCGCGAACTGGTTCGATGCGGAGGAAAACGATCCTTCCTGCTTCTCCGTTCAGGATACCCTGGGCGAGATCAGACAGCATCCGCAGGCCGGGGCCATCGTGAATGCGATGATGGAAAAAGGGGCTGCGGAGCGCGGCGACGTTGCGGCGGCGGTGAAGGACAATCCCGCCCTGCAGCGGATGATGGGCCGCATGACCATGCTGAGCCTTTTGAAGCAGTCCGGTGCGGATGAAGAAAGCATCAGGCAGTTAAATCGCATCCTGCAGGGGATAAAGAAATAAAGCGGCCGTGGAAGGCATGAAAGGATCGATATGAAAACAGCTGTGCAGCAGATCATGCTGGGAACGGTCACGGGAAGCGAAGAGAAGGCCCGTGAGAGCTTAAGAAGGATCAAGGCCGCTGGATACGACGGCCTGGAACTGAACAGGTTTATGATCCATCCGGCCTCGCTTATGGTGAGGATGCTGACGAAAGCCGCGGGAATGCCCACCGGAAACGGCGGGAAGCTGGACTGGTTAAGGCTCATCCGGGAAAGCGGGCTTTCGGTGATCAGTCTGCACACGGATCTCGGAAGTCTTGAACGGGAGCCGGAGGCGGTGGCCGCCGAGGCAGGTAGTTTCGGCACGGACAAGGTTGTCATTACGGGGATGTACCGTTTTGACTACAGCGATGAGGCTTCCGTCAGGGCGCTTGCGGGCAGGCTGAACAAAGCGGGAAAGGGTCTTTCGGAGAAAGGGATCTCGCTGCTATACCACAACCATAACGTGGAGCTGCTGCGGACAGGCAGCGGGCGGCGGGCCTATGAGATCCTCCTTGAGGAAACGGACCCCGCTTTCCTGAATTTTGAATTTGACAGCTACTGGTTTACGGACGGCGGGGCGGATGCGGCGGCCTGGATGAGACGGCTCGGGAGCCGCCTTAAGCTCTGGCACGTGACGGACCGCGGGAGCCGCGTGAAGGGAGCGTCCGTAACGCCTATTCTGAAGGCGGACAGCGTGGAGCTCGGGACCGGCAATATGGACCTGGAAGGGCTGCTTGCTATCGCGGAAGAAGCTGGCGCGGAGGCAGCGGTGTTGGAAAGCCACAAAAACTGGATCGGAAACGATCCGCTTGCGAGCATCGAACTGTCTGCAGACTGGCTGAGAAAACAGGTAAAGGCATGAAGAAGGATACGGTAAGATACGGTCTGCCGGAAAAATGGCAGGCAAAATGGATCGATCCGGAGCTTCCGGATGAAAAGAGCGAACGCCGCCCGGCGTCTGTGCTGCGGCGCAGCTTTTCCTTGGAGAAAACGGAAGGCGCCGTGCTGTACATCACCTGCCACGGCGTCTATGAAGCTGTCCTGAACGGCTGGCGGGTGGGAGATTTCGTGCTTGCGCCGGGAACCGGGGACTATCATAAGCGCCTGTTCGTGCAGGCCTATGACGTCTCGGCGCTGCTGCAGACGGGCGAAAACGAACTGCGCGTAACGATCGGCGACGGCTGGTGGCGCGGAAGCGTCGGCATCGACGGGCTGCGGAATTATTACGGAACGGATCTGGCCCTTCTCTGCCAGCTGGAAACGGAAAGCGGAACCGTGATCGCAAGCGATGAGACCTGGGAAGCTTCGCAGGAAGGACCGGTCAGGGAAAACGACCTCCAGCAGGGAGAGCGTGCGGACCTGCGCCTTTCGGAAATCACGGCCTGGCACGGCGTCACGGTAAAAGATCTTGGCTTCGGGAATCTTGCGGCGCAGGAGAGCGTTCCGGTCACCGAGCAGGAACGCTTCCCCGGGAAGCTGATCAGGACCCCGAACGGAGAGACCGTGATCGATTTCGGACAGAATCTGGCCGGCTATACGGAGATAAAGCTAAAGGCCAGGGCCGGGCAGAAGATCACGCTCCGGCACGGCGAGACGCTTGATGAAAACGGAAACTTCACGCAGAAGAATTTCGATCCGGGAGACCGCAACAAAAACGGCGGGATCCCCCAGCAGACGGAATATATTTGCCGGGAAGGCCTGAATCTTCTAAAGCCGCATTTCTGCATCTTCGGCTTCCGCTACGCGAAGATCGAAAGCGAAGCGGCGCTTGAGGGCGCGGAGTATACGGCGGTCGCGGTCTATTCCCGGATGCCGCAGACGGGCTTTTTCGCATGCGGAAATGCAGACGTGAACAGGCTGTTTGAAAACTGCCTCTGGAGCATGCGGTCGAATTTCACGGATATCCCCACGGACTGCCCGACCAGAGAGCGGGCGGGATGGACCGGAGACGCAGAGGTCTTTGCGCCTGCCGCGGTACAGCTTTTCGACTGCCTGCCCGTCTACCGCAAGTGGCTCGGGGAATGCCGTCTGGCACAGCAGGAGGATGGCCTCGTGCAGAACATCGCGCCGGTCAACAACAAGGGCGGCATGATCTCAGGCCTGCTGCAGGGCTCGGCCGGCTGGGGCGACGCCTGCGTGATCGTTCCCTGGGTCCTGTATGAAGCTTACGGCGACAGGAGCATCCTGGAAGAAAACTATGAGATGATGACGCGCTGGCTCTCGTACTGCGAAAAGAGAGCGAAGAAGACCAGACTGCAGAATCTGAAGAATCCGTACAAAAAGTATCTGGTGGATCAGGGCTTCCACTTCGGCGAATGGTGCCAGCCGGACGTGGACAACATGACGGCCATGAAAAAGACGATGGTCTCCGGAAGTCCGGAGGTGGCGACCGCCTACTATTTCCGCTCGGCCTCGCTGCTTGCGAAGATCGCGGAGCTCCTCGGGAAGCCGGAGGATGCGGAGAAATATGCGCTGATCGCGGAAAATGCGAAAAAGGCGTACCGCTATGCCTTCGTGAAGAACGGAAGGATCGTCTCGGACAGGCAGTGCGAGTATGTGCGGCCGATCGCCTTCGGCCTGTTAGAGGATAAGGAGATCCCGCAGGCGGCGGATGATCTTGCAGAGCTCGTGTGCCGGTGCGGCTATCATCTGAATACGGGCTTTTTATCGACGCCTGACCTCTGCCGCGTTCTGGCAGATAATGGCCACGCGGGGACGGCTTACCGCCTGCTGCTGCAGGAAGAGCGCCCCGGCTGGCTTTACGCCGTGAAAAAGGGCGCGACCAGCATTTGGGAGACCTGGGACGGCATCCGGGAAGACGGGACCGTGCATGATTCCTTAAATCACTATTCCTACGGCGCCGTCGCCGGCTGGCTGATCGGCGGCGCGGCCGGCATCCGCCTTGCAGAGGGAAAGCTGACGCTCTGCCCGAAGCCCGATCCTTCGCTATCCTATGTGAAGGCAGCCTGGGATTCGCCGCGCGGCCGGATCGTGAGCGAGTGGAAATATCAGGACGGAAAATGCTGCTATCATTTTGAGGTTCCGGAAGGCCTCTCTGCCGAGGTCGTTCTGCCGGACGGAAGCACGCACAGCGTCGCAGCCGGCGCATGGGATTTTTAAGATGCCCGGAAAGGGGAGACCGATGAAGTATTACTGCAATCCGATCAACGTCAATTATCGCTATCAGTTCAATGCGGACCCGCGCCAGCACGGAAAGCTGAAGATCTGCCGGGAAGCCGCGGATCCTTCACTGATCTGTTTTGAGGGCAGGTACTATCTCTTTGCCTCCATGACGCTCGGCGTCTGGGTCAGCGACGATCTGGTCACCTGGGAAAACCACAGGCTTCCGAAAGAGCTTCCTCTGTATGATTATGCTCCGGACGTGCGGGTCATGAACGGCTATGTGTATTTCTGCGCTTCCCGCCGGGAGGAAAACTGCGACCGCTACCGGACGAAGGATATCCTGAACGGACCATATGAGAAGATCGAGGGGAATTTTCCTTTCTGGGACCCGAACCTTTTCATTGATACGGACGGAAGAGTGTACTTTTACTGGGGCTGCTCGAATGCGATGCCCATCTACGGCGTGGAGCTGGATCCAGAAACGATGCTGCCGAAGAGGGAAAAGACGGCGCTGATCGAAGGACGCCCGTTCGAGATCGGTTATGAGCGCGTGGGCGAGAACAACAGTCTGTTTCCTGCCTCGGAAGAAGAAGTGGAGGCGAAATATCAGGCGTTCGTGAAGGCTCAGGGCATTCCGGAGCAGTTCCTTCCGGAGAACGTGAAGCCGCTTATCCGGGGAATGTTCACGAACAAACCGTTTATCGAAGGGGCCTGGATGGACAAGCACGAGGGGAAATACTACCTTCAGTATGCTGCGCCCGGCACTCAGTACAATACCTATTCGGACGGCGTCTACGTCTCCGAGCACCCGCTCGGTCCCTTCCGCCTTGCGGAAAACAATCCCTATTCTTACAGACCGGGCGGCTTTCTGCCCGGCGCGGGGCACGGCTCGACCATGCAGGACACCCATGGGAACTGGTGGCACACCGCCACGATGCGCATCTCGAAAAACCATGACTTTGAGCGCCGTGTGGGGCTGTGGCCGGCCGGCTTCGATAAGGACGGCGAGCTGTTCTGCTGCCAGAGCTACGGAGACTGGCCCCATGAAATGACGGACGGCCCGCAGGATCCCTTCAGGGGCCCCGCCTTCATGCTCTTAAGCGCAGGCAAAAAGGTGCAGGCCACGTCCTTTATCCCCGGTCACGAGCCGGAAAAGGCGGTGGAAGAAAACGTTCAGACCTGGTGGAAGGCCGGGGCAGCAGGTCCTCGGGAATGCCTGACGCTCGACCTCGGAAAATGCTATGACGTTCACGCGGTACAGATCAATTTTGCGGATGACGCCCTGGATATTCCCTGTCCCGGCCAGATCCGTCCGGGCTCCCAGGCACGCTACATCGAGGAAGCGGACACCCGTACCCGCTATCTTCTGGAAGGGAGTGCGGACGGTGAAAACTGGAAGGTGCTCGTTGACAAACGGCAGGCCGAGACCGATCTTTCCCACGACTTTACGGTCTTTGAAGAAGGGCTTTCCCTTAAGTTTCTGCGTCTGAAGGAGATGGAGCTTCCCTACGGTCAGGCTCCCTGCGTTTCCGGGCTCCGCGTTTTCGGCTTCGGAGACGGAAAGGCCCCGGCAGTTCCGGACTTTGAGGCGGTCAGGACGGGCGATCTTGACATGGAGGTCACCCTCAAGACGCGGACGGATGTCCTCGGTTACAATATTCTGTTCGGCTCAGCTTCGGACAAGCTCTACCACAGCGTCATGGTCTTTACGGCTGGAACGCAGCGCATCGGCGCGCTTATCAAGGGAAGAAAATATTATGTGCGGGTGGACGCGTTCAACGAAAACGGCATTACCGAGGGCAAGGCCGTGCCGCTTGACTGAAAGGATGAGAAAATGAGATTTCCGAAGGGTTTTATGATCGGCGCCGCAACGGCGGCACATCAGGTGGAAGGAAACAATATCCACAGCGATTACTGGGCGCAGGAACACCTGCCTCACACGAGCTTTGCCGAACCGAGCGGGGAGGCCTGCGACCATTATCACCGCTATGAGGAAGATATCAGGCTGTTAAAGGAGGCCGGGCTGAATGCCTACCGTTTTTCCGTGGAGTGGGCCCGCATCGAGCCGGAAGAAGGAAGATTTGATGAGAAAGAGGCTGAACACTACCGGAAGGTGATCCGCTTCTGCCGCGAAAACGGCGTGGAGCCGGTGGTGACGCTCCATCATTTTACCTCCCCGGCCTGGCTGATCCGGAAGGGCGGCTGGGAAGCGGAAAGCACCGTGGAGGATTTTGCGCGCTACACGGACTATATCACGGAAAAGCTCGGAGACGAACTGAACTATATCTGCACGATCAACGAAGCGAACATGGGGCTCCAGCTGGCTGCGATCGCGAAGCGCTTCAGGCTGATGGCCGAACAGGCAAAAAAAGCCGCCCAGGCGGGGAAGGCCGCCGAGGGCAACGTGCAGGTCGGCATGAATTTTGAGAAGATGATGGAGAATATGAAGTACGCGGCCATGGAAAACGCGCAGGTCTTCGGGACGCCGACCCCTCAGGTCTTTGTCAGTGCCCGCACGGAGGAAGGCGATAAGCTGGTGATGCGCGCGCATCAGGCCGCAAAAGCCGTGATCAGGAAGCGCTTTCCAAAGATCAAGGTCGGGCTCACCCTGTCGCTCCACGATCTTCAGTGGGGACCGGGCGGCGAGGCCTTCGCGGAGGCGGCCTGGCAGGAGGAATTCACCCACTATCTGCCGTATATCGAGGACGATGATTTCCTCGGCGTGCAGAACTATACCCGCACGGAGTACGGCCCCGAGGGACAGCTTCCGGCGCCGGAGGGAGCGGAGCTCACGCAGATGGATTACGAATTCTATCCGGAAGCACTCGCTCATGTGATCCGCCGCGTGCATGAGGAGTTTAAGGGAGACCTTATCGTGACCGAGAACGGCGTCGCCGTAAGCGATGACGAAAGACGGGTGGTCTTTCTGCGCCGGGCGCTTGACGGCACCAGGGCATGCCTTGAGGAGGGCATCCCGTTAAAAGGCTATTTTTACTGGAGCCTGATGGATAATTTCGAGTGGCAGAAGGGCTTCAGCATGACCTTCGGCCTCATCGCCGTCGACCGTGGCACGCAGGAAAGAATGCCGAAAAAGAGCCTTGCTTTCCTTGGCAGCTTCGCACCGGAAAAGTAGACAGGAGACCGAGGGCTGATACGGCTTTCCGCGCCGGGTGCGCACCGGCTTATCTGTCGTCGCTCGGCGCACAGCCGAAGCGCTTCCGGTAGGCGCGGTAAAAGGCCGAATAATCGGAAAAGCCGCAGGCAAGGCACGCTGCCTGAGCACTGTCGCCCCGCAGGAGCCTTGCCCTTGCGGACAGCAGGCGCTTCATGCTCACGTAGTCCCAGAGCGAGGTACCGGTTGCTTCCTTGAAAAGCCGGCTGACCTGCGAGGTGCTTAAGGAAAAGGTGCGGCTGATGCCGCCGAGGGAAAGCGGTTCGAACAAATGACGGTTCACATAAGAGACCAGTTCCGGAGCAGAGCCTTCGGCAACGGTCTCTTTTTCATCCGACCAGAGTGCGGAGATCTCGGAAAGGAGCACGAGGACCCGCGAGAGGATCATCAGTCTTTCGCAGCCGGGCGCAGGCGAAAGCTCCTGCAGGATGCGGGAAAGCGCCGGATACTGCGCCGCGGGATAATGGTTCCGGACCCCGAGCGGGCGGTCGTAAAAGGGCCGCAGCAGCCTGCCTTCAGGGTCCAGTGAAGCAAACTGATCGGCGGGAAAGTGGACGGCTATGCGCAGGTAGGGCTTGCCGCCCGCGATCAGGAGCTTGTGGGTCTCCGCGGGACGCATCAGAAAAAGATCCCCCGGAGAAAGGGGATAGCGGCTTCCCTCTACAAGATACTCGCCGCTTCCGGAAAGGAAAAGATAGATCTCAGGCGTTTCGTGGGCGTGGACGGGGAAATCTTCGGGTCTCGGGTCTTCATCAAGGGAGCGATGGCAGTACAAACTGCCCTCCCGAAAGGAAAAAAGCTCGTTCATAGGCACCTCCGATACCAGTCTACCAAAAAATGCGTGAAAATACAATGCGCTTCGCTTATTTATGCAATTCTATTGTAAAAACAATCGTGTATAATGGGGCATAGAATAAGCTGAATAAGGAGAACTCTTATGAATATGTCCGTTCGCTCCGATGCCCGCTATGCAATCGCTTGTGTGACCAGCATGGGGGTCCGCATCACCCCGGAAGACCGCATGGCGGTCCAAAACAGCCAGCGCTTTATGATGCAGGCGACCAGCGCCGAGACCAACGTGCTGAATGTGGCCTCGAGCCTCGGCAAAGAATGCCTCGCCATGACGAAGTTCGTGGAAGGAAGCCCGGTCGCAGCCTTTATCAAGGCTCAGCTGAGAGCCCGGAACATCGCCTACACGGGAAAAGAAGTCCCGCAGGGCGGACCCTGGGGCTACCGTCATCAGTTCAATATCGCCGATTCCGGCTTCGGCCTGCGCGCGCCCAGAGTGTGGAACGACCGCGCCGGTGAGATCGGAAGAACGCTTACAGCGGATGATTTCGATCTGGAAAAGATCTTCGGACAGGAGGGGATCGGCATCCTGCATCTGTCCGGCCTGATCGCGGCCATAAGCCCCGAGACCACGGAATGCTGCCTGAAGGTGGCGGAAGCGGCTAAGGCGCACGGGACGCTGATCAGCTTCGATCTGAACTACCGCGCGACCTTCTGGAAGGGCCGCGAGGAAGAACTCCGCGAAGCCTTCCACCGCATCGCACAGGCGGCGGACATCCTTGTGGGCAACGAGGAAGATTTCCAGCTCTGCCTCGGCTTCAAGGGACCGGAAGCGGGCGGAAAAGACCTGTCCGCGAAGATCGAGAGCTTCAAGGGCATGATCGATCAGGTTCGTGAGAAATATCCGAATGCGAAGGCCTATGCAACGACGCTGCGCCAGGTCGTTTCCGCGAACGAACACCTCTGGGGCGCGATCCTGTGGGCAGACGGCAGATGGTATGTGGAAGAGCCGAGACCGATCCCGGTCATGGATCGCATCGGCGGCGGCGACGGCTTCTCCGGCGGCCTGCTCTACGGTGTACTCGCGGGCTGGGAGCCGGAAAAATGGCTGCAGTTCGGCTGGGCAAGCGGCGTGCTTGCGGCCTCGAGCCTGAACGATTACGCGGAACCTGCCGATGAAAAGCAGGTATGGGATATCTACGCCGGCAATGCCAGAGTGCAGAGATAAAAAGGAGATAAAGATGAAAAAAGCAGATATCGGACTCATCGGACTTGCCGTCATGGGCGAAAACCTGGTCATGAATATGGAATCGAAGGGCTTCACCGTCGCGGTGTACAACCGCACGGTCGAGAAGGTCGAAAAATTTGTGAACGGCCGCGCAGCAGGGAAGAATATCATCGGCTGCCGCAGCCTCGAAGAGCTGAAAGACGCTCTTTCCGTCCCTCGCAAGGTCTTTTTAATGGTCAAGGCCGGACAGGCGGTCGACGATTTCATTGAAAAACTTTTAGCCGTGCTTGAACCCGGTGACATCATCATCGACGGCGGCAACAGCCACTTCCCGGATACCATCCGCCGCGCGAAATACGTGGAGGAAAAGGGCCTGTTATATATGGGCTGCGGTGTTTCCGGCGGCGAAGAGGGCGCCCTTCACGGCCCCAGCATGATGCCGGGCGGCTCGCGGAAGGCCTGGGAAGCGGTCAGACCCATCTTCCAGACCATCTGCGCCAAGGTGGAGGACGGCTCCCCCTGCTGCGATTACGTGGGCGAAAACGGCGCCGGTCACTTTGTGAAGATGGTGCACAACGGCATCGAATACGGCGATATGCAGCTGATCTGCGAAGCGTACCAGCTCATGCGCGACGGCCTCGGCCTTTCCTCTGCGGAACTGCACGAGATCTTCGCGGCCTGGAACGAGACCGAGCTTGACAGCTATCTGATCCAGATCACCCGCGACATCCTCGGCTACAAGGATGAAAACGGCGAGACTACCGTGGAGCATATCCTGGACCGCGCGGGCCAGAAGGGGACCGGCAAGTGGACCGGCATCGCGGCGCTCGATGAAGCGGTGCCGCTCACGCTGATCACCGAAGCCGTTTTTGCCAGATGCCTGAGCGCCATGAAGGACGAGCGCGTGAAAGCGGCAGCCCGCTTCCCGAGGACGATCCCGGCGTTTACCGGCGACAAGGCGGCGTTTATCGAAAGCATCCGCAAGGCGCTGTACGCAAGCAAGATCGTTTCCTATGCGCAGGGCTACAGCCTGATGCGCTCGGCGGCGAAGACCTACGGCTGGAACTTAAATTACGGCGGCATCGCCTTAATGTGGCGCGGCGGCTGCATCATCCGCAGCAGGTTCCTCGGCAAGATCAAGGAAGCCTACGACAAGGATCCGGAGCTTGAAAACCTGCTGATGGATGATTATTTCCACGATGTCATGGTGTCCCTCACAGGCGCCTGGCGTGAGGTCGTTTCCTACGGTATCAAGGCCGGCATCCCCATGCCTACGTTCAGCTCGGCCCTCGCCTGGTTCGACGGCTACACCACCGCGAACCTGCCCGCGAACCTGTTGCAGGCGCAGCGCGACTACTTCG